>CASEOS010000011.1 GCA_949289635.1 uncultured Eubacteriales bacterium | reverse complement strand
AGAAGAATATTTAACAGACATGGTAAAATACTATATCATAGAATTACCAAAGTTTAAGAAGAAAAAGCCAAAAGTAGCAGATTTATTAGAAAAATGGTTATATGTGATTGGGGGAGATAGAAAAATGATGGAAGAATGCAAAAAAGAAAATGAAGAAATAAAAGAAGCAGTAGAACAATTAACACAAATGAGTGCAGATGAATATGAAAGAGAGTTATACGAGATAAGGGAAAGAAGTCGATTAACTTATAATACAGAAATGTACGAAGCAAGAAGACAAGGTGAAGCTAAGGGAAAAGAAGAAGGAATAAAAGAAGGAATAAAAGAAGGAATCGAAAAAGGAGAAAAAGAAAGCAAATTAAAAATTGCCAAGAAATTATTAGAAAGAAAGATGTCAACTAAAGAAATAGCAGAAATAACAGGATTAAAAGAAGAAGAAATAGAAAAGTTGAAAGATAATTAAAATATTGGGTATACTAATTAAAATTATTGAAACAACTACTTGAAAACTGCAAAAAAATGCTATACAATAGAACTGTTGAGAAAGAGGACTACATATCAATTCATGTAGTGGAAAGGGAGGATTCAGTATGAATAAGAAAACAGTAAAAGATATTGATTTGAAAGGAAAAAAAGTATTTGTTAGATGTGATTTTAATGTACCAATGGATGAACATCAAAATATAACAGATAATGCAAGAATTGTAGGAGCATTACCAACCATTAAATATTTATTAGAACAAAATTGTAAAATTATATTAGCATCACATTTAGGAAGACCAAAGGGAGAATTCAAACCTGAATTTTCATTAGCACCAGTTGCCAAAGAATTATCAAAATTATTAGGACAAGAAGTTATCATGGCAAAAGATGTTATTGGTGAGGATGCAATGACAAAAGCTGCCAACTTAATAGAAGGAGAAATCTTATTACTTGAAAATGTAAGATTCCATAAAGAAGAAACAGATAATGACCCAGAATTTTGTAAAAAATTAGCTTCAATGGCAGAAGTATATGTAAATGATGCTTTCGGAACAGCTCATAGAGCTCATGCATCAACAACAGGAATTGCAAGTTATTTACCAGCAGTATCAGGATTCTTAATTGAAAAAGAATTACAATTCTTGGGAAATGCTGTAAATAATCCAGAAAGACCATTTGTTGCTATCTTAGGTGGAGCAAAAGTATCTGATAAAATTGGTGTTATTGATAGTTTATTAGAAAAAGTAGATACATTAATGATTGGTGGAGGAATGGCATATACATTCTTCAAAGCACAAGGATATGAAGTTGGAAATTCTATTTGTGAAATGGATAAATTAGATTTAGCAAAAGAAGCAATGGAAAAAGCAAAACAAAAAGGTGTTAAATTTATGCTTCCAGTAGATACAAAAGTAGGTAAAGAGTTCAAACCAGATACAGAAAGCAAAATTGTAAGTTATAAAGAAATTCCAGCAGATTGGGAAGGATTTGATATTGGACCAGAAACGATTAAAATGTTTGAGGAAGAATTAAGAAAAGCAAAAACAGTTGTATGGAATGGACCTTTAGGATTATTTGAATTTGATCAATTTGCTATTGGAACAAATGCAATCGCAAAAGTATTATCAGAAATTGATGCAACAACCATTATTGGTGGTGGTGATTCAGCAGCAGCTGTTAAGAAAGCAGGATTAGAAGATAAAATGACACATATTTCAACAGGTGGTGGAGCTTCTCTAGAATTCTTAGAAGGAAAGAAATTACCAGGAATTGAAGCTTTAATGGATAAATAAAATTTGTGTAAAGTAAGTAGATAAAAAATATATGTAATAATATATCGAAATAATATGAAAAAACTAGGAGAATACTTGAAAAGTATTCTCTTTTGTTATACAATAGGACTGTCTGTAAGGACTAATAATCATGTAAATTCACCAAAAACATAACATGATTATAATATATAATAAATAAAGCAAAACAATGCTTGAATGGAGGAATTTTTTATGAGAAGAAAAGTAATCGCAGGAAATTGGAAAATGAATATGCTTCCAGATGAGACAATTAAATATATTGACGAATTATCAAAATTAGTAGGTGAAACACAAAATGAGGTTATTTTATGTGTTCCATATACTGATTTATTTTATGCCTTATTAACTGCACAAAATACGAATATCAAAATTGGTGCGCAAAATATGCATTTTGAAGAAAAAGGTGCTTACACAGGAGAAGTATCAGCCAAAATGTTAAAATCCATTAATGTAGAATATGTCATTATTGGACACTCAGAAAGAAGACAATATTTTAATGAAACAGATGAAAGTGTTAATAAAAAGATAAAATCAGCATTTGCAAATGGATTAAAACCAATTGTATGTGTAGGAGAAACATTAGAACAAAGAGAAGCTGGAAAAACAGCAGAAGTGATTACAAAACAAACAGAATTAGCATTAGAAGGATTAACAAATGAACAAGTAGAAAATACCATTATTGCATATGAACCAATTTGGGCAATTGGAACAGGAAAAACAGCAACAAGTGAAGATGCGAATAACTCAATCAAAGATATCCGTAAGAAAATTGCCGAAATTTATGGACAAAATGTAGCAGATAGCGTTATAATACAATATGGTGGAAGTGTAAAATCTAAAAATGCAAAAGAACTATTTACCATGTCTGATATAGACGGAGGATTAGTTGGTGGAGCAAGTTTAGATCCAGAAGAATTTTCAAAGATTGTTAACTTTGACAAATAAACTTAATTTATATATGTGAAAAATCTTATATAAAATGTATAAGGGTAAGATAACAGTCGATTGTTTATACAGCAAAAACACTTTAAATCTTAGAGAAAAGGATGGTAGATTATGAAAGATAAATTAACAATGCTAATGATATTAGATGGATTTGGAGATAATTCAAATAAAGATGGAAATGCTATTAAATTGGCCAAAACACCTAATATTGATAGACTAATGAAAAAATATCCAAATACAGATATTTATACAAGTGGATTACATGTTGGATTACCAGAAGGACAAATGGGAAATTCAGAAGTGGGACACACTAATATTGGAGCAGGAAGAATTGTATATCAAGAACTAACGAGAATCACAAAATCAATAGAAGATGGAGATTTCTTTTCTAATCCAGAATTTATTGCAGCAATTGAAAATTGTAAGAAATACAATTCTAAATTACATATTTTAGGATTAGTATCAGATGGAGGTGTACATAGCCATAATCGTCATCTATATGGATTATTAGAAATGGCTAAGAGAAGAGACTTTGAAAATGTATATGTACATTGCTTCTTAGATGGAAGAGATACACCACCAGCATCTGCAGAAAGCTACATTGTAAAGCTAGAAGAAAAAATGAAAGAAAAAAATGTAGGGAAAATTGCAAGTTTATCAGGTAGATTTTATGCAATGGATAGAGATAAAAGATGGGAAAGAGTTGAAAAATGCTATCAAGCACTTGTTAATGGAGAAGGTATAAAAGCAGGAAGCGCTGTAAAAGCAATTGAAGATTCTTACCAAAAAGAAGTATTTGATGAATTTGTTGAACCAACCGTTATTTGTAATGGTGAAGAACCAATTGCAAAAATCGAGAAAAATGATTCTGTTATTTTCTTTAACTTTAGACCAGATAGAGCAAGAGAAATTACCAGAGCATTGGTAGATCCAGAATTTGACGGATTTGAAACAAAGAAAGATTTAAATCTATATTATGTATGTTTCACAAGCTATGATGAAACCATGCCAAATGTCCATATTGCCTTCAAAAAAGAAGCTTTACACAATACATTTGGAGAATATATTAGTAAATCAGGATATACACAATTACGAATTGCAGAAACAGAAAAATATGCACATGTAACCTTCTTCTTTAATGGTGGAGAAGAAAAACAATATCCAGGAGAAGATAGAATATTAGTACCATCTCCAAAAGTAGAAACATATGATATGAAACCAGAAATGAGTGCATATGAAGTAACTGATAAAGTAATAGAAGCTATTAAAAGTGATAAATATGATAATATCATATTAAACTATGCCAATACAGATATGGTTGGACATACAGGAAGTTTAGAAGCAGCTATCAAAGCTGTGGAAGCAGTAGATGAATGTGTCGGAAAAGTAGTAAGTTTAGTAGAAGAAAAACAAGGTAATTTAATCATTACAGCAGATCATGGAAATGCAGAACAAATGATAGATTATAAGACTGGAGAGCCACATACAGCGCATACTACAAATCCTGTACCAATCATATTAGTAACACCAGATACAACATTAAAATTAAAATCAGGTGGAAAATTAGCAGATTTAGCACCAACTATGCTTGATCTAATGCATCTAGACAAACCAGAGGAAATGACAGGAGAAAGTTTATTAGATAAGGAATAAAAGGATATGTTAAATCACACGAAACAGATAAAAGAAATGTATGAAGAAATACAAAGAAAATTGCTATATATGATACCAGAAAAATGGGAAGCCATATATTTATATAGTTCTGTCATAGAAGATGGTAAAAAAGAACCAACAGGAGAATTATTTTTCTATTATATCCCAAAAGGAATATTTAGAAAAAATCCTGTGAATGTTTATGAAGTTCCAAGTAAATTTAATATTGATGAAAAACAATATTTAGAGTTAGCTCAAAAATTATATGATGATATCAAACAATTAAGAGGAGAATTTAAGAAAACAACTCCAGGAGAAATGTGGAGCAATCTTACCATTTCGATAACCAATATGAAATTCCGAGCAGAATATAGTTATGAAGACTTGGTAAATAATGCATTTAATAGTTATGAACGTCATGTGATTTGGAGATATAAATACTTAGGAATTGGACCAGAACAGGTTTCTAAAAAAGATAAAGATATTTTATATCGATATTTTAATGGTGCCAGAAATTTAGCAGAAATAGAAGAGTATAATGCAGGTATCTATATAGAACAAGATACAAAAAATATTATCGAATATAATACGGAAGAAGATGAACTTGAAAATGATGGTTATATAAGAGAAGATGAAACACCAGACAGTGGAATAAAAAAGAAATATAATCAAATTCAAAGTCATAAAATAGAAAATAATTGGGATGCCAATTTTCGAAAAAAAGAAGATACCATGTGGAGTCATGGTCAGGGCTCTATGGAACAATATATTATAAAAAATAATAGAAATAGTAGATATTATAAAAATAGACAAAATCATGAAAAAATAAATAAGCCACAAGATGGAAATAGAGTTACATTAAATTGTGAAAAACCAGAAACAGTAGTTAAGACACAAAATGATATTACACGAGAAAAAATGAAAAAAATACAAGAAGAATTTGGCAAAGGAAAAAATAATAAACCAAAAACAACCAATGAGAATAAGAATAAACCAATTAGAAATCAAATATTATTTTCAGAAGATGAAATAAATGAAGAGTAGAAAAGTTTTTAAATTTAGGTAGTTTACCTAAAAACATATATACAAATAAAGTATTGAAAGGAGCAATGAAAATGATTTATTCAAAAGAATTAGAAGAAATGTGTGTTGTAAAAAAAGGAGTAGACCATGGACCAGCACCAATTCCAGAAGAAGGAAAATGGGTAAAAGCTAAAGAAATAAAAGATATATCAGGTTTAACACATGGTATTGGATGGTGTGCACCACAACAAGGCGCATGTAAATTAACTTTAAATGTAAAAGATGGTATCATTCAAGAAGCATTAATTGAAACAATTGGATGCTCAGGAATGACACACTCAGCAGCTATGGCTGGAGAAATTTTAACAGGAAAAACTTTATTAGAAGCATTAAATACAGACTTAGTTTGTGATGCTATCAATACTGCTATGAGAGAATTATTCTTACAAATTGTATATGGAAGAACACAAACAGCTTTCTCAGAAGGAGGACTTCCAGTAGGAGCAGGACTTGAAGATTTAGGTAAAGGGCATACATCACAAGTGGGAACAATTTATTCAAGTACATTAAAAGGACCAAGATACCTACAATTAACAGAAGGATATATTGTAGAATTAGGATTAGATAAAGATGACCAAATTATTGGATACAAATATGTTCATATGGGAAAAATGATGGATAATATTAAAAAAGGTATGGATCCAATGGATGCTATTGAAAAGGCTTCTGGTACTTATGGAAGATTTGATGAGGCTGTTAAAAAAATCGACCCAAGACAAGAGTAAAACGAATGAAAAGCGGAAAGATATACCACTTTTGCTTTGTTAAGAGAATCATATATGAATTTAAAAGAAATAAGGAGGAAATAAAATGGCAGTAACATTTGAAAGTTATGAAAGAAGAATCGATCAAATAAAACCAGTAATGGAAAAATACGGAATAAAGGATTTTGAAGATGCATTAAAAATATGTACAGATAAAGGATTTAATCCATATGAAATTGTAAAAGGAGTACAACCAATTTGTTTTGAAAATGCAGCTTGGGCATATACATTAGGTGCAGCAATCGCTATTAAAAAAGGTTGCACAAAAGCAGCAGATGCAGCAAAAGCAATTGGAGAAGGATTACAAGCATTCTGTATTCCAGGTTCAGTTGCAGATGATAGAAAAGTTGGATTAGGACATGGAAACTTAGCATCAATGCTATTATCAGAAGATACAAAATGTTTTGCATTCTTAGCAGGACATGAAAGTTTTGCAGCAGCTGAAGGAGCAATCGGAATTGCAAAATCAGCAAACAAAGTAAGAAAAGAACCATTAAGAGTTATCTTAAACGGACTTGGAAAAGATGCAGCACAAGTTATCTCAAGAATTAATGGATTTACATATGTAAAAACAGACTTTGATTTCTTCACAGGAAAAGTAAAAGTAGTAGAAGAAATTAAATATTCAGATGGAGAAAGAAGTAAAGTTAGATGTTATGGAGCAAATGATGTTAGAGAAGGTGTAGCCATCATGTGGATGGAAGATGTTGATGTATCAATCACAGGTAACTCAACAAACCCAACAAGATTCCAACATCCAGTTGCAGGAACATACAAAAAAGAAAGATTAGCAGAAGGAAAGAAATACTTCTCAGTAGCATCAGGTGGAGGAACAGGAAGAACATTACACCCAGACAATATGGCAGCAGGACCAGCTTCATATGGTATGACAGATACAATGGGAAGAATGCACTCAGATGCACAATTTGCAGGAAGCTCATCAGTACCAGCACACGTTGAAATGATGGGATTAATCGGAATGGGTAACAACCCAATGGTTGGAGCATCAGTTGCAGTAGCCGTTGCAGTAGAAGAAGCAATGAAACAATAGGGACGTGTCAAATCGTTCCAAAATGGAACAAAAGGGACAGACCTCAAAGAATAATTTTGCGAAAGTTATTCTGAGGTCTGTTTTTTTTCGTTATTCATTATCTATAATGGAATAAATTTCTATTTATATCACATACTAAGATATATAAATCATTAAAAATCAAATAAATATTATACAAGGAGACAAGTTATGAGTAAAAAATATAGGAATTTGAGAATAGAAAAAAGAGATAAACTTTTTGAACTAGCATATATGGATCCTATAACAAATTTAGGGAATTATAATTCATACTTATTAAGAGTAAAAGAAAAATTAAAGAAAAATACTAAAAAAGCAATGATTATATTAGATATAGACAAATTTAAAACGTTTAATAAGAAATATGGACATGTAAAAGGAAATGAATTATTAAGAAGAGTAGGAGAAGAAATAAAATATGCGATTAGAAAAACAGATATTGTTTGTCGATTAACAAATGATGTTTTTGGGATTTTTTTAGTAGGAGAAGTAGATGTAGAAAAAATAACGGAAAGATTAAATAACAAAATATCGAGAATTCATATAGGAGATGTATGGTACAATTTACGAATTTCTATGGGGGTATATATATGTGATAAAGATGAAAAAGATGTGCAAAGTATCATAGATAGGGCCATTATGGCACATGATAGTATAAAAGGAAAATATCATGTGCCATATGGTGTCTTTACAGAAGAATTTGAACAAAAAATGATAAGAGAAAGTGAAATAGAAAATATGATGGAAGAAGCCATTAAAAATAAAGAATTCGAGGTGTATTATCAGCCACAAATGAATACCCAAACAGGAAAAATGGAAGGAGCAGAAGCATTAGTTAGATGGAAAAAAGATGGAAATATGATATCACCAAGTGAGTTTATTCCTATATTTGAAAAAAATTATTTTATTATAAAATTAGAGAAATTTGTCTATGAAAAAGTATGTGAGAATCTACAAGAAATAAAAACAAATTTTAAAGAAATTCCTAAGATTTCAGTAAATATATCTAAGGAAAGTTTACTAGAAAACGATTTTTTAGAACAATATATGAAAATGACAGAACAATATGGCATATCTCCCAATGACATAGAAATAGAAATCACGGAAAGAACAACGGTAGATAACAATACAGATATGAAAGAAATTTTAGAAAAAATAAAAGAGAAAGGATTTTCCATAGCGATTGATGATTTTGGTACAGGTTATTCTTCTCTAAATATGTTAGAAATGTTACCAATTGACATGATAAAAATTGATAAATCTTTTATAGATCGTATAGGAGAAAAAAATGAAACCATAAATCTTTTAGAAATCATTTTTTTAATTAGTAAAAAATTAAATTTGAAAACAGTAGCAGAAGGGGTGGAAAAAAGCGAACAAGTTTCCTATTTAAAAAAAGAAAATTGTGATTTCATACAAGGGTATTTTTATGCTAAACCACTAGACTTTGATGCATTTAAAAAATATATAAAGGAGAACAAGTAAAAACAATAAAAACCTTGAAAATACGGAAATATAAAGGACAAACAAAATACGAACAAAAATTTTATATTTTTTTATAAAAAGTATTGACAAAGTGAAAAATAAAATATAAAATAAGAACAACAAAAGCGAACAATAATTTGCAAAACAAAAATTCAAGAATAGGAGTGATATTTATGTATAAAGTAAAAAAACAAATTCGTATAAAAAACAATATAAATACTACGTTAGAAAGACATCCTGTACCAGTTTTAGGAATTGATTACAAAGTAAAAATTATCTACAAAAATGTAAGAGTACCGGAATTAAATGTAGAAAATAAATTAATTAAAATATCACTTCCTAATCGTTATAAGAGAGATAGTAATCAAGAAATTTTAGACTTAGCAATTGATAAAATGTATGAACAAATTGCAAAAGTAGAAGTGGAAAGAGCAATGGAAAAAACAAGAATCATGTTAGGATTTGCACCAGAAGATTATGAAATCAAAAATATGAAAAAAGAAATGGGAAGATGTATCAATGGTAAAATTACAATAAACCCTAAAATTGTTATGTTCCATAGAGATGTTATTGATTTTATTGTACTACATGAATATTGTCACTTAAAATATAAAACACATTCAAAATATTTTTATAGAATGATAGAAAACTATGAACCAAATTTTGAAAAATATGAAAAAATCTTAGGAACTAGCTTGTTTCAGTACTAGAAATACGATATAATGATTATATGATGAAGGAAATAATAGTAAATAAAAAATACCATGAAAAGAAATTAAATAAAGTGATATTAGAAGAATTACCAAATATAAACTATCCTACATTTTGTAAATTATTAAGAAAAAAAGATATAAAGATAAATGGAAAAAGAATAAATAAAGATATGCTTGTCTATGAAAATGATAAGATAGAAATATATCTTCCTAAGGAGTTAGAAGAAACAAAAATAAACTTAGATAAAGTGTATGAGGATGAAAATATATTGGTGATTAATAAGCCAGCCAAGATAGAAGTAACAGGATTAAATTCTTTAACTGAAATCATCAACAAACAGTATACAAATTGTGAATTTAAACCACAACCATGCCATAGAATTGATAGGAATACAACAGGATTAGTTTTATTTGCAAAAAACAAAGAAGCATTAGAAATTTTATTAGAAAAGTTTAGAAATCATGAAATTGAAAAACATTATCTAGCTTTGGTATATGGAATTCCAAACAAAAAAGAAGAAAGATTAGAAGCTTATTTATTTAAGGACCAAAAAAAGTCACAAGTATATATTAGTGATACCTTTAAGAAAGGTTATCAGAAAATTATTACAAAATATACAGTCATAGAAAAAAGAAAAGATAATACAGCAGTATTAGATGTTGAAATTGAAACAGGAAGAACACATCAAATCAGAGCACACTTAGCACATATAGGATATCCTATTATTGGTGACGGGAAATATGGAAAAAATGAAATTAATAAACGATTTGGTAAAAAGTATCAAATGTTATGTAGTTATAAATTAAAGTTTCATTTTCAATCAGAAAGTGGAATATTAACATATTTAAATGGAAAAGAAATTGAATTAAAAAATATAAACATGTAAAAGGTTATACACATATTTATGTATAATCTTTTTTACTTGTATAGTAAAAATTATAAAAATATAATATAATCTAAGAGATAGAAAAATAGAAAAGGAAAAAGAAAATGAATAAGAAAGAAATTTTTATATATGGTATATGTATCATATTTTCACTCATAATGGGAATTTTATCTAATGATATTGTTATTGGTGGACTTATATTACTAACAGGATTATTAAATGGTTATTTGGCAGGTGAAGGGAAAAGAAGTAATTATATTCTGGGATTTATTAACTATATATTAATGGCATATGTATCTTTTAAAAACCATTTATATGGAATGACAATATTTTATACCTGTATATTTGCTCCATTACAGATAAAAGGTTTTTTAGAATGGAATAAAACATTAGATGAAGAAAGGAATGTATTGGTAAGAGAATTTACATTGAAAAATTCTATTATTATAACGATATCTTGTGTACTAGGAAGTTTTGTTTTAGGATATTTGTTAAATTTAATACCGAATCAACAATTATCTTGGTTAGATGCCAGTTCTAATTGTATAAATTTGTGTGGTATTATTTTGATGATTTTAAGATTTAAAGAAGCTTGGTGGGTATGGCTTACAAATAATATTATTGATTTAATGATTTGGATTATTCTTACCGTTTATGGTGGTGAGGGAGCTATTATGATGCTCATGGTTTCTATCGGTTATTTATTGTTAAATATATATGGAATTGTAAAATGGAATAAAAAGGCAAAAGAAAGTGACTATTAAACAGTTAATAGTCACATCCTTTTTCTATCATAGCCTCATCAATTTGATTCACTCTTTTGATTAAAGACAATAGAAATTTAGACAAAATATATTTTGCATTCTTTAAATTGATATCTATATTTTTGGCTTTACAAGCATTTTTTAGTTCTGTTAAATCATTTCTAATGGCAGGAAGTAATGATAGAGAAATACATACCATAACTTCAATTTCTTCTGTATTCACTTTAAAAAGTTTTAAAGGAGTACATAGCAATCGAATTGTTTTTGCCAAATTTGCAACAGTGGTTGTTTGAGAATATATAAATGTACTGTTACAAACAATAATCAATTTAATTCCTATCCATAAAGCAAATATAAAACTATCTAAGAAAATATTAATGATAAATGTGAAAAGTACAAAAGGAACAATTTTTAATGTATTCAAAAATGCTTTTTTAAAACTAAGTTTACACAATAATATAATGGTTAAGTTTATGATAAAACATGCTAAAATATAAATATGATTAGGTAAGAAAAATATAGTAGTTGCATATATAATAAACATTAAAAATTTAAAAACATCTTTCATATAGATTTCCTTTCTGTATTTAATTTTTCTTTGATAGCAGTTGAAAGTTCTTTAACAGAAAAATCAGATACATGTAAATCAATGCCTTCTTTTTTTAATTCTACTAAAATGCTTAGCAAGGTTGGAAATTTAATACCATATTTTTCTAAAATAGCATATTTATCAATTAATTCTTCTTTATTTATTTCAGCTACAATTTCTCCGTTATCTAGAATCAAAGTTCTATCAGCTAATAAAATTTCATCTGACAAATTGGTAATACAAATAATTGTATATCCTTTTTGTTTTAAGTCTAAAATGATATCATGTATTTTTTCTTTTCCATAGCTGTCAATCATAGTGGTTGGTTCATCTAAAATAATATATTTTGGATTTTTTGCCAAGATTTCTGCAATCATAATCCTTTGTTTTTGTCCTAAAGATAAAGCATACAAATCTTTATTTTTAAAATCATACATATCTACTTGTTTCAAAGAAGTGGATATACGATTTTCAATTTCAGATTGCTCTAAACCTCTAAGAGAAAAGGAAAGTTCATCATAAATATTATTAAAGATAATTTGATTTTCAGGGTTTTGAAAAACAATACCTACTTTTTCTCTAATAGCTTTGATATCTTTAGATGTATTCATATTATCAATGGTTATCGTTCCTTCTTTTAATCTGGTAATACCTGCAATTAATCTTCCAAGAGTGGATTTACCTGAACCATTTTTTCCAACAATGGCAATAACTTCACCATTATTCACAGAAAAATTTATGTGTTTTAAGATATAATCACTATTTTTATATTTAAAAGATACATTCTCTATGTTAATCATCGTTATCATTACTCCTTATATATTTATCAAAAGGTTTTCTTAATACTTTTTCGATAAATAGAATAACAACTATATGAATTGGTACCATAATTAATTGATTAACAACTCTTGTGGCAAATAATACCATAAAAGCTTTTCCAGAAGTAATGCTTGTCCACAATGTATTTAACCCCATATTTACAATAACAGTAACTAAAAGGACAGATATAATTGTTCGAATAATAAACTGTTTATCTGTGAAGGTATTTGGTTCTTTTTTATAAAGTAATATACCATAGATAAAAGCAGCAATGGCAGTACTAACAGTATAACCAGCAAAAAAAGCACCAGAAGGAAATAAAGTAGCTCCTATAAGATCTCCTAGAACATTTATCAAAACAGTCCATTTTGGTCCTAACCAAATGGCACAAAGCATTGTTGGAACAAAGCTGAAGCTAATTTTTATAATGGGTGTTTTTACAGATAAAAATCTTGATAAAATGATTAATAAAGCTAATAAAATAGCTGATAAAATAATTTTTTTGTTTTTACGCATAAAAAAATCTCCCTTCTATTTAATTTCCGCATTAAAAGAATAGGAGGTAATCCTTCAAATCTTTATTAGCGGAATGCGAAAATAGATACGCAAGTAAATTTCTTTGGTATAGAAAATGTGATTTCCTATACTGTAAAATACTTTTGCCTTAGTAACAACTTCCCGTCTACTAAGTCTTAACGATTTATTTTCTACTCTAATAACTAAATATTTAATTATGTAACACATTATATCACATTTTTATAAGGATGTACATATTTTTACAAAATTTTCTAAAAAAGATAAGAATAAGCTATTTTTATTTCCTTAAAACATATACCAACCATTTGTTGTTATCATTTCCACCATCTTTATGAAAATCTTCGATTTCAAAATTTGTTTTTTGAATTATATTGTCTAAATCACTTTGAGAAAAATAATTATAATAACGTTCAGCTCCCATATGATATTCTCCTTCAAAATCTACCCATTCATTATCAATGCTTTTTATTTCACGGTTTATAGCATTAAAAATGAAAATTCCATTATCTTCAAGAGCATCATATACTTTTTTCATAATTTTTAAAGAATCTTCTTTAGTGAAATGTACAAAAACTCTCCAACAAAAAACAGCAGAATATTTTTCTGGAAAATCATCTTCTAAAGCATTAAATTTAATGGTTTTTAATCCTTGACTTTGTGAAGCTCTTATAAAGTCATCAGCTGTATCACTTGCTGTTATATCAAAACCTAAACTTTGAATAAATTTTGCGTTTGATCCATCTCCAGAACCGATTTCAAAAATTTTTGCATGTCTTGGTAATGATGAAAAATTTGAACTAATTAATTTTTCTAATTTTTCGCGTTTTTGTTTTGCTCTTTCGGGATCAAGGTTATCATGTTCAACACTGTTAGATAAATACAAATATGCTTTTTCTTTATATACTTCTAATGTTTTCTTATTTTCTTTACTCATAAAAAACACTCCTTAAAGAATTATGTATCTGTGAATTTTTTATTTGATTTTATCATAACATATCATTTTTTTGTTTACAATATAAAAAATACTTAAATTTAGTTTTGTATTGTCTTTTTATATGTATTTACAAATGTCAAGCATTTTAATTATACAATAAAAAACAACCTACAAACCTTATAGTTTGTAAGTTGTTGTAATTTGGAGCGGGTAGTGGGAATCGAACCCACGCTATCAGGTCGGAAGCATGACATTCTACCACTAAATTATACCCGCATATACAATATTATATAATGAAATTGAAAAAAATTCAATAAAGATATTTTATTTTCCTTATTTTCATGTTATAATAATATAGAAAGTTTATTATAAAATGGAGAGGTTTATGAATCAAATATTAGTAACAAAGAAATTATACATAACACCAGAATTAAAAAGAAAGAAAAAAGTATATAAAGCAAATTTCATATTATCTGTATTTTTCTTAATTGTACTAATATCTGTATATATATATGCAGCATATGATAGAGATAAAGCAGAAGCTATGTCGCAAGATATTTTAGCAAGTGCAGAAGCAGAACAAGAAGATAATACAGTTGTGGATAGTGATGTATTAATTGCAGTACTGAATGATACAACAGATGATGGAACAGAAGCACCAGTAATTATACCAAATACCAATAAAACGCCGACAGCAACAAAAACGAAACAACAATCACAATCAGGTTATACATATGTAACAGATGGTAAAATAGTTATACCTAAATTAGGAATAGAATATGGAATACTAGATGGAGAAACAGACTCAGAAGAGGAAACAGCAGAATTATTAAAAATGTCTCCAGTAAAATTTCACGGACCAGAAATTAATACAGTTGGAAATTATTGCATCGTAGGACATAATTATAGAAATACAAGATTTTTTAGTAAAGTACCAACTTTGGTAAATGGAGATATTATACAAATAACAGATTTTGCGAATAACAACACAGTAGAATATGAAGTATATAGCAAATATACAGTTATGCCAGAAGATGTTAGTTGTACTTCTCAAAATACAGATGGAAGAACAGAAATTACATTGATTACTTGTACAGATGACAGTAGTGAAAGAGTCATTGTAAAAGCGAGAGCAATTTAATATATAATTAAAAAATATGAAAACAAGTCGTTTTGACTTGTTTTTTTAAGGTTTTCAGTATATAATAAAAAGCAAATTGAGAATAGGAGATGATTACATGCAAGTAAGTAAAGAAGAAATTTTGCATATTGCAAATTTAGCCAATTTAACATTGGAAGAAAATGAAGTCCAACAATATTTGGATAATTTACAAGATATATTAGATTTTGCCAATATTGTAAATAATGCTAATACAGAAAATTTAGATATTACCATAGGTGCTAATGAATCAAAAAATGTATTTAGAAAAGATGAAGTAGAGGTATTTGAAGATAATAAAGCCTTATTTATGAATGCACCAAGTGAAGAACAAAATATGTTTAAAATACCAAAAGTTATTAATTAGGAGAAAGAAAATGAATATAGGAATTGATATAGATGATACAATAGCAGATACATATAGTACATTATTGGAATATGTACAAGAATATATTACACATGATGTTATGAAAGATGTTGAACAATCAAGTGAAGATATGTTAGCACAAATGTATGAAACAAAATTTGAAGGCGAAGATAAAAGAAAAGGTAAAGAATTTTTTGATAAATATTATGAAAAAGCCGTGTTAAATGTTGAACCTAAAATAAATGCAATAGAAAGTATAAAAAAATTAAAGGAAGAAGGAAATCAGATTTATTTGATAACAGCAAGATTTCCGTCTGAAAAATTTGATGTAGAGGAATTAACAAATAATTGGTTGAAGAAGAACCATATCTTATATGATGAATTAATTCTAAATTCTCAAGATAAAGTAGCAGTAGCCAAAAAGAAACAGATAGATATATTTATTGATGATAGTATAAAACATTGTACAGAAATGATAAATGCAGGAATTAAGACATATATAATGGATTCAACACTTAATAAAGATTTTAATAATGAACAAGTAGAAAGAGTAAATTCTTGGACAAGTCTATATCAAAAAATAGAAAACTATAAAAAGATTAAAGAGGAGGATTAACACATGGAGATTACAGAATTAACCGTTCATGAATTACAAGAAAAGTTAAAAAGTAAAGAATTAACAATAAAAGATATTACAAAAGCATATACAGATAGAATCAAAGAAAAAGAAGATGATGTGAAAGCTTTTGTAACAATATTAACAGATGATGCTATTAAAAAAGCGGAAGAAATGCAAGAAAAAATAGACAAAGGTGAAGTAAAAGGAGCCTTTGCAGGAATTCCAATAGGAATTAAAGATAATATTTGTACAAAAGGTGTGAAAACAACTTGTAGTTCAAAGATGTTAGAAAACTTTGTATCACCATATGATGCAACAGTTATGGAAAAAGTTAATCAAGAAAATATGATTATGCTAGGAAAATTAAATATGGATGAATTTGCTATGGGAGGTTCAACAGAATATTCTTATTTTTATCCAACAAAAAATCCATGGAATTTAAATAAAGTACCAGGAGGATCTTCAGGAGGGAGTGCAGCAGCCGTTGCAAGCAATATGGTACCTTGGGCATTAGGTAGTGATACAGGAGGATCTATTAGATTACCAGCAGGATTTTGTGGTGTAGTAGGATTAAAACCAACTTATGGTTTAGTATCAAGATATGGATTAGTTGCCTTTGCTTCATCATTAGATCAAATTAGTCCTATTACAAAAGATGTTAGAGATGCAGCAATGTTATTAAATATCATTGCGGGTCATGATAAAAAAGATACCACATCAGTAGATACAGAGAAAAAAGATTATACAAAATGTTTAAAAGGTGATGTAAAAGGATTAAAAATTGGTGTTCCAAAAGAATTCTATGCTGAGGGAATCAATGAAGAGGTAAAAGCAAAATTATATGAAGCAATTGATAGATATAAGAAATTAGGAGCAGAAATTGAAGAATTCTCATTAGATATTGCCAAATATTCTTTAGCATCATATTACATTATTGCCTGTGCTGAAGCTAGTTCAAACTTAGGAAGATTTGATGGAATCAGATATACTTATAGAACAGGAGAATTTAAAAATTTAAAAGAATTATATAAAAAATCAAGAAGTGAAGGATTTGGACCAGAGGTTAAAAGAAGAATCATTCTTGGAACTTATGTATTATCATCAGGATATTATGATGCATATTACAAAAAAGCACAACAAGTACGTACATTAGTTATGAATGAATTTAATAAAGCTTTTGAAAAGTATGATATCATTTTAATACCAATATCACCAACAGTTGCATTTGATATTGGTTCAAAATCAAATAACCCATTGGAAATGTATTTAGCAGATATTTGTACAGTTTCAGTAAATATTGCAGGACTTCCAGGAATTTCTATACCATGTGGTGTTGATAAAGAAGGTATGCCAGTAGGTATGCAATTAATTGGAAATAAATTCTGTGAAGAAACCATCTTAAATGCAGCTTATACCTTTGAACAAGATTTGAAATTTAGAGAAAAATATCAACCAGAATTTAAGAAATAAAAAGATAAAGGGGAATGTATATGAAAAAGTTTCTGATAGTTTTATTGTGTATTTGTACAATTATATCTGGAATTTTTATAGCAAAAAATATATTAAATGAAAATCAATATTTTCAAAGTGAAAATAATCAAGTACATATCAACCAATTAGCAAATGAATCTACAAATCAAATAGCAAATGAAAAACAAGTAGAAACAGAAAAAACAAAAGAATTATTTGAAGAATATTATAATCAAGCAGAAAATATATTAAAAAGCATGACATTGGAAGAAAAAGTAGGTCAAATGTTTTTAGCTAGATATCCAGAAAGTAATGTAATAAATGAAATTAAAAATGAAGCTCCAGGTGGTTACGTTTTATTTGGAAGAGATTTTGACAATAAAACAAAACAACAAATGAAAGATGAATTAAATAAAAATCAACAAGCAAGCAAGATTCCTTTAATACTTGGAGTAGATGAAGAAGGCGGAACCGTTGTTAGAGTAAGTTCTCATAAAGCTTTTAGAGAAACAAAATTTTTATCTCCACAACAAATATGGACACAAGGACAACTACCAGCAATACTAGAAGATTCTAAAGAAAAATCAAAATTATTAAAAGAAATAGGTTTAAATATGAATTTAACACCAGTGGCAGATGTACCGACAAACAAAAATGCATTTATATATGATAGAGCATATGGAAGAGGAGCAGAAAAAACAGCTATCTATGTTTCAGAATTAATAAAGACAATGAATAATGATAAGATGATTTCGGCTATGAAACATTTTCCAGGATATGGAGATAATGTAGATACACATACAGGAATGGCAATTGATAAAAGACCATATAGCACATTTGAAAAGTCAGATTTTTTACCATTCAAAAGTGGAATTGAAGCAAAAGGACCATTTATCCTAGTTAGTCATAATATTGTAGAAGCCATGGATGACAAAAATCCAGCCTCTCTTTCTAAAAAGGTTCATCAAATATTAAAAGAAGATTTACAATTTACTGGTTTGATTATAACAGATGATTTAGCAATGAAAGCAGTAGAAGAATATGTTAAGAATGAAGAAGCTGCAGTACAAGCTGTAATTGCAGGAAATGATATGATTATTTCTTCTGATTTTACAAAACAAAAAAGAGAAATTATAACAGCAGTAAAAAACAATAAAATAGATGAAAATAGAATAAATGAATCAGTAAAAAAGATACTTGCATGTAAATATGCGTATGGAATTATCAAATAAATTTAGGAGGAAAATAAATGAGTAGGGAAGATTATGAAGTAATTATTGGACTAGAAGTGCATGCAGAGCTTTCCACAAAAACAAAAATATTTTGTTCATGTCCAACAAAATTTGGAGCAGCACCTAACACACAAACTTGTCCAATCTGTATGGCAATGCCAGGAACATTACCAGTATTAAATGAAAAAGTTGTAGAATATGCTGTAAAAGCAGGACTTGCAACAAATTGTGAGATATCTAGAAATAGTAAAAATGATAGAAAAAACTATTTCTATCCAGACTTACCGAAAGCATATCAAATTTCACAATATGATCAGCCTTTATGTGAGCATGGATATGTAGAAATTGATACAAAAGAAGGTAAGAAAAAAATTAGATTAACAAGAATTCATATAGAAGAAGATGCAGGGAAACTAAATCATGATGAATTTGCAGGAGGAAGTTTAGTAGATTTAAATAGAGCAGGAGTACCTCTAATTGAAATTGTTTCAGAACCAGATTTAAGAAGTAGTGAAGAAGTAGAAGCATATTTGAGAAGATTAAAATCTATATTAGAATATATTGAAGTATCAGATTGTAAAATGCAAGAAGGATCATTTAGAGCTGATGTTAATGTATCTGTTAGAAAAAAAGGAGATTCAAAACTAGGAACACGTACAGAAATGAAAAATATGAACTCTTTTAGAAGCATCACAAGAGCCATTGAATATGAAATAGATAGACAAATAGATGTTATTGAAGATGGTGGAGAAGTAGAACAAGAAACCTTAAGATGGGATGATGTATCAGGAAAAACCTTCCCTATGAGAGATAAAGAAGATGCACAAGATTATAGATATTTCCCAGATCCAGACTTAGTGGCAATCAAATTATCAGAAGAATATATTGAAAATATTAAAAATACATTACCAGAATTACCAGAAAGTAGAAAAGAAAGATATTTAAAAGAATATGAATTATCAGAAAAAGATGCCAATATTATTACAGCATCAAAATACTTATCAGACTTATTTGAAGGTGCTATCAAGGTATGTCATAATCCCAAAGCAGTTAACAACTGGATTATATCTGATATATCAAGAATCTTAAATGAAACAGAAATGGAACCAATTGAAATTCCATTTGACAGCAAACAATTAGGAAAATTAATTATCTTAATTGATAAAGGAACCATTAGCACAAGTATTGCGAAAAAAGTATTGGTAGAAATGTTTGAACATCCAAGAGATCCAGAAGATATTATTGATGAAAAAGGATGGGTACAAATCTCTGATGAAGGTGCCATCAAAGAAGTCGTATTAAAAGTATTAGAAGCAAATCCACAATCAATTGCAGACTACAAAGCTGGAAAAGATAGAGCATTGGGATTTTTAGTGGGACAAGCCATGAAAGAAACAAGAGGAAAAGCAAATCCACAAATGCTAAATCAAATGTTCTTAGAAGAATTGAAAAAATAATGTCCAATTGGGGACGTTTCTGTTTGGACATTTTGTGAATAATGTAAATAGTATAATTATTTAAAAATAGATATATTTATAATTTATGGGTTTACAAATGTAAATGTAAAAATATTATAAGTATATCTATTTTATTCATTTTAAAAATGTCCAAACAGAAACGTCCCCAATTGGACAAAATTTTAACAAACTAATTGCAAAAAATAAAAACTTGTGATATAAAGGATACAAGTATATTTATATAAATTTTATATGCAAACAAAAGGAAAACGAGGTGAAAACATGATAAAGGCTTATGCAAAATCCGATATAGGCAAGGTAAGAGACATTAATCAAGATTATTACTATATATCGAGTTCTTTAGATGAAGTTCAGCTGTATATGTTAGCAGATGGCATGGGCGGATATAAAGGCGGAGAAATTGCTAGTAAACTTGCTATTCAATCAGCCAAAAGCTATATAGAGAATAACTTTAAAGAAATTCCAAAAGATAAAGAAAGTATTATCCAATTAGTAGGAAGTAGTGTGGAATATGCCAATATGGTCGTATATGAAAAGTCAAAAGAAGATCCAGAATTGGAAGGAATGGGTACTACTTTAGAAGTTTGTTTAATATATAATAATAGAGCCTTTATCGGTCATGTTGGAGATAGTAGAATTTATAGAATTAGAAAAGATTTTATGAGAAAATTAACACAAGACCATAGTTATGTACAAAAATTAGTAAAAGATGGAACAATTACACAAGAACAAGCAGAACATCATCCACAAAAAAATATGTTAATGAAGGCTTTGGGTTGTAATGCTTTTGTAGAGCCAGATGTTATGGTAAAAGGTTTCTTAAAAGATGATATATTGATTATGAATTCAGATGGTTTAACAAACCTAGTTTCTAAAGAAGAAATATTTAAATGGACTAAAAAAGATATAGAGCAAGCACCAAGAGAATTAGTAAATTTAGCAAATGAAAATGGTGGTTATGATAATATTACGGTTATTGTTATTAAAAATATATAATAATCAAAAGCAATCTACATATAAAACATATTAAGGAGAGATAAATATGATTTTAGAAGGAAAAATATTAGGGAATAGGTACGAAATTATCGAAAAAGTTGGTAATGGAGGTATGGCGACAGTTTATAGAGCTGAAGATAAAGTGTTAAAAAGAAATGTAGCTGTAAAAGTTTTAAAAGATGAATTTACAACAGATGAGGAGTTTATTAAACGATTTGAAATAGAAGCACAGTCAGCAGCAAGATTAACACATCCAAATATCGTATCTATTTATGATGTTGGTTCAGAAGATAATTTCTATTATATCGTTATGGAATTGATAAGAGGAAAGACTTTAAAAGAGATTATTGTAGAAGAAAGAGGACCTCTTCCATGGAAATGGTCAGTCAATGTGGCAATCCAAATTGCTTCTGCATTGGAAATGGCACATAAAAATAATATTATACATAGAGATATAAAACCACATAATATTATTATAACAGAAGATGGTATTGCAAAGGTGACAGATTTTGGAATTGCAAAAGCAGTTTCTAATTCTACCATTACAGCTTTTGGAACAACTATTGGCTCAGTACATTATTTTTCACCAGAACATGCAAGAGGTGGTTTTACAGATGCTAAATCAGATTTATATTCTTTAGGTGTTGTTATGTATGAAATGGTAACTGGAAGAGTTCCATTTGATGCAGATACACCCGTTTCTGTTGCATTAAAACATATGCAAGAAGAACCAGAAGAACCAATAGAATTAAATCCAAATTTACCTTCAGCAGTTAATAGAATTATTATGAAAGCATTGAAAAAAGATACAACCTTAAGATATCAAACAGCAACAGAAATGTTAGCAGATTTAAGGCAAGCTTTGAAAAGGCCAAATGGTGATTTTGTTGATGATAGAGATTATGATGCAACAGCAAGAACACAAAAAATTAATACAGATTTATATAGAAATGTTGCAGAAGAAGATAATCGTAAAAGAAATGGAAAGAAAGATAATAAATTTATAGCATTTATCAAAAGACATAAAGTATTAAGTGCATTTATAGGATTGATATTACTATTTGCCATCAGTTTAGGAGGGACGCTAGCTTTCTTGAACATTACAAATCCAGCAGAAGTAGAATTACCAGAGGTAGTGGGAATGTCTAAAGAAGAGGCACAAAAAACAGTAGAAGATTTAAAACTGGTATTTGAAGTATCAAGTGAAGAATATAATAAAGATGTTCCTGAAGGGTATATTATTTCTCAAGATCCTACCTATATTGCAGATTATAATGTAAAAGAAGGAAGTAGTATAAAAGTAGTAGTTAGCAAAGGACAAGAAAAAACAACTGTACCAAAAGTTGTAGGAATGACTAAAGAAGAAGCAGTAGATGCTTTAGAAGAAGCAAATTTAAAAGCTGAAATCATAGAAGAAACAAGTAAAACAGTGGAAGAGGGATACATTATTTCTCAAGAAGTAGAAGCAAATTCAGAAGCATATGCAGGAGATACTGTAAAAATTCATGTAAGTACAGGAACAGGAATCAAACAAGTGAATGTTATTAGTGTAATAGGGCAAGATGAAGCAACAGCTAAAACAAATTTGACAAATTTAGGATTAAAAGTAAATGTATCTTATGCTGAAGATAATTCAAAAGACAATGGTGTAGTATTAAAACAAAGTATAGATAGTGGAAAAACTGTAGATGAAGGAACAACGATTACGATTACAGTTAATAAGAAGGATGAATTAAAACAAGGAACAGTAACAGTAAATGTAAAATCATTGTTAGCATATACACCAACAAGGGATGAAGAGGGAAAAGATGTAGTAGAAAAAGGTACTGTAAAGATTAAAGTTGGAGAAGATACTATATATGAAAAAGAAGTTCCAAAAACGACAACCAATATTAGTCAAGGATTTAGTGCAAAAGGAACAGTTACAATCAGAGTATATGTAGATGATATTTTGTTAAAAACACAAGAGATTAATATGAATACAACGACAACATGTACATTTGAGTAATATATTTTTAAATAAAAAGTTCAATTCAGAATTGCGAATTGAACTTTTTTCGTATATAATAATAGTAGAATGTCCAAAAAGAAACGTCCCCGATGGACAAAATGGAGGTAATATGCAAGGATTCATTATAGAAAATGTATCGAACCTATATCAAGTAAAGGTAGAAAACGAAATTTATGAAACAACAGCAAGGGGAAAATTTAAGAAAGAAGAGACAACACCTGTTGTTGGAGATATAGTAGATATAACCGTTACAGATGAAAAAGAAAAGAAAGCAGTGATTGAGAAAATTTATGAAAGAAATGTATATATAAAAAGACCAAAACTGGCAAATATCACACAAATTATATTTGTGGTTTCTAGTAAAGATCCAAAACCAGATTTATTAATGTTAGATAAACAATTAGCTTTTGCAGAATATGTAGGGGTAAATGCCATAATTGTGTTAAATAAAACAGATTTAGATCAAAAAGAAGAGTTCAGAAAAATAAAACAGATATATAGTAAAATAGGATATACAGTGCTATTAACAGATGCCAAACAAAGGAAGGGAATAGATACATTAAAAAAATTATTGAAGAATAATGTGAATGCATTTTCAGGAAATTCCGGTGTTGGAAAGTCTACCTTAATTAATGGGATATTTGATAGAGATGTCACACAAGAAGGGGAGATTAGTAAGAAAAATAAAAGAGGAAAAAATACAACAACAGCGATTAAATTATATGAAATAGATGAGAATACATATATAGCAGATACACCAGGATTTTCAACTTTTGATATATCAGAAATAGAAAGTAAAGAATTGTTTCATTATTTTAAAGAATTTAAACAATATGAAGAAAATTGCGAATTTATCGGTTGTACACATATTAAAGAAGAAAATTGTGGAATCAAAAAAGCAGTTGAAAATGGAGAGATTGATAAAGCAAGATATGAAAGATTTTGCAAAATATATCAAGAATTAAAAGAAAAGGAGGAAAGAAAATGGTAGAAGTTTCAACATCCATTCTTTCAGTAAAAAAGGGAGAGGAGTCAAAAACATTTTTTGCATTAGAAGCATCTAAGACAGATTATTTCCACATAGATGTTATGGATGGTAAGTTTGTAGAAAAAAATACTTATGAAACTATGTTGGAATATGCTTCCTATATTAGAAGAATATCTAATGCACCATTAGATGTTCATTTAATGGTAAATGATATTAAAAAAGCAGTAGATGATTTTAGTGCCGTAGAACCTAATATCATAACATTTCATTTAGAAGCGTGTAAAGATGAGCAAGAAGTACTACAAACAATAAACTATATAAAACAAAACAACTGTAAAGTAGGAATATCTGTAAAACCAAATACAAATATAGAAGAAGTATACAAATATTTACCATATATACATATGTGTTTAGTGATGACAGTAGAACCAGGAAAAGGTGGACAAAGCTATTTAAGTGAAATGACAGAAAAAGTGAGAACATTAAAAAATTATATTAATGATAATCATTTAGAAGTAGACATAGAAGTAGATGGTGGAATTAACTTAAGAACAGCACCAGAAGTAAAGAAAGCAGGGGCGAATATCTTAGTTGCTGGAACAGCTATTCTAAATGCGGTAGATTATAAGGTGATTATAGATGAATTGAAAAAGGAAGAATAACCAAGCTGTAAACCATAATCTAACACACAAAACTAGATTAGAAACTAGGCAAAGAAGGAATCTGACAATGCAGATTCCTTCTTTTAAAATATTTATTTAGATTTTTAATCATCATTTTTATCTGTTTCTTTATTTTGATTTTCATTTTTTTCGGTTTCGCTAGATTTATTTTCTTCTTTTGAATTGGTTGTGTCATTTGGTTTATCTTTTTCTATTGGATCTGTTGATTTATCAGATTTAATTTCTTCTTTAATATTTGTTGTAGTACCAGATGTATTTTCTGTTTCCGTTTTAGGTTCAACTTTTTCTTTTTTCTTTTCAGAATTTGAAATCTTTTTGCTAGAATCTGATTTTTTTTCATTAGAGTTTTCTTTTACTAAAATGTTATATGAAACAATACCAATTCCCCATACCATTGCTATAAACGAAATTACCATACCTACATAAGGAATTAAGGTTAATAGCCAGAATACAACAGTTGTAACAATTAAAAATCCTAATTTATATACATTTTGTGTGATTTTTAATTTATTGCAAATCATTGTATTTATATTAATAATAGCAACAGATGTACTGATGAAGAAAAGAATTGCTAATATACAAAGCAATAATATCATAAGATGACTAGTAATAGGAATTAGTAAGATGATGAAAGATAATAAAGTAATTACAATTGGAACAATAATTCCTAAACCTATAATTTGCAAAGCTTTTCTCACTGTAATAGGATGGCTTGCATTATGTAATAGTTTTGGAGAAATCCATAAACCAATTAACCATATAATGATTGCAGATACTAATATAGCACCTAAAGAATATATATAGTTTGAAATATCAAATGTTGTATGATTTTGTAGTTGAGAAAAATGTGTTTCTCCAGAGACATGACCATCAGGGATAGAAATTTCTTTATCAGAAGAATAATTCAAATCTCCTTGAATACTTCCATAAGATGTGATGCTAGGTGTACCTTCTGTATTTGGTTTTTCCTTAAAATTGATAGAAGAACAGTTAGTAAAAACATCTCTTCCAATCATACTATTGATATTAAGTGTATTACAAATACTTTTAACATCTCTATATACGAAACCATCGATTGTTAATGTATCTCCAACAGAATAGATATTGTAAGCAACACCTTTTACATGAATAGTGTTGGCACATGCAAATAAGTTGCTTAAAACATATCCGTTTTCTTCAATATTAATAGTATTAGCAACGATAAAAGCATCACCACCAACTTGAGAATTAATCGTAACCGTATTTGCCATAATGAACAAATTCCCATCAACTGGATTATCAATGGTTACACTTTCTTGAAATAGATATTTGTCCCCTTCTTCGATAGTGATTGTTTCTTGTGTTTCGTTAATAGGAACAGCTTGATTTTCATTAGTTTCATTTTCAGCATTTACAATGGGTGCAAATAAAGAGATAAGTAATAAAGCAATTAAAGAAATAATTTTTATTTTCTTTTTTAACATAATATCCTCCTTTTAAATTAATATTAATAGAAATATATAACGTAAAAAGGATTTTGTCAATAATGGGTAATAGCATAAAAAAAGAAACTAATTGCTAAGAACTAGTTTCTTCTTCTGATTTATCAACAAAGTAAGCACATTCACTTGTTGTTGAAAAAACAGTAGGTGTGATACTAGAATAAGAACATTTACCATCTTTTTGATAAATACAATTTAGTGAACAATTAATATTTGTCAAAAAATCACCTCTACATAGTAGTATGTAAAAAAAATAAATAAATATACAAAATATAGCAATATATTTAAAATGAAAAAATGTATGACATAAGTATATTTAAAAAAATATGATTGACAATTTATATAAAGTGCAATATACTAGATACACCTAGATGGCTGAATTATGTGTGTAAGGCTACAATGACTAATTTTTAGTATGTAGGAGGATTAAAAATGACAGCAAAAGAATATGTGAAAACGTTAAACCCCAATAATTCGTATTGGTTGATTGATGGATATGATGTGGAGCGGCTGAACGAAGTGCCGGCTACTGCTGAGAATCTGCATATTGTATTTGAATGCGAAGAGTGTTCGGAGGAAGAAAAACAGACAGTGTATCATGCAGTGCCGTACACTAAGTTGAAAGTCGATGAATACGGTGACTATGTTGTATGGTGTCCGGATAGAGAAGAAGAATATGCAGCATGGTTAAGTGGTGGCTGTGTGCCGGAGGAACTGCAGACGTTGTTTGATGAAACAGAGTTCGAAACCTATGAAGAGCCTGAAGATGACGACTGTGATGATAACTGCGACGACGACAGCGAGGAAGAAGCGGATTAAAACCAGGAACTGGTAATCCGTTAAAATGTAACTCTTGCCTTAACACACAAAACTAGAAATTAAACTAGGTAAAGAAGGAATCTCATATAGGGATTCCTTCTTTTAAAAATATAGATTTAAAGTTTGTATACCAAAATATTTAACACTTCTAATGTATGTTTTTCTTGTAATGTTTACAATATTCCTTAATCGTACAAACATCACATTTAGGATTTCTGGCAATACAAGTATTTCTACCATGCCAAACAAATAAATGATTGATATCTTTTAAATATTCTTTTGGAAAAGTTTTAAGTAAATCTTGTTCTATTTTTTCAGGTTCTTTTTCATTAGATAAGCCAATTAGATTAGAAATTCGTTTTGCGTGCGTATCAACAGCAATACCTTCTGCAATACCAAAAACTTCTAACATAACAACATTAGCTGTTTTTCTACCAACACCAGCTAAACTCATCAAATCTTTCATGTTATTTGGCACTTGCCCATTAAATTTTTCTAATACTTGATTTGCACATAATTTAATACTTTTTGATTTGTTCTTAAAAAAGCCACAAGGATGAATAAAGTCTTCTAATTCTTTTACATCTATATTGGCAAAATCTTCTACTGTTTTACATCTTTCAAAAAGGGCAGGTGTTGTTTTATTCACTCTTTCATCTGTACATTGAGCAGAAAGAATAACAGCAACAACTGCTTGAAAAGGTGTTTCGAAATCTAAGCTACAAGTAGCATCTGGATATGTTTGTTTTAAAATTTCTACTATTTTTACAGCGTCTTTTTTATTCATATACATCCCTTCTTATGATAAATATATTTTTTGAAATTATTATATATTTTAAAGAAAATTTAACGAAAAGTCAATGGACAAAAAAGGCAGAAATAAGTGGTAACAGAATGAATAATAAAAAAATTGGCGTGATTTATAGAGAGAGTCTAAAAGAGTTACCATAATTGTAACATAAAAAAAGATAAGGGAATATAATATACAAAAGAGAACGGAGGTAATAAGCATGTTAAGATTGTTTAAAAAAACATTAGCAATTTGTTTAATAGGTTTAGGATTAGGCATATTGTTAGTTTTATTACTTCCCATAACAGGCTGGTTATTTATGATAGGAGTCGTTGTGGTATGCGTTGGGTTTATGTGGCTAGCATGCTAATATAAAAGGAGGGATACATAGATGACGATTGTAGTGAAAAAAGTTCCAAAATTCTTGAGAGGGTTTGTAAAGTTGATATTTGGAATTAAAGATAAGAATTAGAAAAGTTTTTATACAATAATAAAAGTAGAGTTCAAAAATAATTCATTGAACTCTACTTTAAGCTTGTATCAAAAAAAGAGCTTATGCTCTCTTTACTTTTCCATCTCTTAAACATTTAGCACATACATAAATTCTCTTTGTCTCACCATTTTCTGTAACTTTAACACTTCTTAAATTTGGTTTCCAAGTACGTGGTGATCTTTTACTGATGTGAGAACGTGTAATGCTAAGTTTATTTCCATGATTAACTGATTTCTCACAAATTGCACATTTAGCCATTCTTGATTGCACCTCCTAATTTTAAAAATAAACTGACTATTAACAAGTTTAACACAAAAGTATGAAAAAAACAAGTATTTTTCAAAAAATATTTAAAAATCCTTGCAAATTGGGAAAAATGTGGTATAATAATTAAGCTTATGTGAATAAAGAAAGGAATGTGAAAAAATGGAATGTAAAGTAGAAAAAACAAAAAACGCAAATGAAGTAAAATTAAATGTAACAATAGAAGCTGAAAAATTTGATGAGGCTATTAAAAAAGTATATTTTAAAAGTGCAAAATATTTTAATATCCCTGGATTTAGAAAAGGTAAGGCTCCAATGAATATTGTTGAAAAATATTATGGAAAAGAAATATTCTATGAAGATGCTTTTAATGAAGTCGTTCCAGAAGAATTAGAAAAAGCAGTAGAAGAAAACAAATTAGAAGTTGTTAGTAGGCCAGACATAGATGTAACACAAATTGGAAAAGGACAAGACTTGATTTTTACAGCTGTATTCCAAACAAAGCCAGAAGCAGAACTTGGAAAATATAAAGGTGTAGAAATTAAAAAAATTGAATATAAAGTAACAGACGAAGATGTAGAACATGAATTAGGACATATGCAAGAACATAATTCAAGATTAATATCAGTAGAAGACAGACCAGTAGAAAAAGGAGATATTGCAAATATTAATTTTGAAGGATTTGTAGATGGAGTTGCTTTTGAAGGTGGAAAAGCAGAAAACCATGATTTAGAAATTGGAAGCAATACATTTATCCCAGGATTTGAAGACCAAATTATTGGAATGAAAATTGATGAAGAAAAAGATATCAAAGTAAAATTTCCAGATGAATATTTTTCAAAAGATTTAGCAGGAAAAGATGCTACATTTAAAGTAAAAGTAAATGAAATTAAGAAAAAAGAATTACCAACATTAGATGATGAATTTGCAAAAGATGTTAGTGAATTCGATACATTAAAAGAATTAAAAGAAAGTATTAAAGAAAAACAACAAAAACAAAATGATGAAAGAGCAAAATATGAAACACAAGATGCTGTTATCAAAGCAGTATGTGAAAATGTAAAAGTAGATATTCCATCAGGAATGATTGAAACAGAAACAGAAAATATGTTAAAAGATATGGAACAAAGATTATCATATCAAGGATTAAAATTAGACCAATATCTTCAAATGATGGGTAAAACAAGAGAAGAAATGCAAAAAGAATATGAGCCTCAAGCTGTTGAAGCAATTAAATCTCGTTTAGCATTAGAAGCAGTTATTAAAGCTGAAAAAATAGAGGTAGCAGATGTTGATGTAGATGAAAAAATAAAAGAAATGGCTAAAAATTATGGTAGAGAAAATGATGAAGAATTCTTAAAAAATGAAAATGTAAGAAATTATATTAAACAAGGATTAGAATCAGAAAAAGCAATAGAATTTTTAGTAGAAAATGCAAAAATAAAATAGAATAATAAATAAGAAAGTTGGGGTGTTAAATGTCATAGTTAAATTTTAGCCCCAGCTTTTTTGACAATCATAATTTGGTAGCATATAGTTATTATAATTGTCAAAGAAAAAATATAATTAGAGAAAAATATATGAAAAATCATAAATGAACCATTTTGACAATAATGACTAGCGCAAAAAAAATTTAAAAGGAGGATTTTAATATGTTAGAAAAAGCAAGTTTAGTACCTTATGTTATAGAACAAACTAGTAAAGGAGAAAGATCTTATGATATTTTTTCCAGATTATTAAAAGACAGAATTATTTTTTTAGGAGAAGATGTTAATCCAACAACAGCAAGCTTAGTAATTGCACAATTATTATTTTTAGAATCAGAAGATCCGGACAAAGATATCAATTTATACATCAACTCACCAGGTGGTTCAATTACTGATGGAATGGGAATTATTGATACAATGAATTATATCAAATGCCCAGTATCAACAATCTGTATAGGAATGGCAGCCAGTATGGGAGCAGCATTACTAGCAGCTGGAGAAAAAGGAAAGAGATTTGCAACACCAAATGCAGAAATCTTAATTCATCAACCATTAATCGGTGGTGGCGGACTTTCAGGTCAAGCAACAGAAATTAAAATTCATGCAGATCACTTAGTAAAAACAAGAGAAAAATTAAATAAATTCTTAAGTGAAAGAACAGGTCAAACAGTTGAACAAATCCAAAAAGATACAGAAAGAGATAATTACATGACAGCAGAAGAAGCTCTAAAATATGGATTAATTGATGGAATTATGGACAAAAGAAAATAATAGAAAAATCTTTTAAAATATTAAAAAACAAGTGTATAATAATTCTTAATTTTAATATAATATATGAAGAAAGATTTTAGGAAGGAATGAAAAAATAAATGGCAAAAAATGATGTACCAAAAAGTGTAAGATGTTCATTTTGTGGTAAGGCACAAGAAAATGTTAGAAAAATTGTTGCAGGTCCAGGTGTATATATTTGTGATGAATGTATTGACCTTTGCAATAGTATTATAGAGGCAGAATTATATGATGATGATAAAGCAGGATATACATTGAATGAATTAAATGACATTCCAAGCCCAAGAGAAATCAAAAAAGTATTAGATGATTATGTGATTGGGCAAGAAGATGCCAAAAAAACATTATCAGTTGCAGTGTATAATCATTATAAAAGAATTGCACATGAAGAAAATGCAAGTAAAGATGATGATGTAGAAATCCAAAAAAGTAATATTTTGTTATTAGGACCAACAGGATGTGGGAAAACGTTACTTGCAAGAACTTTAGCAAGAATATTAGATGTGCCATTTGCAATCGCAGATGCTACAACATTAACAGAAGCGGGATATGTGGGAGAAGATGTGGAAAATATCTTATTAAAACTTATTCAAGCAGCAGATGGAGATGTACAAAAAGCAGAAAAAGGTATTATCTATATAGATGAAATTGATAAAATTACTAGAAAATCAGAAAACCCATCTATTACAAGAGATGTTAGTGGAGAAGGTGTACAACAAGCTTTATTAAAAATTATAGAAGGAACCATAGCCTCAGTACCACCACAAGGTGGGAGAAAACATCCAAATCAAGAGTTAATTCAAATCAATACAGAAAACATATTAATTATCTGTGGAGGAGCATTTGAAGGATTAGAAAATATTATCAAAGATAGAACAGGAAAGAAATCTATCGGATTTGGCTCTAAAATCGAAAGTACAAAAGAAATTAGCAAATATGAAGTTTTCAAAGAATTATTACCACAAGACTTATTAAAATTTGGTTTAATTCCAGAGTTTATAGGGAGATTACCAATTGTAGCAACTTTGCAAGAATTAGATAGAGAAGCACTAATAGAAATATTAAAAGAACCTAAAAATTCATTGATTAAACAATATCAAAAATTATTTGAAATTGATGGTGTAGAATTAATATTTGAAGAAGATGCATTAGGTGCAATTGTAGATAAGGCAATTGAAAGAAAGACAGGAGCAAGAGGGTTGCGTTCTATCATTGAGGAAAGAATGAGAGATATCATGTTTGATATCCCATCAAATCCAAATATTGAAAAATGTATTATTACAAAACAAACAATATTAAATAATGAGGCACCAGATATTGTTGTCAACAACAATAAACAAAAACAACAAAAAGGCAAAAAGAAAAGACAAGTGCCAGAAAATGAAGAAAAGGAAACTGCATAGAAATAAAAAACTACTTTTGATATTATCAAGAGTAGTTTTTTCATGTACATATGTATAATTTTCATAAAACAATTCAGTGGTAAAGATAAGGTTAATGTTGAAATAAAAGATATGGTATGATATAAATAAATGGAAAATGATAAGGAGAAATACAAATGGAGAAAGAATTTACATTCATATTACCATGTTTGAATGAAGAAAAATCATTAGAATATTGCATAAAAGAAATAAAGAAATGTATACAAGATAATCAGCTTGATGCAGAAATTTTAGTAGCTGATAATTTTAGTAAAGATAATAGTAGAAGAATTGCTAAAAATAATGATGTAAGAGTAACAATTTGCAAGAAAAAGGGATATGGAAATACGTTAATTAATGGGATGAATCATGCAAATGGTAAGTATTGTATTATGGGAGATAGTGATGGGAGTTATGATTTTAGTAATTTGCAAGACTATATAAAAGGCTTGAAAAAGGGATATGATTTAGTGGTAGGTAATCGATTTCAAGGTGGTATAGAAAAAGGTGCTATGCCTATATCACATAAAATAGGAGTAAAAGGATTATCTGCATTTGCTAATCTATTTTTTCATACACCTATTAAAGATTATCATTGTGGATTAAGAGCATATAATACAGAAAGTATCAAAAAAATACATTTAGTTCAAGGTGGAATGGAATATGCTTCTGAAATGATTATAAAAGCAAAAATAAATAATTTAAAAATTTTAGAGGTACCAACAATTTTAAGAAAAGATTTGAGATATAAGAAGTCTCATATACGAACAATACGAGATGGTATAAGACATATCATACTAATTTGTAAATTAGCAATGAATAAAAATAAATATAAGATAAAGGAATTATAAACATATGAAAAACATATTCAAAAAAACAATAAAATATGTAAAAGTGTGGTGTATCTTATGCATTATATTTAATCTTAGTTTATACATCACTTCTTTATTTCCATCAGAAATAATAGAAGAAAATGTGAAAACTTCTTCAAATATTCTTTTAAAAGAAGGAAATGCGTACCAAATAACAGAATTTTCACCAATTAAAAATAATAATTATACAGATGCAATTATCATAAACGAAGCATATTCTATCGATAATTCGAATCCTATATATTCGTATATGTCTATGAGAAAAAATTATAAAAAAGGGGAAACAAAGAGAGAATTAACAGATACATTAGGTGAATTAACATCAATCAATGTGAACGAAAATGGGGAAATGATTGCAAATGTAACAGATGCATATAATCCAGTGGGAGAATTACATGATTTTTTAGACGGAAAAATAGATATATCTATGACATATGGCAGGTATTGGCATGGATATATGCCAATATATCGAATACTATTAATATTTTTTAATATTATAGGAATAAGGATTTTGCTACTCATTTTATTTATTGCCATGTTTATCTACTTAATGTATTTATTAAGAAAACAACTGGGAACAATCATAGCAATCATATTTGGATATGCACTTTTTATGCAAGGATACTTTTTTGTATCGTATTCATTAGAAAGCAGTCCAGTATTTATTGTGATGATGGTATCTTGCATTATTCTTTTAAAACGAATTGATAGAATACAAAACCTATATATGTATTTTTTTGTGATAGGTTGCATAACAAACTTTGTAGACTTTTTAACAGTACCATTAATTACACTTGCAATGCCATTATGTATTTATATATTAAATAAACAAAAAGATGAAAAAGATTGTAAAACATTTATAAAAATTATATTGAAATCAACTGTTATATGGTTTGTTGGATATATATTCACATGGATAAGTAAGTGGATGATATATGATATATTGTATCAGGAAGGATTAATACAATCAGCAATTACGCAAGTATTTTATAGAACAGAAAGATATAATCCCAATAGTGGATTGGAATTGTTAGAAGAATTAAGAATTTTTTTATTAAACAATATCCAATATATTTTAATTTTAGCTATTATTATGGTAATTGTTAGATTTATGACTATACGTAATATAAAAATTAAATTACAAAATAGGTCAGAATATATAAAAAAAAGTTTACCATTTTTAATGATATCTATGATGCCTTTGGTATGGTATACAGTACTGGCAAATCATACACTTTTACATCCTAGATTTGTGTATAGACATATGCTTATATTTTTATGTGGCATATTAATATGTATCAACAATTTATTTGTAATCCATAAAAAAGAAAAAATAAAAGAAACATAAAAAGTTTAAAAAAGCAAATACTAATAAAAAGAAATTAGTATTTGCTTTTTTAAACTTTTAATTCTTTATCATCATAGATATCAACATTTTTGTATTTATCTAATTCCATTTCATCTAAAGAATTTTGAATACAACTAACGATGACATTATTAAAACTCATATTTTCTTTTTTGGCGATTTTTTTCAACATTTCATTCATATTTTCGGGTAATCGAATAGAAATCTTTACATTACTTTTTTTATATTTAGAAATTTCAAACATATATATTCCTCCAATTAATAAAAATTATAGATATTTTACTAATTGTCGCACAAAAACGCCTTAAAAAATACCAGACAAAAGTATTGCACTTTTTGTTTTTTATTGGTATATTTATAATATGAAAGATGAATACTAAACAAAAGAAGGAGGAAAATACAAATGTTAAGAGAAAAAAAGGGAATTACACTTATTGCATTAGTTATTACTATTATTGTGTTATTAATTTTAGCAGGAGTAACAATTGCAACACTAACAGGACAAAATGGAATACTTTCAAGGGCAAATGAAAGTAAAACTCAAACAGAAATAGGAGAAGAAGAAGAGGCAATAAAGTTAGCATATAATGGAGTAATGGCAGATAATTTAGGAGATGGAGTAACAGCAAAACAATTAGAAGATGAGATGAAAGCTAATGGATATGATGTAACAGCAGAAGAAGTAGATGGAAAAATAAAAGTAACATTTGGAGAGCCATCAAATAGAGTATATGAAATAGATGCAAGTGGAAATATAGCAGAAGCAAAGCCACCTGTAACATTAGGTGAAGCAAAAAATGATAGTATGTTGACAAAAGATACAGATACAGATGTAACAGTAGCAGATGGGACAGTAACAATACCAGCAAAATTCCAAGTAGCACAAGATAGTGGAAATACAATAGATGAAGGGATAGTAATAGAGGATAAAGATAGTAATCAATTTGTATGGGTGCCAGTGAAAAATTTCAATGAATTTACAAGAGAACATTTTGGAACAGAAGAACAAAAGTGGTGGACAGGAACATTTGTAACTAATGAAGCAAGTGCAAATAATATGTATGAGCCAACAGCAAATGGAGAGGCAAATAGTAGTGAAGTAGAGAAAATGTATAGAAGTGTAAAATATAATGAAGGTTTTTACGTAGGAAGATATGAGGCAGGAACAGATGATAAAAGAGTAAATGGTGACGGAATAGAAGATAGTGTAGTAGTAAAAAAAGGATCAAATGTATATAATTATATAAAATGGGGAAATAGTACGACAGATGAAACAGGAGGAGCAGTAGAACTGGCAAGAAATTTTGCAAAAGATAAATATCCAACAGTAACAAGTACACTTTGTTATGGAGTGCAATGGGATGCAATAATGAGATGGATGAAAGATGTACCAAACTTAACAGAAGGAAAATATGTAGAAGACAGTACAGGAATGAAATGGTATAAAGATTTAAGTGGAAACCCAGACCATAAAACAGGAATTGATTTGGATGGAGGAAAAAATGAGGTAAAAAAAATATATGACTTAGCAGGAAATGTACATGAGTGGACAATGGAATCCTGCAACGTCTACAGATTTAACTACCGAGTTGTTAGAGGAGGAGGGTACAGCGATTCCGGCTCTATCGCTCCAGCTTCTTACCGTAGCATTGGCACTCCTTCTTATAACGACGACGATAGGATCGGTTTCCGTGTCACTTTATATTTGAACAGCTGAACGCTAAAAGCGACAAGTTAAAATCAATCAATAAATCAATTTTAAAGTAGTAATTGCAACTCGCAATTACATTTAAAAAATGTAGATGGCGAAACTGAGGAAGCTAAAGGCTGAAAGTCCTGACTTCCTCAGTTTTTTGGTATGATAATATACAAAAAATTGTATTATTAATTTTAGCTGGTGTAACGATTGCGACATTAACAGGTGAAAACGGGATTTTAACGAGAGCAAGTCAGGCAAATGTAGAAACAAGAGCAGCATCGGTTGAAGAAAGAAAAGATTTATGGAAAACAGAACAAAAAACAGATGATTATACAGACCAAAATACAGCACAATCATTAGAAGAGTTATTAGATGATTTAGAAGGAGAGGGATTGATTACATCAGAAGAAAGAATACAAATAGAAGAAAATGGATATGTTACTATTGGAAGTAGAGATATTGTTTTTATCAATATGCCATTACCAAGTACAGAAGAAACAACTCCATACTATCCAGATGACAACTGCAGATATGTAGAAGGAGATTTAGATACAGGATTAGTAATTGCAGATGAAAATGGAAATGAATATGTGTGGATAGAGGTACCTAAAAGTATTACAAAAGATGCAAATACAAAAGAGGAATTATATAATGTATTGAACACATATTCCATTGATTATAAAGATACCTGGGATTGGGGAATGGACAACTCAGATGTATGGTATGAAGGTTGTGGAATGACAGAGGAAGAATATAATAATAACTATATGAAGATGTTAAATAGTATTAAAGAAAATGGTGGTTTTTATATTGGAAGATATGAAATGGGAAGTCTTGAACCAAGAACAGAAAGTAGTAGTGCAACACAATCAGCTGTAAGAATTGATATGTATCCATATAATTGGGTCACAGTCGAAGAGGCAGAAAATATTTGTGAAACATATAGTTTAGGGGATAGGATAAGTAGCCTAATGTATGATATCCAATATAATTTAGCATGTAAATTTTTAGAAGTAAAAAGTGATGAGTTGACAGTAGCAGATATTGCTGAAAATAGTGAAAAATGGGGAAATTATTCAGAACACGATATGCAATTGATTAGAGGAAAATATTCAGTAGATGAAGGAAATACATGGATAGACTTTAATACAAATTCTGAGGCAGTTGAAAATGCAATAAAGAAAAATGGGCAAAGGGCTATAATTACTACAGGGGCATCAGAAGAAAATAGAGTATTAAATATCTATGATTTTACAGGGAATACATTTTGTTATACATTAGGAAACTTTCAAGCAGGAAGTCCTGGATCATTTTTATATTCAGTCATAAGAGGAGGAGTATTTAGAATGGATGGTACATATATGGCAGCATCATGGAATTCATGGGAAGATAGTGGTGATAAACAATCAGAGATTGGTTTTAGAAACTGTATTTATTAGAAATAAAAAATTAGTAAAAAGAAAAAATATAAGTGTATTCAATAAAACAAACACAAAAGTGAATCTTTTTATTGAGTACACTTTTTGTTTATATTAAATTATCACTTTTCCTTGTTAAAAAAAGGAAATTTTGATATACTTAAAGTCAAGAAAAGGAGAAAGAAATGGTAGCAGAAGTCATTATCAATAGAGGAGCAAAAAAATTAAATAGAACCTTTGATTATAACATACCAAAGGAATTAGAAGAACTAATATTAGTAGGAAGTAAAGTATTAGTTCCTTTTGGTAATGGTGGAAAACTAACAGAAGCATTTGTAGTGGGAATAAAAGAAACATCTACTTTTGAAGTAAAAGATATTGCAAAATTAGAAGAAAATTTGAGCAATAAACAAATTGCACTAGCGAAATGGATGGCAAAGAGATATTTTTGTAATGTATCTGACTGTATCAAATTAATGCTAACACCAGGAACCAGAAATAAGAATAAAGAAAAAAGAATCCAAGATAAAACAATTAATTGTGTGTATTTAAAGAAAGATAGAGAAGAGATTGAATTTGAAATTGAAATAGGAAAATTAAAATCAGAAAAACAAAAAAGAGTATTAAGCTTTATAAAAGACAATGAAGGAGCAACTGTACCAGAAATTGAAATGTTTACAGATTGTGCAAGAGGAATTGTGAACACTTTAGTTAAGAACGGCTATTTAGAAATTGTAGAAAAAAAGGTAGAAAGAAATCCACTATTGGGGAGAGATTGTGAAAAAACAGATAAGCTAAAATTAACAGAGGAACAAGAGATTGCTTATAAAAGTGTAGAAGAAACAATAGACAAAGAAGAATATAAACAATTTTTGCTATATGGTGTTACAGGTTCAGGAAAAACAGAAGTATATTTACAATTAATTGAAAAAGTATTGACAATTGGTAAAAATGCGATTGTATTAGTTCCAGAAATATCTCTAACGCCACAGATGTTAGATAGATTTATTTCACGATTTGGAAAAGAAGAGATTGCTATTTTACATAGTAAATTATCCATTGGTGAAAGACATGATGAATGGGAAAGAATTCGAGAGAAAAAGGCAAGAATTGTTATAGGAGCAAGGTCTGCTATATTTGCACCAATTGAAAACATTGGAATCATTATAATAGATGAAGAACATGATAGTTCATATAAATCAGAAACCAATCCAAGATATCATGCCAAAGAAATTGCCAAAGTTTTAGCAAAAGAAAATCAAGCACCATTGGTATTAGGAAGTGCTACACCAGATATGACAACTTTCTATAACGCGACAAATGAAGATGAATTTGGAAATACAAAAATCAAATTATTAACACTTACCAAAAGAGCGAATCAATCTTTACTTCCAAAAGTAGAAATTATTGATTTGAAACAAGAATTGGCAAATGGAAATCGTTCAATGCTTAGTATGGAATTATATAATAGTATTGAAGAAAACTTGAAACAGAAAAGACAAACCATTTTATTTTTAAATAGAAGAGGATATTCAACCTTTATCATGTGTAGAAATTGTGGGTATACAGTAAAATGTCCAAACTGTAATATTAGTATGACTTATCACAGTTATGAAAGAAAATTAAAATGTCATTATTGTGGACATGAAGAAAATGTCGTGACCATTTGTCCAGAATGTCATAGTGATAAGATACGATATTTTGGAACAGGAACACAAAAATTAGAACAAGAAATTCATAAACAATTTCCAGAAGCATCTACCATTCGAATGGACATTGATACAGTAACCAAAAAAAATTCACATGAACACATTCTAAATACATTTAAAAATGAAAATATTGATATTTTAATTGGAACACAAATGGTAGTGAAAGGACATCATTTTCCAAATGTAACCTTGGTAGGTGTTATTGCAGCAGATAGCTCTTTAAATATTGATGATTACAGGGCAAATGAAAGAACCTTCCAAATTTTAACACAAGTCGCAGGAAGAGCAGGAAGGGAAAATCTACCAGGAAAAGTGGTTATCCAAACATATAATCCAGATAATTTTAGTATTATTTGTGCACAAAAACAAAATTATGACTTATTTTATGAAACAGAAATTGCACTTAGAGAACAGTTGAAATATCCACCATTTTGCGATATAATATTGATTGGATTAAATAGTTATCAAGAGGCAGAAATAAAAAATGTATCTAGTAAAATATATCAGTATTTAGAAAAAAGATTAAATAAAGAAGAATTTAAGGTTTTAAGACCAATGCCTTGTCCAATTGATAAAATTCAAAATCGATACAGATGGAGAATTATCATAAAAGGAAAGATGACAGAAGAAGCAAACGAAATTTTAAATGTTTGTTTAAAAGAGATATATCAAGAAAATATAAAAGATACAAGAATTGCAATTGATATTAATCCAAACAATATGAGCTAATGATGATTTTGGGGACGGAGCAAAAAATCATCACTTGAGTTGTTATAGAATATAAAAAATAGATAAAAAATGAATAACAGGAAAGGTGGAAAAATATAATGGCAATTAGAAATCTAAGATATCAAGGAGATGACATTTTAAAGAAAAAATCAAGAGAAGTTCCAGAAGAAGATATTGTAAGTGAGAAAATACAATCTTTGATTGATGATATGATAGAAACCATGCATAAATATAATGGAGTGGGACTAGCTGCTGTTCAAGTAGGCGTATTGAAAAGAATCGTGGTGATTGATTTATATGATGACCATGGTCTAATCGTATTAATTAATCCAATAATCATTAAAACAAAAGGAGAACAAGAAGTGGATGAAGGTTGTTTAAGTTTTCCAAATGAATTTGCAAAAGTCATCAGACCAGCAGAAGTGGTAGCAGAATATACAGATAGAGATGGAAAACGAATGAGAGTAAAGGCAAAAGAATTATTAGCACAAGCGATTTCACATGAACTTGACCACTTAGAAGGAGAATTATTTATTGATAAAATTATTCCAGGAACATTAGAATATATTGAACCAGAAAAAGGATAAAGGAGAAAAGTATGAAAGTTGTATTTATGGGAACACCAGACTTTGCAGAAGAAAGCCTAAAAGCAATCTATGAAGCAGGTTATGAAATTATTGGTGTGGTAACAAATCCAGACAAACCAAAGGGGCGAGGAATGAAAATGATTCCAAGTCCTGTCAAAGAATTTGCGATGGAAAAGAATTTAACCATTTATCAACCAGAAAAAGTAAAAGAGAATGAAGAATTTATAAATGTGTTAAAAGCATTACAACCTGATGTGATTTGCGTAGTAGCTTATGGGAAAATCTTACCAAAAGAAATATTAGATATTCCACCATATGGTTGTATTAATGTTCATGCATCATTATTACCTCAATATAGAGGAGCAGCACCAGTTCAATGGGCAGTATTAAATGGAGACAAAACAACCGGTGTTACAACTATGTATATGGATGTTGGAATGGATACAGGAGATATGATTTTAAAACAAGAAGTGCAAATTGGTGAAGAAGAAACAACAGGAGAACTATGGGATAGATTAAAGGTCATTGGTGGAGAGCTATTAGTAGAAACATTAAAACAAATTGAAAAAGGGATTGCACCAAGAGAAAAACAAGGAGAAGATTTTACAGTTGCACCAATGTTATCAAAAGATATGGCAAAAATTGATTGGGATTATAAAACAGCTGAAGAAATTAAAAATTTAGTTAGAGGGCTAAACTCTATCATGGGAGCCTATACATTTTTAAATGGAAAAAAGATAAAGTTCTGGAAAGTAAAAGTCGCAGGAGAAGATGAAATATATGCAGAAAATTTAGGATTTTTAACAAATGGTACAGTGATTGTATCAGATCCTAAAGATGGTATATTTATAAAATGTAAAGAAGGTATTTTAAAAGTTTTAGAAATACAAGGTGAAAATGCCAAAAGGATGACAATACAAGATTATTTAAGAGGAAATCCTATACAAGAATTTGATGTTTTTGAATAAAAGTTGCCAAAGGGGACGTGCCATTTTGGCAACCTTTTAGCTGTAAAATAAAGCTATAATTTTTTTAATAAAAATAAAAGTTGCCAAAATGGCACGTCCCCTTTGGCAACTTTTTCTTAAAAAAGTGTAAATATTGTGAAAATGGTTGTAAATTTAAGAAAAAATTGATATACTTATATGGAAAAATAAGTATATCTTTTTCTTTTTGGAAAATTAGATAAGGCATAAAGATTTTTCAAAAAGCGAATTTGTTCGTATAAAAGATAGAACAAGGAGGAATGGATATGGAAGAAGAAAACAAAAATGTAGAAAATGGGGAAGTTGTAGAATTAGATGAAGAAATAAAAACAGAAAATGAAGGTATTCAAATATCAAGTGATGTTGTAGCCGTTATAGCAGGTGTTGCTGTTTCAGAAGTACAAGGTGTATCAGGAATGTCTGGAGGCTTTGCAGGAGGAATTACAGAAGTATTAAGTGGAAAGAAAAATTTAGCAAAAGGAATTAAAGTAGATATTGAGGGAGATATAGCCAAAATAGATGTAAACATTATTGTAGAATATGGTTCAAGAATACCAGATGTTGCTTTTGAAATTCAAAATAGGGTAAAGAAATCAGTAGAAAATATGACAGGATTAAAAGTAGAAGAAGTCAATGTACATGTTCAAGGTGTTAATACAGATGCTGTTATGAATGAAAAAGAAGAGGAACCACAAGTAGAAGAAGAAAATAAATCTGATGAAGAATAAAAACGGTAAACAGATAAGATTTATAAAAGAATAAATAAAAACAATAATAAAAATAGTAAATAAAAATTATATAAAATAAAGGAGAAGAGATGAAATGAAAATTTTAGAAAAAATTACATTAATTATATATTCATATGTTATGCTAATAATTGCCATTATAGCATGTTTATTAGTATTTGGATGGTTAGATGCAGAACTTGTTGGTGGAATCGTAAATGGTGCACTTGCAAGTGATGTATGGAGTAAGGTTATATTAGGAGTTAGTGTTGTATTTATTTTACTTTCTATTAAATGCATATTCTTTGACGCAACTTCAAAAGAACAAATCAAAGAAAGACAAGGCGTTTTATTGGAAAATGAAAGTGGTAAGTTGATGATTTCGAAAGAAACAATTGAAAATTTAGTAAATTCAGTAGCAAAAGGATTTGAAAGCACAGAAGATGTGACAACAAGAGTAGAGTTAGATAAAGAAAATAATGTAAAAGTATATGCCAATTTAGTAGTTAGTTCAGAAGCAGTTATAAAAGATTTATCTGCAAAATTACAAACAAGTATAAAAGATAAAATTAAAAAGGCAACAGATTTAGAAGTTAATGAAGTTAATATAACGGTTAAGAAAGTTGCAGACAAACCACAAGAGGCATAAAATAATAAGTATCAGTTTGAGTTAAGAAAGGTTGTGAAAGCATGAATAATTTTAAAGATTTTTGGAACCAATTTAAAGGAGTTATTATTGGTGTAGTAATAGCAATTTTAATATTAATAACAGGATTAGATAAATTGATATTAGCAATTGTTGTCATTGCATTAGGTGCATTTATTGGAAATTATGTGCAAAGAAATAAAGAAGAAGTAAAAACAAAATTAAAAAGTTTTATAGATAAAATGTAGAAGGGAATGGATATGAATAGAACAGCAATTAGAGAGAGCGCTTTTAAATTAATTTATAGTTTAGAAATACAAAAACAAGATAACTTAAAAGAACAAATTGATTTATATTTTGAAAGCGAAAATATAGAAAATAAAGATGCAAGAGAATATATACAAGATGCAGTTTTAGGAATTGAAGAACATAGAGAAGAAATTTTAGGATTTATTGAGAAAAATTTGAAATCAGATTGGAAAATTGACAGAATTTCTAAAATAGATTTATCTATATTAAAGCTAGCCATTTATGAAATTCAATATAAAGATATACCATTTAAAGTGGTAATTAATGAAGCAGTGGAATTGGCTAAAAAATATGGAGAAGATTCATCAAAAAACTTTGTAAATGGAATATTGGCAAGTATTGTCAACAAATAGATGCGGCAGGGATATTTTATATATCCCTAGTTTAAATTAGAGGAAGTATGATATGAAATACGCAGAAATGGCAATTAGTGTAACAGATTTAAATAAATATATAAAAAATAAAATTGCAGATGATGAATATTTAAATAATATTTTAATAAAGGGTGAAATTTCTAATTTCAAACATCACTATACAGGACATTTATATTTTACATTAAAAGATGAAAACTCTTTAATAAAATGTATTATGTTCAAATCATATGCACAAAAATTAAATTTCGAACCAAAAGATGGTATGAAAGTATATATATTAGGCTCTGTTTCTGTATTTGAAAGAGATGGTATTTACCAAATTTATGCAAAAGTGATGGAAGAAGATGGAGTAGGAGATTTATATACCAAATATCAAAAATTAAAAGAAGAATTAGAAAAAAAAGGACTATTTGATCAAAGGCATAAACAAAAAATACCAATGATGCCAAAAGTGATTGGAGTATTAACTTCACAAACAGGTTCTGTCATTAGAGATATTATTAATGTATCTACAAGAAGAAATCCAAATGTGTATATTAGACTTTTACCAGTACCTGTTCAAGGAGAAGGAGCGGCAGAAAAAATTGCAGAAGGTATTGCTTATATGAATCAAAACCAATTAGCAGATGTCATCATTTTAGCAAGAGGTGGAGGCTCTCTAGAAGATTTATGGCCATTTAATGAGGAAGTGGTTGCATATAGTATTTATGAATCAAAAATTCCAATTATATCAGCAGTAGGACATGAAACTGATTTTTCAATCTCTGATTTTGTGGCAGATTTAAGAGCGCCAACACCATCAGCTGCGGCAGAATTGGCTGTACCAGATATCTATGAAGTAAAACAGAAAATCAATACATATCAAAATCGATTAAAAATGGCATTAACCAAAAAACTAGAAATTATGAAATTGCGATATGACAAATGTATGTCAAGTTCTGTTTTTAAAGAGCCAACAAGAAGAATTCAAGAGAATTATATTAAAATTGATTCTTATATAAAACAATTAGAAAATGTCATGAATAAAATAAAGGAAAAAAATAAAAATAAATATATTGAGTTAGTATCAAAATTAGATACATTAAGCCCATTGAAAACCTTGACAAGAGGATATTCTATCATAGAGAAAGACGGAATGATTGTCAAAAGCATAACAGATTTAAGAACAGAAGATGAAATTTCAATTCGATTGAAAGATGGAGAAAAACAAGCAAAAATCATATAATAAAATTAGATAAATAACATCAAAAATATAAGATAAGGAGAATGAAATAAATGAGAAAAAAAGAAAAAATACTAATGACAATTACCATTATATTATTAATTATCATGATAGGGATGGCTTGTTATAGCTTATATAACAGACAAGAAGATACACGGAAAAAATCAAAATATTATTAATGAAATAGATTTGAATCAAATAACAGAAACAAATATAGTAGAGGAAAATGAAGTAAACACAGAAATAGAAACAGAAACGGAAAATGTAGTAAATGAACCTGTGACACCTACTATACAACCAAGTGTAACAGAAGAAGAAATCAATAGTGATTATGTAGGAAGTGAGGAACAACAAACAGTCAATACAGAACAAACTGAAGAAGAAAAAGTAATAGAACTTGTAAAAAATCAATATGGAACAGACCAAGGTGTGACTTTTAATATTGCCAATAAAGAAGGAAACATATATCATGTATCTGTAAATGATGAAGAGACAACAGCAGTTTTAATATGGTATACAGTAGACATATCTACAAATACAGTTACACAACAGTAAAAGAAAATCAACTTTGTTGAATAGAAAAAATTATATAAAATCAAGGCAAAAGTGGATTTTTACTTATAATAAAAAATAGATAGGATGAGATGAAATATGAAAAAAAATTTTGAAGAACAAATTCAAGAATTAGAAAAAATTATTAACGAATTAGAAAACGGAAATTTAAATTTAGATGATTCTGTTGTGAAATTTGAAGAGGGAATGAAAATTTCAAAAGAATGTAACAAAATGTTAGAAAATGCAGAAAAGAAAATAACCATATTATTAAATGATGAAAACGGTGAAAAAAAAGAAGAAAACTTTGAAACTGAATAAAAAATAAGGGGGATATTTTAAAGAATGAATGGATTTATGCAATTTATTCAGAATAAATATGTATATGTACCAATTTTATTGTGGTTTTGTATACAATTATTCAAATTAATATATGATTTGGTAAAAACAAAGAAATTTAATTTTAAAAGAATCTTAGGTGCTGGTGGAATGCCAAGCTCACATTCAGCAGTTGTGACAAGTTTAGCAACATTAATAGGAAAATATGAAGGGGTAGATACACCATTATTTGCTTTATCATTTACATTTGCATTTGTTGTTATGTATGATGCCTGTGGTGTTAGAAGAGCAGCAGGAAAACAAGCAGCTCTATTAAATAAATTAGTAGAAACACCAGGACTTACAGGTGTACAAGTATCAGAAAAGCTAGTAGAAGTTTTAGGTCATACACCAGTACAAGTACTTGTTGGAGCGTTGATAGGTGTTGTAGCAGGTTTAATTATATAAGAGTTAAGATTTAGATATTTCTGTTTTAGGACATTTGAAAGAATACTTAGAAAATAGACAAGTGATTGTAGATTAAAAAGTAAAGGAGGCGTGTGGAATAGTTTTGTAAAATGTAGTTGAACAATAGAAGAATATCTTAAGAGTAAAAATAAAATAAAAAAGGAGTGAAAAAAATGACAGATATTGAAATTGCAAGAAATACAAAATTAGACAATATCGTAGATGTCGCAAAAAAAGTAGATGTAGAAGAAGAGGATTTAGAATTATATGGAAAATATAAAGCAAAATTTTCTTCAGAATTATATGGAAAAGTAAAGGATAGAAAAAATGGGAAGCTGATATTAGTAACAGCAATTAGTCCAACACCATTAGGAGAAGGAAAAACAACCATGTCTATTGCGATTGCTGATGGATTAAGAAAAATTAATAAAAAATCTATTTTAGCATTGAGAGAACCATCTTTAGGTCCTGTATTTGGAATCAAAGGTGGAGCAACAGGTGGAGGACATGTACAAGTGGCTCCAATGGAAGATATTAATCTACATTTTACAGGAGATATTCATGCCATTACTGCTGCTAACAATTTATTAGCTAGTTTAATTGATAATCATATTTATTTTGGAAATGAATTAAAAATTAAAGAAGTTGTTTGGAAAAGATGTGTAGACTTAAATGATAGACAACTAAGAGTTGTAGAAACAGGACTTTCAGGAGAAAGCAAAATCGTACCAAGAAGAGATAAATTTGATATTACAGTTGCTTCTGAAATTATGGCTGTGTTATGCTTATCAGAAAATATTGAAGATTTAAAAGAAAAATTAGGAAACATATTAATTGGATATAATGAAAAAGATAAACCAATTTATGCAAAAGATTTACATGCACAAGGTGCCATGGCAGTGTTATTAAAAGATGCTATCAAACCAAATTTAGTACAAACTTTAGAACATACACCAGCTATTATTCATGGAGGACCATTTGCCAATATTGCTCATGGATGTAATAGTATTGCAGCAACAAAACTTGCTTTGAAATTAGCAGATTATACGATTACAGAAGCAGGATTTGGTGCAGATTTAGGAGCAGAAAAATTCTTAGATATTAAATGTAGAAAAGCAGGAATAAAACCAGATGCAGTTGTAATTGTTGCAACCATAAAAGCATTGAAATACCATGGTGGAATTGAAAAAGATAAAATTCAAGAAGAAAATATAGAAGGTCTAGAAAAAGGATTAGACAACCTATATAGACATATTTCTAATATCAAAGATAAATTTGGATTAAATGTTATTGTAGCAATTAATAGATTCACTTCAGATACAGAAGCAGAAATCGACTGTTTAAGAAAACATTTGGAAGAAAAAGGAGTAGAATTAAGCTTAGTAGAAGGTTGGGCAAAAGGTGGAGAAGGTGCTATCGATATTGCTCAAAAATTAGTAGATTTAACAGAAAAAGAAGAAAACTTCCAATACATGTATGAACTAAATGAAGGCATTCAAGAAAAAATAGAAAAAGTCGCAACAAAGATTTATGGAGCTAAAGGTGTTGTATTTGAAGAAGCGGCACAAAAAGAAATGAAGAGAATTGAAGAATTAGGATATGCAAATCTTCCAGTTTGTATTGCGAAAACACAATATTCTTTCTCAGATGATCCTAAAAATCTAGAATGTAAAGATGAATACAATATTACGATAAGAGATTTAGAATTAAAGACTGGTGCAGGCTTTATTGTAGCACTTGCAGGAAAGATTATGACAATGCCAGGATTACCAAGAGTACCAGCAGCAGAAAGTATTGATATAGATGAAAATGGAGAAGTAGTAGGAATTTTCTAAAAGGAGTTCAATTTTGAACTTCTTTTTCTTTATAAAATAGCACTTAAAATTAAAATACCAATATTATCATTATAAATTTCGTCAAACTGTGAAATAGGTAAAGGATTTTCTCCAATTCCCGCTTCAATGGTATATCCAGGTCGATTATAATTTTGAATAAACCAATCCTTGTATCCAGCAAAACTAGAATTGTATGGCGTTTCGGCAAGTCTATATCCACTTGCTTTAGCTAAGCTTTGACCAATCTCTAGACTATTTGGTGGATTGAAGTTTTGAAATTGCCAATAAATTTCTTGCCCTTGTGTATGATAAGCAAGTACTAATTTAAAATCATGCATTAAAGTAAAGTTATAAATTGTTAAAGCTTCAGGTTCTGTCAAAGGACCAAACCCCACAAAGTCGCGAGGAGCAGGTTGATTAAATCCTTGTGCATATTTAATTGCTCTTGCTTGTTCCCAGCCAGCAGGAAATTGCAAGTTTAAATCCACACCATTGATATTGGCTTTCCAACCAGAAGAAAATGGAATATCAGGAAAACGACTGCTAATAGCAAATGCATTTCGATAAGCGGTAGAATTTTGATTTATATTGCCATTGACTAAATCAACACCATCAGGATTTACCATAGGCATAATGTAAATAGTAGCACTGTTAAAAAGTTGCTTTATAGGATATCCATAAAGAGAACCGTTAGAAATATAAGCATCACAATAATTTTCAATAAATTTCATTAATAAAACAGAAGTAATCCATTCGTTAGCATGGATAGAGCCAGAATAAAAGACTTTATTTGGTCCTTTTCCTAATTTTATCACATAGATAGGTTTACCTAATACACTATTCCCAACCACTTGAATATTTAAAAAGGGATATGTATGATTTAATAAAGTTAGATTTTCTCTTAATATAGAGGAATTATATAAAACATTTGTAGGAACTATATTCATTTTTATCACCTAGAAATATTATATGAAAAATTCTAAAATTTGTTAAAAATGATATGTAAAGAAAAATAAATTTTTTAGATAAATATCAAAAAAAGTATTGACATTATTCTGAAAATAGAATAATATAAATATATATTGTTCTGAATATAGAACAATACAAAAGGAGAGAAAAATGGGATATTTAACGGCAAAACAATTTTCTGAAATATGGGGAATCACAGAAAGAAGAATTATTAAATTATGCAAGGAAAATAGAATTCATGGAGCTATTAAAAATGGAATGGTATGGGAGATTCCGGGAGATACATTAAAACCTTCAGATAGGAGAAGCAATATCTATAAATATATCCATATACCTAAAAAAATTATGATAGTCAATAGCAACAAAGATTGGAAGACATATTTAAAAGAATCTCTAGAAAAAGAGGGATATATTGTAGAGTATGGAGAATTTGAAGAAATAAAAGATAATTTAGAAAATGTATCCAAATATTATGAAGGACTTATTTATTTTGCAAAACATCATATGAATAAAAAAGAAGAAAAGTTTATTTTTCATTTTGCAGAAAAATTACATGCAGAGTCAAGCATGGTGATTGTTGATGACAAGCTTCCAAAAAGAAATCCAATCGAAAAGAATTTAGCGGAAGTATTAAAAAATGAGGTTGGATTGAGAATCAATACACTTCTCTTGGATATACCAAGGGATAAACAATGTATTATAAACGAGCATGAAATCGTAGAAGATATTGTTGAGCTATTACTTAGACTAAAAAATACAAGCGGTATGGCTATTGAAACAGATGGTGGAAAAATTGAATTTGGAGACAATGGAAGAACAGAAAATTTAGAAATCGGAAAATTTTATAGAGCATTAAATCATTGTTTTAGAAGGTTAAACAAGGAATCTTACTTATGGTGTGCATCAACTATGTTAGAAGATGAATGGACAGAAGAACCTCAAGAAATGAAATTTAGACAAATTAACTTAGAAATAGCCAATAGAGGTGTTAATGTAGAAAGAATTTTTATCTTTAGTAAGAATAAGATTAAAGAATTTAAACAAAATAAAACATTAAAAATTTATATGCAAAGTAATATCAAAACATTATTTGTAGATTATGATGAGATAAAAGAAAAAGAACCAAAGTTATTAGAAATTGTTGGTTCAGGTTGGGATGGTATTGATAAAGAAATTTTAATTGCAGATTTACCAGAAGGTATGAAAGAAAGAGGATATATTTCTAAAAATTCCAAAGAAGTCATGGAAGCATATACTTGTTTTCAAAAATTAAAAACATATTCTAAAAATTTAAAGGAGGTTTTAAAATGAATTTTGTGTATAAGAAGATTGAAGAAAAAGATAAAGATCAATTATTTAAATTGATTGAAACTGTATTAGGAGGATTAGAAGATAAAGAATATTTTATTCCATATGAACAATGGGAATATGACAGTATGTTTGATGAAAAAAATTATGCTCCATTATATGGTGCATATGATGGAGATAAACTTGCTGGAATGGCACAATTATATGTTTCACAAGAGATGCTTGCAGACTTTAAAAAAGAATTTGGACTTGAAGAATATCAAGTATGTGAATTAGGTGGAAACTTAGTTTTGCCAGAATATAGAGGAAATGGCATTACCACAAAACTTCAAACTTTAGAATTAAATTTAGCAAAAGAATTAGGATTTGATTATATTATCTCAATGGCACATCCTAATAATATAGGAAGTTGTAAAACACTTGAAAGAGTTGGATTAAAATTTGTAAGAGAAACGAGATTATCGAATGGATTTTTAAGAAAGCTATACATGTTAAAATTAAAATAAATATATTATACGAGGAGAATGAATATGAAATTTGTAAAAAAGGAAGAAGCACAAAAAGTCATAAATAGTGACACAAGTTATTTATTAGAATATTCTAAAAAATTAGATGATAAAGATATGGATTTTTGTATTAATACCATACAAGGAAGATATCCTGAAAAAGGATATTGTTCTAACTTAAAATGTAAAGAAATGGCTTATATACTAGAAGGTAATGGAACGATACATAAGAAAGATAATCAAATAGATTTTAAACAAGGAGATGTTATTTTAATAGACAAAGAAGAAGTCTATTTTTGGGAAGGACACTGTCAAATTATCATGGTTTGTAGTCCTGCTTGGTATAAAGAACAATGTCAATTATTAGATTAAAATTCTTAATAGAAAGTTATAGATTATGTTTTTATCTATAACTTTTTTGTAAAATGTATATAAAATTCTTATAAAATATCGAAGAAAAGATAAAATAATGATAAAATAATGATAATATTTTTTGAAAGGGTGAATTGATATGATTAATATAAGAAGAATTAGAAATTGATAGAGCAATGAAAGAAAAATTTGGAAATGTTGATATTGAGAAAGCTTTAGAAGAAGCGGAGAAAGAAGCTAATGACCCTAATACTAAATATTACTCTCATGAAGAAGTATTTGATAGTTTAAGGGGGATAATTAATGGAGAAAAATAGTTTTAAAGTAGAATATAGTGAAACTTTTATGATATCTTTTACAGTATTTTCAATTATTAATAAAATTTGATTATTGATAAAAGTATATAAATATTGTATAATATTATAAGTACATGGGGGTGTACTTGGTTTCGACATAATACTAGAAGGATAGATAGCAAGTAGTGGATTCTCGTTGGCCACTTAAAAAAACGGGAAACTAAATATAAACGCAGAAAATAATAATGAGTATGCTTTAGCTGCCTAAGGTGGCTACGCTTTCCTAAATGTTCCTACGCATTTAGATAAAGTGTCATAATAGTAGGAAACAAAGCTACTTTTGCTTTGGAGGTAGTGGGTATTTCAAAAGCTATATCTAATTTAAACCTGTTTATTGGTGTAAGTTAGATGAAATATAAAAAATAAACTAAACTTGTAGAAGTTTATTTGGAAGGTATTATGGACAGGAGTTCGACTCTCCTCACCTCCACCAAAATTATTTAATAAACTAAATGAGAACGGTACCTCTTAATCACTAGGTACCGTTCTCAATGTTTTTAATGTTTTTCCACAGTTTCTTTGTCCTTAACAATGATGTTCCAACTTCCAAAGGAACCTTTGAATACAACAGAGCCTATCCGTAAGTCACTATTTAATGTGTCACCTACGTCAACAGAGTAGTAATACTCTTGAGAAACTTCTAATGAAAAAGCAAAGAAAGGAAAATATACAAGTTCACAAATAAATAGTTGGAGAAAAAATCATTGATAAAAATAATACTGTCGACAAGAATTCACCAAAAAATAACATAAATTACTTGTAAAAAACTACATATTGGTGTAAAATACTCATGTATTGCAAATAGCTAGGAGGAAGAGAAAAACATGAGATTTGTAACAGATGAAAAATCAAAAGAAGAATATAAAAAATTTTTAGAAGGACATGAAAGATGTAACTTTCAACAATCATTAGAATGGGCAGAAGTAAAAAAGCCAAACTGGAAGCCAGAAGTGATATTAGCTGAAGACGAAAACAAAAATATTATAGGTTCTTTATGTGTATGGATAAGAAAAATGCCTATATTTGGAAACATGATGTATTCATCAAGAGGACCTGTTTGTGATATCCATGATGAAAATGTCATGAAACAATTAACAGATGGAGCAAAAGAATTAGCAAAGAAATATAATGCATTTGTATTAAGAACTGAACCAGATATTGTTAGTGATGATCAAGAATTTAGAAAAGTCGTTACAAATTTAGGATATAAAATTAAAGATGATGCCAAAGATTTTAAAGATGAAATACAACCAAGATATGTATTTCGTTTAGATATCAAAGGCAAAACAGAAGAAGAGATTATGGCAGGATTTCATCAAAAATGGAGATATAATATAAGGTTAGCAGGAAGAAAAGGTGTAACCGTAAAAGAAGGAACAAAAGAAGATTTAAAAGATTTCCACAGAATCATGGTGGAAACTGGGGAAAGAGACGGTTTTATCATTAGACCATTAGAGTATTTTGAAAAAATGTATGATTGTTTAGGACCAGAACATATGAAAGTTCTAATGGCGTATTATGAAGAAGAGCCAATATCAGGTGTTATTCCAATCTTCTATGGAAACAAAACATGGTATTTATATGGTGCAAGCAGTAACAAACATAGAAATTTAATGCCAAACTATTTATTACAATGGGAAATGATTAAAATGGCAATTGCAAGACATGATGATATATATGATTTTAGAGGCGTATCAGGTGTAGTAGACGAAAGTCACCCACAATATGGACTATATAGATTCAAAAAAGGATTTGGTGCAACATTTACAGAATTTATAGGAGAAGTATATTATCCTTTTAAACCATTAAAATACAAATTATATAAATTTTCAGAAAAAGCTTTTAGAACATTAAGACAATTAAAAAGAAAAAGAAAATGAAACGATTTGACACGTCCCTATCGTTCCATGAAAGGAAAAGAAATGAAAGCTTTAGTTATAGAAAAAAATGATTTAGTGCATAATATAGAACAAATAAAGAAACATGCTGAGACAAATGGACCAGATGATAATGGTAGAAAAGTAAAGATTATTGCTGTGGTAAAAGGAAATGCATATGGCTTAGGATTAGTGGATTTTACAAAGTTGTTGATTGATAATGGTATTTCATTTTTTGCGGTTTCGACAATAGAAGAGGCTTTGCAATTAAGAGAAGCAGGTATCAAAGAAGATATTTTAATGTTATCTTCAACAGCAATCAAAGAAGATGTTAAAAAATTAGTAGATAATCATATTATCATTACCATTGGTTCAAAAGAAGATATCGAAGTAGCAGAAGAAATTGCTAAAGAGGAAAATAGAAAAATTAGAGCTCATGTAAAAATCGATACAGGTTTCGGAAGATATGGCTTTATTTATTCTGATAGAGATTCTATGGTAGAGGCGTTAAAAGGAATAGAAAATATAGAGATCGAAGGAACATTTTCACATTTCTCTGTTAGTTTTTTTGATGACAAATATACAAAATTACAGTTTGATAGATTTATGAATGTGATTGAAGTATTAAAGATGAATGATATCAAAACAGGAATGCTACATATTTGTAATTCATCAGCTTTTATCAAATTTCCAAATATGCATTTAAATGCTGTAAGAGTGGGGTCAGCTTTTCTAGGAAGAATTGCCTTTAGAAATAACTTGGGATTAAAAAGAATTGCACATTTAGAAGCAGAAGTTTCCGAGATAAAGGAATTGCCAAGGGGATTTAATATTGGATATTCTAATACATATACAACAAATAAAAATACAAAAGTAGCTTTAATACCAGTAGGATATATGGATGGAGTAAATATAGAAACAGGAAGAGATATGTTCCGTTGGATAGACAAGCTAAGATATATTGTAAGAGATATCAAAGATTTCTTTAAAAATCAAAATATGTATGTAAAAATTGGTGATAATACATGTAAAGTCTTAGGAAGAGTTGGAACATATCATGTTGTTTGTGACATTACAGGTAAGAATATAAAAGTAGGAGACAAGGCAATATTTGATATTAATCCAAAGTATGTAGATTCTAATATAAGAAGGGAGTACAGATAATGGCTTCAGAAGATAAAAAAAATACAATAGAAGAAAAGAAAGAAGAATATAAAGAAGTAAAGGGAATGGGATTTTTTAAAAAAGTAAAATATTCTATTTTTAATATAGAAAAATATCCAGAAATGGCAACAGAAGGAATAGGAAAAGCATTAACATATATTGCAAAATGGATAGTGGTTTTGGCAATAGTCTTAAGTGTATGGACATTATATCAAACATATCAAATGATTCAAGAAGGAACCAACTATCTTGAAAACCAATTTCCGGATTTTTCATATAGTGATGGAACATTAATGGTTAATTCACAAGAATCAATTGTTATTGAAAATAGACAATTTGGAAAGATTATTGTGGATACTAATGCGGATTCAGAAGAAACGATTAATCAGTATTTAAATCAAATTAATGAATACGGAGTAGGTGCCTTAGTCTTAAAAAATAGAGTGATTCTAAAAAATATTACCATGATTGGAGAAGTATCTTATAATTATCAAGAATCTTTAAACAGTATGAATTTAACTGAATTTAATAAACAAGATGTTATCAATTATGTACAAAGTGGACAAATTAATACATTATATTTTAGTGTATTTGTTAGTTTGTTTATTTATAGTTTTTCTATGTATTTTATCAATACTTTATGGTATGCAATTATCATAGGTATTGTTGGATATTTTACTATGTGGGTGTTAAAGATGAAAATGAGATTTGTAGCTGTATTTAATATGGCTAATTATGCATTAACACTTTCAACAATATTAAACATTATTTATTTAATTGTCAATATTATATTTAACTTTACAATTGAATATTTCAGCATTATGTATATAACAGTCGCAACGATTTATTTATTAGCAGCTATATTTATTTTAAAAACAGAGTTAATGAAAAAACAAGCAGAAGTTATGAAGATAGTTGAAGCACAACAAATTGTCAAAAAAGAATTAGAAGAACAAGAAAAGAAAAAAGAACAGGAAGAAAAAGAAGAAAGACAGAAAAAGGATAAAGAGGAAGAAACAAAAAATAAAAAACAAGAAAAACAAAGAAAAAAAGATAGCAAAGGTACTGTAAACCATGATGAGCCAGAAGGTTCTAATGCATAAAGGGGAAAGAAAGGAAGAAAGATGAGTAAAGATAAGAATAAAAATAACGAAAAAAAGAATAGCAAAAAATTATTATTATCACTAGTGGGATTCATTATTCTACTTATCATAGTCATTGCGGGAATCATTATCTATCGTCAAAATAATAAAGAAGAAGATGAAAACACATTAGCATATACAGATTTAATCAAAGAAATTTCTTATGGGAATGTTGAGAAAGTAGAATTAACAACAGGAAGTAGAACGGCCAAAATAACCATTAGAAATGAAGAAGAAGAAAAAACAGCCATTATTCCTGATACAGAGGCATTTATTACATTGATTCAAACAAAAGTATCAGAAGGTAATGAAATAGAATTAATTCAAAAGCCACAAAGTTTTCTTGCACAATTGCCAACCACATTATTTTCTATATTGCCAACTTTGATAATGGTAGCTTTATTTATCATGATATTTAAAATGCAAGGTCTTGGTGAAAAAGGAAAAGTATATGATGAAACAGAAAGAAAAACAAAAGTAAGATTTGATGATGTGGCAGGACTAGAAGAGGAAAAAGGAGAATTAATTGAAATTGTTGATTTCTTAAAAAGACCAGAAAAGTACACAAAAATGGGGGCAAGAGTTCCAAAAGGTGTCCTTTTATATGGTAAACCAGGAACAGGAAAGACTTTGATTGCAAAAGCCATTGCAGGTGAAGCAAATGTACCATTTATTTCTATGAGTGGTTCAGAATTTATTGAAATGTTTGCAGGACTAGGTGCTTCTCGTGTTAGAAAATTATTTGAAAAAGCTAGAAAATTAGCACCATGTATTGTATTTATAGATGAAATTGATGCAATTGGGTCAAGAAGAACGTCAAATAATGGTGCAGAATCAGAAAATAATCAAACATTAAATCAACTATTAGTCGAAATGGATGGATTTGGTTCAGAAGAAACCATTATTGTACTAGCTGCAACCAATAGACCAGAAATGTTAGATAAAGCCTTATTAAGACCAGGTAGATTCGATAGACAGATTACCATACCTAATCCAGATTTAAAAGGTAGATTAGAAATTTTAAAAATTCATAGTAAAGATAAAAAATTAGCAGATGATGTAAATTTAGAAAGTATAGCAGAAGATACAGCGGGATTTACAGGAGCAGAGCTTGAAAATATCTTAAATGAAGCAGCAATTGTGGCAACAAAAGCGAAACATGAAGAAATTGAAAATGATGATATAGAAGAAGCTGTTAAAAAGGTAACAGTTGGTCTAGAAAAGAGAGAAAGAGTGATTTCAGATAAAGATAAACGATTAACTGCTTATCATGAAGCTGGACATGCTGTAGTAAGTAGATATTTACCAACACAAACCAATGTCAAAGAAGTATCAATTATTCCTAGAGGTATTGCTGGTGGATATACTATGTATAAATCTAATGAAGACAAATACTATATTTCCAAAACAGAAATGCAAGAAAAATTAATTGCACTTTTAGGTGGTAGAGCAGCTGAAAGATTAGTATTAGATGATATTTCTACTGGAGCAAGTAATGACATTGAAGTGGCAACACAGATTGCAAGAGATATGGTTACCAAATATGGTATGAGTGATAAACTAGGACCAATTGATTTTCAAGGTAAAGAACCTTATGAGATGCAAATGTTTGGTGAAAATATTGGAGATAAAATTGGAGAAGAAGTAAAAACATTAATTGATACAGCATATAATGATGCCATTACGTTACTAAAAGAACATAGAGATAAATTAGATAAAATTGCTGAAACTTTATTACAAAAAGAAAAGATTAATGAACAAGAATTTAATCAGATTTTTGAACAAGAATAATATAAAAGATATAAGAAAACACCTCTCTTAGCAGATTGCTTTGAGAGGTGTAAGAGATTAAAAGATGAATTTTTTAAAGAGAATTCTTGAAGCAGATATATTCGCGTATGAAATGCTTTACAAATGCAACTAGACTTGTATCTTTTTCAAAATCAAAACTATTTTTAGACACTTTACCGCCATATAGTCTTGCATATATGACGATATCTTCCCACTTGTTGAGTGAAGTATATGTTTTTTTGAAAATGAATTGTGTTTGCCCTGATTTGGTAATTCGAATCCAATCATTTGTAATGGAAGATGGTGTCTGAAATTGCTCAATAGAGTATGTGAGCTCATGAAAGCAATTGTCGGTGGGAACGCTAATCTGAATAGAATTACTTAGCGTTTGCCATTCTCCACCTAAAGCAGTTACTTGCTTTTGAAGCAATGACAAATTTTCGCATAAGAACAGGCTTTTTTCATATATCCGTTTTTCACCTGTATCCTTGCAAATTATAGTGATTTTGAACATCTTTATACCTCCTTTGATGATTACATGTTTATGTTTATCGGAAAATATTTTAACATAAATACTGATAGGAATCAATGAATACCAACCAGTCAACTTACAAAAAAATATAAGGTGGATTTATTTTCCTAATTCACAAATTGCTTTTGCATATACCTTACAAGCAAATAATAAATTATCAATAGAAATGAATTCATCTGTTTGATGACACATGTCCTTTTGACCTGGAAGATTAGCTCCAAAAGAAACACAATTATCAAAAGCTCTAGCATATGTAGCACCACCAATGGCAATTGGTTCTAAATAAGAATTTGCTTCCTCATTATAAATATCACAAAGTGTTTTAACCAAATAATTATCTTTTGGAATATATAGTGCAGGTTTAGAACCTACTTTTTTATATGTGATATGTTTATAATCAGATAAACAATCTAAAAATCTTTTTTCTATATCTTCAATAGAAGTATGAATAGGGATTCTTAAATTTAATCCTATTTTTAACATGTTATTTTCAAGACTTATTTTTCCAACATTTAAAGTTAATGTACCAGATTCATCTTTATCATTCATACCTAAGCTTTTACCATCATATTCTGTATAAATATATTTTGTAAAGAAATCAAACAATTCAATAGGGCAATGATAATTTTTAAATAGTTTATCTAAAAGAATAACTAATCGTGAAATAGCATTTACGCCTAAATCAGGATGGGCAGCATGAGCACCAACACCATGTGAAGTTAATTTTACTTCTTCATCATTTAATTTGTAAATATCGATATCAAAGTTATCGTTATCTAATATTCTTTTTATATTTTTAATAAAATCTTCCATCATAATGGAAGAATCAATTTTTAAGATAGTACTACAAATTTTAGGAACAACATTAATGGCATTATGGTTACAATCAATTTCTTGTATGGTAATTGGTGCATTTATAGTAGAATAATCCATTGAAAAATAGGGTGTTAAAATTGATTTTTCAGCATAAATACAAGGAAAATCAGCATCTGGACTAAATCCGATAGTAGGAGATTCTTCATGTGCTTTATAATAATGGATACATTTCCAATCATTTTCTTCGTTTAATCCTAAAATTAATCGAACACGTTTATTCACTTTACAATGATCCAATACATATTTCATCGCATACAAAGAAGCAATAACTGGTCCCTTATCATCAATAGCACCTCTACCATAAATTTTGTTATCAAATATAGTGGCAGAAAAAGGGGGATAAGTCCAATTATCACCACTAGGAACAACATCTAAATGTCCAATAATACCTAGCATCTCTTTACCTTCTCCAAATTCAATATAGCCACAATAACCATCTAGATTTTTTGTTCTAAAACCTAACTTGTTTCCTAAGTTTAATATATATTCTAATGCTTTATTGGCATTTTCTCCAAAAGGCATGAAAGGATTTTTTGATTCTGCATATACACTTGGAATTTGAATTAATTCTTGAAGATTTTGAATCATTTCTTCTTTGGTATTTTTTATATAATTATCTAACATAAAAACTCCTTTCTTGTTGAACAGAAATAAGGTTTTCCTATTAACAAAAATACAATTAATATCTTATTAATACTTATTATTTACCATTGTTTTTCAGAACTGTCAATGGTCAAATGATTTCAATTTTGATGATTTTCTAAAGCAAGGTGAGGTGTATTATTTTCTGAATTCATTGACGAATGTGACGTGAAATAGATGTACAAATTCTTTATTTTAAATAAATGAGGAAGCGGGAATAGCGAGAGGCTCGTTTATTTAAAATTTAGAATTTGTAATCTATGTAACTAGCCGAGGAAATGAATTCAGAAAATAATACACCTCACCTTGCTTTAGAAAATCATCAAAATTGAAAATAAATAGAAAAAAGCTAGAAAAATGATTCATATCATGATATAGTATAAAAAGATAAAAGAGAGAGGTGTGTATCATGAAAATAAGTGATGTAAAAGAATTAGAAAAAATGGCAAAAGAAGTAAGGAGAGGCATTATTGAAGCTGTATATAATGCACAATCTGGTCATCCAGGTGGTTCATTATCAGTAGCAGATATTTTAACAGTATTATATTTCAACGAATTACATATTGATGAAAAAAATCCGAAATGGGAAGATAGAGATAGAATGGTGTTATCAAAAGGGCATTGTTCACCAGCTTTATACAGTTGCTTAGCAAATAGAGGATTTTTTCCAGTAGAGGATTTAAAAACATTTAGAAAATTGGATAGTTATTTACAAGGACATCCTGATATGAAAAAAATACCAGGTGTTGATATGACAACAGGTTCATTAGGGCAAGGATTATCAACTGCAGTTGGAATGGCTATTGCAGGGAAAATGGATAAGAAAGATTATAGAGTGTATTGTATATTAGGAGATGGAGAAATTGAAGAAGGACAAATTTGGGAAGCAGCGATGTCAGCTAAAAAATATGCGTTAGATAATCTTTGTATTGTTGTAGATAATAACAATTTACAAATTGATGGAACAGTTGAAGAAGTTATGAGTCCATATCCAATAGATGAGAAATTTAAAAGTTTTGGATTTGAAATTATTAAAATTGATGGTCATCATATGCAAGAAATCTTAGATGCTTTTGATGTAGCAAAACATATAAAGGGAAAACCAGTGTGCATCATTGCCAAAACAATAAAGGGAAAAGGTGTGTCTTTTATGGAAAATCAAGTGGGATGGCATGGAAAAGCACCTAATGAGGAGCAATATAGAATGGCAATGCACGAGTTAGTTTAAAAAATAATCAGCATCTTGCGTCGTTAAACTTCATATTAAATTTAATCAATGTGCAAAAGCACATCTCATAAATTTAATATTTGTTTGCCTAGCAATATACTAATTCTTTTTTAAACTAAGAATAAAGTAAAAAAAGATTAGGAGATATAAATGGAATTAGTAGGAGAAGTAGGAGACATTATTTATTACAATGAAACCAATAGTTATATGATAGCAGAATTTGATACAGAAGAAGAGCAAACAACCATTGTAGGATATATGCCTTTTGTATCTAGTGCGGATAATTTAAAGATTATTGGGAATTTTGTGGAACACAAAAAATATGGTAGACAATTTAAAGTAGAAACATTTGAAAAGCTAATGCCTCAAACAGTTGGAGCATTAGAAAAATATTTAGCAAATGGAAATATAAAAGGTGTAGGAGAAGCATTAGCGAAAAGAATTGTCAGCAGATTTGGGGAAGATACTATACAAGTGATAAAAACAGAACCAGAACGTTTAGCAGAAGTAAAAGGAATTTCAAAGGCAAAGGCAATTGATATTGCAGAAAGCTTTTTAGAGAATTGGGAAGTTTGGCAAATTGTTGGATTTTTAGAGAGATTTGGAATTGGTGCAGAATTTGCGAAAAAAGTATATGAGCTATTAGGAATTAATGCGATTGAACAAATTGAACAAGATCCATATATTTTAATAGATATTGCCAGAGGTGTGGATTTTAAGCAAATTGATAAAATGGCATTAGACTTAGGCATCCGTTATGATAATGACAAAAGAATTAGAAGTGGAATTAAATATGCTTTGATTCGAGCAACCTATAATGGGCATGCTTGTGTCTTAAAGGAAAATTTGGTTGAGTTTGTTATCTCTTTATTAGATGTCATGACAGAAAATATAGAAGATGGATTAATAGAATTAAGAGCCAATGATGAAATTGTGATAGAAGAAAGAAAAGATGGAACAGGTACATGGATATATTTATCTAATTTTTATTACACAGAACAAGAAATTGCTCTTCGTATTAAACGATTACAACAAGCTTCTAATGTGAAGGAAATCAAAAATATTCAAACCATTTTAAAAAAGCTAGAATCACATTCTAATATAGAATTATCAGAAAAGCAGAAAAAAGCTATTGAATTGGTGAATGAAAATAATGTTACGATTATTACTGGTGGACCAGGAACAGGAAAAACAACCATTATTAAAACCATTATTGATATTTATGAACAAAAAGGAAATAAGGTAGTATTATGTGCACCAACAGGAAGAGCAGCTAAAAAGATGACAGAAACAACAGGAAAAGAAGCTTCAACATTACATAGATTATTAGAAATTGGAAAAATAGATGAAAATAATTTTTATCAAACAAGTACAGAATACGAAGGAGCACCCATTGATGCAGATTTAATTATTGTAGATGAGTTATCCATGGTAGATATGTTTGTCATGAGCTATTTATTAAAATGTATCTATAAAGGAACAAAATTAATCTTAGTAGGGGACTGTGATCAATTATCTTCAGTAGGTCCAGGAAATGTATTAAAAGATTTAATTGCTTCTGAAAAAGTGGTAACGGTTCATTTAGATAAAATTTTTAGGCAAGCTGCCAAATCAAAGATTATTTTAAATGCCCATAGAGTGAACAATGGAGAACCTTTTTTAACGAAAGAAGATGAAGATTATACAGAAGAAACAATGGAAGACTTTTTCTATATCAATGAATCATCACAAGAAAAGATAGTAGGAGAAGTATTATCTTTGTGCACAGGAAGACTAAAAAATTATGGGGATTATGACTTTTTTCAAAATATACAAGTATTAACACCTACTAAAAAAGGAATGCTGGGAACAAGAGAACTAAATAAAGCCTTACAAGAAAGATTAAATCCAAATGTATGTGATTTACCGGAAAAAGCAAATATGGGAGCAATTTATCGTGCAGGAGATAGAATCATGCAGGTGAAAAACAATTATGATATGGATTGGGAAAAAGAAATAAATGGAAATATAGAAGTGGGAAAAGGTGTATTTAATGGAGAAATTGGAACCATAACAGAAGTTAGTGAAAAAAATAAAATTGTTGAAATTAAGTTTGATGATGAAAAGACAGCATATTATGATTATACAGAATTAGAACAAATAGAACATAGTTATGCCATTACCATACATAAAGCACAACGGAAGTGAATTTGATGTTGTTATTATGGTAATTCCACCATCAGCCCCAGTTTTATTAACCAGGAATTTGTTATATACAGGAATTACGAGAGCAAAAAAATTATTAATTGTTATCGGAAGTGAAAAAATTGTAAAATTTATGATTCAAAATGTGGACAGCAAAAAAAGAAATACAGGTTTAGAATATAAGTTGAGAAATTTATAAAAAATTAAGTATACAAGGAATTGGAAGATAAATACTAAAATATAAAAAATAGAATAAGAAGAGGTGATAACAAGAAATATTGATTTATTGGATTTATTTTTTCCACAAGTATGTAGTGTTTGTGGAAAATTAAATAATAAAGGACTTTGCATAAAATGTAAGAATAAGATAGAAAAATTAGCAATATTCCAAATAACAAAAGAAAATTTGAAAGAGGGATATTTTCAAGAATTAATTGCCATATTTCCTTATGAAGGAATCATAAGACAATTATTATTAACATATAAGTTTCATGAAAAATCATATATGTATGTTTGCTTTGTGAATTTTATTTTAAAAAATAAAAAAATCTTTGAAAAATTACAAAGTTATGATACAATAGTCCCAGTTCCGATTAGTAAAAAAAGAATGAAAGAGAGAGGATATAATCAAAGCTTATTAATTGCCAGAAAAATAAGTAGAGAATTAAATATATCATTACAAGCAAATTGTTTGGTTAAAACAAGAAACATCATAGAACAAAGCAAATTAAATAAAGAACAACGAAAAGAAAATATACAAAATGTATATGAATTAAAAAATGGAGAGATACTAAACAATAAACGAATTTTACTAATTGATGATATTTATACAACAGGAAGTACAGCAAATGAATGTGCAAAAATATTACAACACGCTAAACCTAAAAAAATAGATGTATTAGTAGTGGCAAAAGATTAGAAACAAAGGAGGAAAAAATGGAAGATTTAGTTGAAAGCATTTTAGATTATATAAGATCAGATTATACAGATTATGCCATTATGATAAATGGTGAATGGGGTTCACGGAAAGACACATTTTTGGAATCATAAAATTAGAAAAAAAATAGAATCTATGCAATTGAATGGAAGAAGATATACAACCATTTATATGTCTTTATATGGAATTTCTAATCTAGAAGATATTAGTAAAAAAATCTTTATCGAAACCACTCAACTAATGGATAAAAATTTAAGAAGATATATGGATGCTAATGAACAAACAACTATACCAGAATATGCAAAAACAGGAATTGATATGGCAAACTTTTTTGGCGTTACACAAAGTGGAGACAAAGTAGACTATGGTGAGTTCTTCTCAACAGATGATAAAGTGCTTTGTTTTGATGACTTGGAAAGAGCAAATGTGGATGTTATTGATATACTAGGATATATTAATAACTTTGTTGAGCATGACCATATCAAAACCATTATTATTTGTAATGAAAAAGAATTATCAACAAAACTAAAAAGCTCTAACTTAGAAATGAAAACATTTATTGCCACTTACTTATTAGACAAACAAGATGAATTAAATAATAATGACAAACCAATTGTTGAAAAAATTCAACGAAAAATAGAAAATGTATTTGATAAAGCAAATGATTATGAAAGAATAAAAGAAAAACTAATTGGTGAAACTTTTGAATATGCACCTAAATTTGATTATATTATTAATGGTATATTAATGCGTTATGAAAACAATGCAGATTTAATTCGTTTCTTAAGAGAAAATACAAGATTAATCATTTCAACATTTGAAAGAAGTGGAACTAGAAACCTAAGAATTCTAAAACATGCATTAAATGACTTTAAAAAGGTCTATGAAATGGTGAATAAATCTTATCCCAATACAAGTCATAGAGTAATGCAAACAATGCTAATATTTACAATAGCTATTTCGTTTGAAATTAAAGCAGGAAAAATAACAAAAGATAAATTTATTAATATTAAGGATAATGAAGAATACAAATCTATATTAGTATCATCTAGAATATTAATGGATAATAGACAATTTTATATTAAAGAATTTGATAGTAACTATTATTATAACTTTAAATCAGAATATAGATTCTTTAAATTTATAGAATATTATGTAAGAACTAGAATTTTTGATATGAAAATATTTAAAGAAAATATGGAAACTATCAGAAATACAATTGATACAGAAAACTTACCGGCATATAAACGATTACTTACAGAGGAATATTGGAAAATTTCTGATGATGAATTTGGAAAAGTGATTTCTGATATAGTAGAAGATGTAAAACAAGGTAACCTACGATTAATAGATACTGTAAAAATTTATGCATATTTTAGTTATTTCTCTAAAAAAGGATTAATCGATTATGATATCAAAACCATCAAAAGTGTATTTTTCAATGGTATGAATTTGGCATCATTAAAATCAGAATATTGTACAAATGTTGATGAAGAATTAGGAAAAATAGCAATTGATGAAGTAGCAGAAGATATGGATGATATTTTAAAACATTTTCATACATTAAACGAACAACTACATGACAAAATGTTTAAGGAAAAAGCAGAAGAAATCTTCAAATGTATTCCAATGAAAATGGAATTATTCTATGAGAAATTTGATAGAGAATGTATGAATATTCCAATATTTAAATACTATGATCCATATCAAATGTTCCAAAGAATTTCTTGTGCAAGTAATGAAGATATAGTTTTAATTAAAGAAAAATTAGTAAATAGGGCAGATAAATATGCAAAACAAATTGAACCAGAAATTAAAAATATCAAACAATTAAAACAAATTATAGATGATTACTTAAATGGAAAAGATCCTTCAATAAAAATCGTTATGTTAAAAGAATTTTCAAAAGATTTAGGATATATTATTGATAAATATAAACCAACATTATTTCCTAAAAAAGAAGAAAAAGTAGAAGAGGTTGAATAAATCATAGTAAAAGAATCCCAAAAGATTAGTTTTATGAAAACTAATCTTTTTTTGACAAAAAATGAATAAAAAAGAAACAATAAGAAATAATAACAATATAACAAAATTATAAAACAAAAGGGAGGAAAATTATGAAAGCAACAGGTGTCGTAAGAAGAATAGATGATTTAGGTAGAATTGTTATACCAAAAGAAATTAGGAAGGTTTTAAGAATAAAAGAAGGTGACCCATTAGAAGTCTTTACAGATAGAGAAGGACAAGTCATATTAAAAAAATATTCACCAATCGGAGAATTATCTGAATTTGCAGCAGGATATGCAGAAACCTTATCAAAAACAACAGGACATATAGCATGTATTACAGATAAAGATACAGTTATTGCCGTATCAGGAGGGTCTAAAAAAGAATTTTTAGAACAAGATGTGAGTCCAGAGTTAGAACAATTAATGGAAGATAAAGAAATATATACAAGTAAAGAAAATAGTGATGTGGCAATGCCAATAACCAAAAATGATAACCAAGAAAGAAAATATAATGCACAAGTTGTGTATCCTATCATTTCTAATGGCGATACTATTGGAACAGTCATATTAATGTCGAAAGAAGCAAACCAAAAAATGAATGATGTAGAAAAGAAAGTAGCGCAATCAGCAGCTACATTTTTGGGAACACAAATGGAAATTTAGGGTGGAACGATAGGGACGTGTCAAATCGTTCCACCCTTTGGATTTTTAATTATGTTGACAAACTAAAGTAAAAATGGTAATATGAAAACCATAACAAGTATAATGTAATTTAAGTAAATTCTAAAATTAAAGGAGGAACAAAAATGTTAAGCAAAATCATTATGCTAAGTGAAGAATTAAGGAATCGGAAATTAGTGGATTTATATGAGAAAGGTATTCTGGAATTAGGAGATGAAATACCCTATAAGCACAGTGAAGAAAGCTATGTGAGTCCTGGAGAAAGGAATGGTTATAAAGATCAATCTTTTTCCAGTAAAGATGTAAAAGTGAGGTGGCAAGTTATAGGCATAGAAGAGGTTGAACAAGAAAAATGCTTAAAGCTTATAGCTAAACAACCTATTTATGAATTTGAAGAGTTTGTACTTAAAGGTGCTGCAGGGTATGTATATGGAATAGAAGAACTGAATAAGATATCAGAATTATTCGGTCGGGGAAGAGGAGCACTAAAAGGAAAAAGTATAGCAATTGAAGACGTGAATCAATTGCTAGGTGTAGAAGTCGATGAAAATCGACGAATAATATCCCAAAGTGGAATAAATGAAAATATAAATGAGGATGTAAATTTTATGCAGACAGCATATCTGCATAATTTTAAGAGAAGCAATGCGCATTTCCCGCATCTGTGGTGGAGAGAGCCTCCTAAATATCCAGAACAGGAATTTTTGCCATCAGGTTATTTGAAGAATGAATCTATTAGTTGCAAAGAAACCTGTACAGGTTATTATTATAGCATATATAAAATAAAAGGAAAAGAAAAGGAAAAAGTAATATTATTTTATTATGTACCACATAACCTTATTTGGAGGAAATATAGAAGATATTGGTTGGCTTCACCTTCACAGGGAATTGAAGAAGATTCTAAAGATTTTGTAATAAAACATATAGGTTTTGGGATAAGATCTTTACGGGAAGAATTTTTTGGTAGCCGGAGAAACTTATTTCTTAGTGATGGTAGGCAATATGCAAGTGCAAATTTTTTACGTCCAATCATATATTTGAAACCAGAAGCTACATATAATACTTTTTTAGAAAAGTCAGTCAAAAATCTTTTGCGTGAAGCAGAAGTGAAAAGAAAAGAGGAGGAAGATTTGATTAAAAAAGTTGAAGAATTAATGAGTATAATTCTTTTAAATCCAGAGGAAGAAGAAGGAAAAGAGAGAGAGGAATTAATGGAAAAATTAAACCATGCATTAATGAATATAAAAGTTTAACAATAAAAGGCAGGCCACATTGTGGTCTGCCTTTTGTGTAATTTCACAATAAATAGTCTTCTTATATGGAACGATAGGGACGTGTCAAATCGTTCCAAAGAGTAAACAAAAAACAAGTTATACAATTTTAACTTGTTTTCTTTTCTTTTAAATTAGATAGACCAACTATATAATCAATGGAGGTATTGTAATAATTTGCAAGAGTGATTAAATGTTGAATAGGAATTGTCCTTTTTCCACTTTCATATTCAGAATAATATTGTTGAGATATACCAAGTAAGTTTGCAATATCTTTTTGGAGTTTATCATTATCTTCTCTTAAATCTTTGATTCTTTTAAATTTCACAATAGCCTCCTTATATGCTAAATCTATGTATATCTTAACAAAAAAATAAAAACAGAAAACAATATACATTAAAAGTTATGTATAAAAGAAGCATACAGAACAAAAAATATTAAAAAATAAGTATTACATTTATATTACAAAAAAGTACAAATATTGAAAACAAATAGGTAGTATGGTATATTAATAATTAGATACATGAAATATTATGTATGATGTTAAAAAAAGATATAATAAAAAACAAAAGAAAGGGGATTATTATGAACACAAATGTAAAAAATAAAAGTAAAGGAATTACATTAATTGCATTAGTTATTACAATTATTGTTTTGTTAATTTTAGCAGGAGTAACGATTGCAACATTAACAGGAGAAAATGGAATTTTGACAAGAGCAAGTGATATAGATGTAGAAACAAGGGCAGCAAGTGTAGAAGAAAGAAAAAATTTATGGAAAACAGAAAAACAAACAGATAACTATGTGGGAGAAAATACAGCACAAACCTTAGGAGAGTTATTAGACGATTTAGAAGGAGAAGATCTAATAACAGAAGAAGAAAGAACAAAAATAGAAGAAACAGGACATGTGGTAATTGGAAGTAAAGATATATCATTTTCAGATGGATTAACAGAAACAAGCTATACAATAACAAGTAGTTTAGACGAAGTGAATTTTAATAAAATTATTACAGAAGGAGATATTACAATAGAAAAGCCAGGATTTACAAATTATACAATAGAAGGAGTATCTGCTAGTCAAGATGGAGAATATGTAACAAGTGGAAGTGTGGCAGGAAAAAGTGGAAATCTTGAAATTATAGGAGATATAAGTGATGCAACATTTAGCTATACATTAACAAATTTTATGCAAGGAGATGAAACATTCTACTGTAAAATCAATATAGATGGGGAAGAGCATTACAAAGAAATAAAGATAATTCAAGGTGATGTTGTAGCATATGAAGAAAATTTTGTAGGAATCACATATACAGGTCCGTGGTATGATGAAGAAAATGAAAATTTTACGAATGGAAAAGCAAAATGGACAGATGATATTACAACAAACTTGAAAATGCAAATGTATGGAACAGCAGTAGATATTAGAACAGTAAAAGGAGAGAATATAGGAAGATTTTCTTGCGCTATACAAGAAATAAATCAAGATAATAATTTAGGACAAATTCTATATTATTCTCAATTAGATTTTGAAGATACTGTTAATGAGATTGTTAATTTTTCTGATTTAATGGAAAAAAGGATGTATTTTGATAGAAACGACAACAGTAATGTAAGAAAGGTACAAATGACTATAACAAAAATGAAAAAAAATGTAGAAGAGCAAACAGGCGACTCAAAAGTATACATAGATACTATTTATGTATACAGATAAATATAGATTAAAAAATAAGAAAATTTGAAATGGAGGAAATATATGCTAAAAAGGGAACATTAATATTAGATTTTTCAGGAGAAAAGTTAAAATTAAATACTATAAACAAACCAGAAGAGTAATATTTATACATAATATAATAATTATGTAATATTGAATCATATAACTGGATAGAATGTTATACAAAAGCGAAAGATAAACAAAGGAAGGACTTGATAACATTAAAATAAAAGGTCAAATTTTGTAAAATTTGACTTTTTTTCTATTTTATAGTAAAATATAACAAGTTGTTAGCTTAATAAGAAGCTAAAGGATGAGATTTTATTAAATAAATACTTTGTTAAAAGTGAACTAAAAAAAGAGATAATAAAAAGTAAAACGATTAGAAATGAGATTTTAAAAAACAAGTTTATGAAAATAAGAGACTATATATTTTAAGAGAAAAATATATAGTAAACGGTGTGTACAAAAGAGATGAAAATATAAAAATAAGAGAGGGTTATATTCATATATTACATATATAGGAATAATATTAATTATATTTTTTGATTAATATTGTTTTCGTTTTGCATCATTAAATTTGTTCGTAAAAATCCCAAGTAAAAATAAAAGCAAAATGTATAAGTTTAGTAAAATTGAGAAAATATAAAATAAAAGAAAGGAAGAAAGGAGTTTTTATGACAGGAGAAATTTTAAAAAACAATGAGAAATTCGTAAAAAGAGAGAATAATCAAAAAGAAGGAGGAAAAACTAAAAGACCATATAACAGAAAGAAAAAAGAATTTAACAATGACATAAAAGATATAAGTAATGAAAAAGAATTAAAAAATGAAAATGAAACAAAGAATATGAAAATAAAACATGAAGAAAATAAAGAAATAAAACCAATTAACACAAGAAGAAAAAGAAAAAAAGAAATAGAAGGAATATTTAAAAAATCAAATTTAAAAATCATTCCATTAGGTGGATTACATGAAATAGGAAAAAATATCACTGTTTTTGAATATGAAAATGAAATTATCGTGGTAGATTGTGGGTTATCATTCCCAGAGGATGATATGTTAGGAATTGACTTAGTTATACCAGATATATCTTATCTAGAAAAAAATGTGGATAAAATAAAAGGACTAATTATTACCCATGGACATGAGGACCATATAGGTGCAGTACCATATTTATTGAAAAAAATCAATATTCCCATTTATGCTACAAAATTAACAGCAGGATTAATTAGAAATAAATTAGAAGAACATAAATTATTGAGAAGTACAGAATTACATGAAGTGATACAAGGACAAACCATTTCTTTAGGAAAGAATTTTAAAGTTGAATTTATCAGAAGTTCACACAGTATTCCAGATTCTGTTATGTTGGCGATTACAACACCAGCAGGAACAGTATTGCACACAGGTGACTTTAAAGTGGATTATACACCAATCGATGGAAAGATTATGGACTTTGGAAGAATTGCAGAACTAGGAAACCAAGGAATATTAGCATTGATGTCTGATAGTACAAATGCAGAAAGAAAAGGATTTACGATGTCAGAAAGTTCTGTTGGAGAAGTTTTTGATAAGTTATTCTTACATTGTACTAAAAGAATTGTGGTTGCTACATTTGCATCAAATGTACACAGAGTGCAACAAATTGTAAATTGTGCTGTAAAATATAATAGAAAAATTGCAGTTTGTGGTAGAAGCATGATAAACATGATAGAAACAGCAAGAGAATTGGGATATATTGATTGTCCTGAAAATATATTTATCGATATTGACATGATAAATAGTTATGCAGATGAAAATTTAGTCATTATTACAACAGGAAGTCAAGGAGAACCAATGTCAGCTTTAACAAGAATGGCAGCAGGTGACCATAGAAAAGTAAAAATCACACCAAATGATTTGGTCATTATATCTGCAACGCCAATTCCAGGAAATGAAAAATTTGTATCAAAGGTTATTGATGACTTAATGCAAATAGGAGCAGAAGTCGTATATAGTTCATTAGAAGCAGTGCATGTTTCAGGACATGCTTGCCAAGAAGAGCAAAAATTAATTATTGCTTTAGCAAAACCAAAATATTTCATTCCAGTACATGGAGAATACAGACAATTAATTGCTCATAGTGAAACAGCACAAAGTATGGGAATTGATAAAAATCATATTATTATGATGTCAAATGGAAGAATATTGGAATTAAATGACCATCAAGCAGAATTTACAACATCAGTACCTTGTGGAAGAGTTCTTGTAGATGGATTAGGTGTTGGTGATGTGGGAAGTATTGTTTTAAGAGATAGACAACATCTATCACAAGATGGATTAATCATTATTGTTTTAACAATGGATTCTGCAACAGGAGAAGTGGTGGCTGGACCTGATGTCATTTCAAGAGGATTTGTATATGTAAGAGAATCTGAAAACTTAATGGATGATGTAAAATCTGTTGTAAGACATGAAATTAAAAAATGTGAAGAAAGAGGTATTAGAGATTGGGGAACAATTAAATCAGCTACAAGAGAAAACTTAAGAGATTATATCTTTATGAAAACAAAAAGAAATCCAATGATTATACCAATTATTATGGAAATATAGTAGAAATATTAAAATGCCAGACTTTTTTGTTTGGCATTTTTGTCTTAAAAATGATTGTGTTCTTATTAAATAATTTCTTAAAAATAAAAAAAGGCTCCGAAGAGCCAAAAGTCAATCACCAAAAATAGAATGTAATATCCAGACAATTATTGTTGACCAGATGATAAAATTGATTACAGCTTTTATCCCTACTTGGATGATAATGGTGATTAGAATAGCAGTAATGCAAATAGCGACGACTGAATAAAAAAGATATTTCATAGCAAATCTCCTTTTATGTGAATACAAAATATTTAAACTACAAAAAAGTATAACATATAAAAAATTATTAGTAAATACAATATATATATGAATATCAGTACCATATATGGCAAACACTAACAATAGAGGTGTTCGTGTGAAAGAGGAGGAAATCATACAAAAATGGAAATCAGGACTAAGTAAAAACAAATTAGCAGAGATTTATCGAAGAGAATTTAATAGACAAATACGAATGATAAGAAGCAATGTAAGACATAGACATGATGGTAAATTTATTACCAATTATGAAAGTTTAGCACACATAGAAGGTGTTATATATAAATATTAAAAAAAAATGCAAGTGCAAAGTGAAAAAAATCGTAAAAACTGTTGACATCTATTGTTAATCATTGTATAATATATGAGCATGAATTGAGCGATGAAGCTGAATGTGGCTACATCCTTACGGAAAACAAGGATGGAGGGAACTTCAGTGGAGTATGTCATGGCAAAGACCAGGCGGTAAGTTTTAAAAATTTAAGCACTTATCCCAGAATTATCATGCATATTTTGGGCTTTTTTATAGGTAATATTCAAAACACCTGAGTGCGTTTTAACTTGCCACGGTAATTTCGATAGCAAAACGTTGTTATCACAATCAAAAAATTATTTTTAAGAAGGAGGGAAAATTACAATGGCAAACACAGTAGCAACAAGTGAAAAAATTAGAATAAGACTAAAAGCTTATGACCATGTAGTTTTAGATCAGTCTGCTGAAAAGATAGTAGAAACAGCTAAAAAAACAGGAGCAAAGGTATCAGGTCCTATTCCATTACCAACACAAAAGGAAATCGTAACAATTTTACGTTCTCCACACAAATATAAAGATTCAAGAGAACAATTCGAAATGAGAACACATAAAAGAGTTATTGATATTTTATATCCATCACAAAAAACAGTTGATAGCTTAATGAAATTAGAGTTACCAGCTGGTGTAGATATAGAAATCAAACTTTAAAACAGGTAAACAACTGGAATACAGATGAACACCAGTTGAAGCGTTATGGGATTTTATCCCAGAAGAATTTATCAGTGGGGAAAAAACATCCCACACATTAGAAATAGTCATCAAAACCAAGCTGGCAAGCCAGCCAATAGTTAGGAGGAAAGAAAGAAATGAAAAAAGGAATAATCGGAAGAAAAATTGGAATGACACAAATCTTTGATGAAAAAGGAAATGTAATTCCAGTAACAGTTATAGAAGCTGGACCATGTGTTGTAGCACAAGTAAAAACAGTAGAAACAGATGGTTACAATGCGGTTCAATTAGGATTTGGAGATGTAAAAGACAAACACATCAACAAACCAGAAGCAGGACATTTTGCAAAAGCAAAATTAGCTAACAAAAAACATTTAAGAGAATTCAGATTAGATTCAGTAGAAGGAATCAAAGTTGGAGACGAAGTAAAAGCAGATGTTTTTAAAGCAGGAGAAAAAATTGATGTTCAAGGAACATCAAAAGGAAAAGGATTCCAAGGTGTTATCAAAAGACATGGACAACACAGAGGACCAATGGGACATGGTTCTATGTATCATAGAAGACCAGGTTCAATGGGATCTACATCAACACCAGGTAGAGTATTTAAAGGTAAAAAACTACCAGGACATATGGGAAGAGTTACTGTTACAATACAAAACTTAGATGTTGTAAAAGTAGATATGGATAAAAATGTAATCTTAGTAAAAGGTAGTGTTCCAGGAGCAAAAGGAGCTATCTTAAAAGTAAAATCAGCTGTAAAGGCTACTAAATAGAAGGAAGGAGGAAGAACAAAATGCCAAAAGTAGACGTTTTAGATATGAAAGGTAAAAAAGTAAGTGATATAGAATTAGCTGATAGTGTATTTGGTATTGAACCAAACGAAGCTATTGTACATAGTGTTTTAGTTAACTATTTAGCTAATCAAAGACAAGGTACACAAAGTACAAAAACAAGAGCAGAAGTTTCAGGTGGTGGTAAAAAACCATGGAGACAAAAAGGAACAGGTAGAGCAAGACAAGGTTCAATCAGAGCTCCACAATGGATTAAAGGTGGTATTGCATTAGGACCAAAACCTCGTTCATATAAATACACAGTAAACAAGAAAGAAAAAAGACTTGCTATTAAATCAGTATTAAGTTCTAAAGTTTTAGAAAAAGAATTAACAGTTGTTGATAAATTAGAAGTAAAAGAAATCAAAACAAAAACAATGGTAAAAGCATTAGCAGATATGAAAGTTGAAGGAAAAACATTAATCATTCTTCCAGAGAATAATAAAAATGTTTTCATGTCATCAAGAAATATCGAAGGTGTTAAAACAATCGTTGCTAACAACATAAATATATTTGATTTATTAAAATATACAAATCTAATTTTACCAGTAGACACTGTTAAAAAATTAGAGGAGGTGTACGCATAATGTTACCAGAAGAAATTATAATCGCACCAGTTGTTACTGAAAAAAGTAATGACCAATTACAAGAAGGTAAATACACTTTCAAAGTAAATAAAAAAGCTACAAAAGTTGAAATAGCAAAAGCTGTTGAAAAACTTTTTGAAGTAAAAGTATTAAATGTTAATACAATCAATGTAAGAGGAAAGAAAAAAAGAGTAGGATACCATGTTGGAAAAACATCAGACTGGAAAAAAGCAATTGTAACAATCGATACAAATCCATCAGATGAAACATATCTAACAAAAGGTGGAAAAGAAGTTAAAGTTTCTAAGAAGTATAAGGATTCAATTGATGAATTTATGGGAGCTTAAAATCGATTAAAAGCATCAATCTGCACATTTTCGCTATTTATTTCAAACCTCGATGTACAACAAGTACACCTTCGGTTTGCAATAAATAACAAAAATGCACATCTTAATACTTTTAATCAATTTTATAAGAGAAAATCTTTAATAAAAAATTGAATTTGATTATTTTAGAAAAAAGTAATTAATAAAAAATTATCGAGAAATTACTCGGAAAATAAAGAATATCTGTTATGCGGAGCAGGAAAAACATCCGTAAATAATAAGTAGAGAAGAAATAATTCAAGAAGAATTATTCAAAATTAATCAAAAACGAGCAGTACAAGGAAATCAAAATTGAAAAACCGCAGATTGTACGCTTGTACATCGAGGATTTTTCAATGAAGATTGACACAGTAATGCGAAGTTTTTCATTAATTTTGCGAGGAAGGAGATAAAATAATAATGGGAATGAAACATTTTAAACCATATACACCATCAAGAAGAAACATGACAGTTTCAGACTTTTCAGAAATTACAAAGAAAACTCCTGAAAAATCATTACTTGCAAAGAAAAAGAAAAATGCAGGTAGAAACTCATATGGTAGAATCACAGTAAGACACCAAGGTGGTGGAAATAGACAAAAATATAGAATAATAGATTTTAAAAGAAGAAAAGATAACATGGAAGCAACAGTTATTGGTATCGAATATGATCCAAACAGAAGTGCAAATATTGCTTTAGTTCAATATGAAGATGGAGAAAAAGCATATATTTTAGCACCACAAGGATTAAAAGATGGAGATAAAGTTGTATCTGGAGAAACAGCAGATATCAAACCAGGTAACTGTATGCCAATCAGCAGTATTCCAGTAGGTACTTTAATTCACAATATCGAATTAAATCCAGGACAAGGTGGAAAATTAGTTAAAGCTGCTGGACAAAGTGCACAATTGATGGCTAAAGAAGGTAAATATGCACACGTAAGATTACCTTCAGGAGAAATGAGATTAATCTTAGCAAAATGTAGAGCTACAATTGGTGTTATTGGAAATAGTGATCATGAAAACGTTAAAATTGGTAAAGCTGGTAGAAAAAGACATATGGGAATCAGACCAACTGTTAGAGGATCTGTTATGAACCCAGTAGATCACCCACATGGTGGTGGTGAAGGTAGAGCACCAGTTGGACACGCAGGACCACTTACTCCTTGGGGTAAACCAGCACTTGGATACAAAACAAGAAATAAAAAGAAATTATCAAATAAATTTATCGTTAAGAGAAGAAAATAGAATAACTTGTTTTATAGCAAAAAATCTTGCGATTTTTGCTATAAAATAAAATTTAATTTTAAGAATGGGAGGAAAAATTAAATGTCAAGATCAAGCAAGAAGAAACCATTTGTAGAAGCTAAATTATTAAAAAGAATTGAAGCTATGAATGAAACAGGAGCTAAGGATGTATTAAAAACATGGTCAAGAGCTTCAACAATATATCCACAAATGGTTGGTCATACAATCGCTGTACATGATGGAAGAAAACATGTTCCAATTTATATTACAGAAGAAATGATCGGTCATAAATTAGGTGAATTTGCTCCTACAAGAACATATAAAGGTCATGCAGGAGAAAAAACAACAAAAGTAGGAAAATAAGAAAAAGATAGAACTTAAAAAAGGGTAAACACACATCCACACAGGTAGAGGACATATCTTGTCCTAAAAGGAATACCTGGAGAAAAGATGTGTCCCCTGACAATAGTTGACATTAATCAAGGAGGTAGAATAAAGTGCAAGAGCAAGAAACTTACGTTAGAAACGAAGCTAGAGCAACTCTTAGATATACAAGAATTTCAGCAAGAAAAGTAAAAATTGTTGCTGACTTAATAAGAGGAAAACATGTAGATGAAGCTTTAGCAATCGTAAAATTTACACCAAAGGCATCATCAGAAATAATTGAAAAATTATTAAAATCAGCAATTGCAAATGCTGAAAATAATCATGATATGAAACATGAAAATTTATATGTTGCTGAAATCTATGCAAATCAAGGTCCAACATTAAAAAGAATTAGACCAGCTGCAAAAGGTTCAGCTGTTAGAATTAGAAAAAGAACAAGTCATATAACAATAGTATTAAAAGAAAAGGAGGCATAAGTAAGCATGGGACAAAAAGTACATCCAACAGGTGTAAGAGTTGGTATAATTAAAGATTGGAACTCTAAATGGTATGCAGATTCAAAAAACTTTGCAGATTATTTAGTAGAAGATCAAAAAATCCGTAAATTTTTAAAGAAAAAATTATATGCTGCTGGGATTTCTAAAATAGAAATTGAAAGAACAGCAAAAGCCGTTAAAGTAAATTTGTATACTGCTAAACCAGGAATCGTAATTGGAAAAGGTGGAGCAGGTGCAGAAAGCATAAAAGCAGAGCTTGCAAAAGTAATTGGAAAAGATGTTAACTTAAATATTGTAGAGGTTAAAAATATTGATACAGATGCACAATTAGTAGCAGAAAATATTGCTGGTCAATTAGAAAGAAGAATTTCATTCAGAAGAGCTATGAAACAATGTATGCAAAAATCTATGAAAGCAGGTGCTTTAGGAATCAAAACTTCAGTATCTGGAAGATTAGGTGGAGCTGACATGGCAAGAACTGAATTTTATAAAGAAGGAAATATTCCATTACAAACTTTAAGAGCTGATATTGATTATGGATTTGCAGAAGCAGATACAACATATGGAAAAATCGGTGTAAAAGTATGGATATATAAAGGTGAAGTTCTTCCTACTAAACAAGAGGAAGGAGGAGACAAATAATGCCATTAATGCCAAAAAGATCAAAATTTAGAAAAATGCAAAAAGGTAGAATGAGAGGAAAAGCAACTAGAGGAAATAAAGTTACAGATGGTGAATGGGGAATTCAAGCAGTAACTGCTGGATTAATTACAGGTAACCAAATTGAAGCTGCTCGTATTGCGATGACTCGTTATATTAAGAGAGGTGGAAAAGTTTGGATTAAAATATTCCCTGACAAACCAATTACAGCAAAACCAATCGGAACTCGTATGGGTAAAGGTAAAGGTGCTCCTGAATATTGGGTAGCAGTTGTTAAACCAGGAAGAGTTATGTTTGAAATTGCTGGGGTACCAGAAGAAGTTGCTAGAGAAGCTTTAAGACTTGCTATGAATAAACTACCTAATAAAACAAAAATTGTAGCAAGAGAAACTGAAAAGGTAGGTGATAATGATGAAGATAAATAAAATCAGAGAAATGTCTTCACCAGAACTAGAGAAAGAATTAGGTGAACTAAAAACAGAATTATTCAAATTAAAATTTAGTTTAGCTACAAACGGATTAGATAATCCTATGAAAATCAAAGAAGTAAAAAGAGATATAGCTAAAATAAATACTGTATTAACAGAAAGAAAAATAGCTGAAAGTAAGAAAGCATAATAGATAGGAGATAACTTTAACAGAGGTCATCAATTATTCACAAGGGGAAGGGACATTCCTTGAACTGAGTGGAAATGACCCAAAGGTAAGGTGTGTCCCTTGTCATTAAGTTTAAGAAAGGAGAAATCTAAATGGAAGAAAGAAATCTTCGTAAAGTTATGGTTGGAACTGTTAAATCTAACAAAATGGATAAAACAGTTGTCGTAGCAGTAGAAACAAATGTGAGCCATGGTGTATATGGAAAAACAGTTAAAAGAACATATAAATTAAAAGCTCACGATGAAGAAAATGTTTGCCAAATTGGTGATAAAGTAAAAGTAATGGAAACAAGACCACTTTCTAAAGATAAAAGATGGAGAGTTGTAGAAGTCTTGGAAAAAGCAGACATAAAATAAAAAATATAAGAAAGAGGAAAACATTTTAGCGATGGTCAACAATCAATCACAAGGGGAGGGGACATTCCTTAAACCAAGTGGAGATGACCAAGAGGTAAGGTGTGTCCTAATAATAATATAAGAAAGAGGAAAACATTTTAGCGATGGTCAATAATCAATCACAAGGGGAGGGGACATTCCTTAAACCAAGTGGAGATGACCAAAGGGTAAGGTGTGTCCCCTGACATTAATAAAAGAAGAAGGGAGGAACCAAAAAATGATACAACAACAAACAAGATTAAAAGTAGCAGATAATACAGGTGCAAAAGAAATTATGTGTATTAGATGTTTAGGTGGTTCTTACAGAAAAACATGTAACATCGGAGATGTAATTGTTGCTTCTGTTAAATCAGCAACACCAGGTGGCGTTGTAAAAAAAGGTGATGTTGTAAAAGCTGTTGTTGTTAGATCTAAAAAAGGTCTAAGAAGAGCAGATGGTTCATATATAAAATTTGATGAAAATGCAGCTGTTATAATAAAAGAAGATGGAACTCCAAGAGGAACTCGTATCTTTGGACCAGTTGCAAGAGAATTAAGAGAAAAAGATTATATGAAAATATTATCTTTAGCTCCAGAAGTTTTATAAGGAAAGCATGCATAACGAAATCAAAGATTTCTATGCATAGATGTGAAGACTGCTACGCAGTACTTCATGAATATAAGAAGCTTAACCTTGTTATATACGGAAAAATCTTATATAATGTCAAGATAAAAGCTGATTTTTCCTATATAATAATAAATCATTAAAAGAAGGAGGGTAATCTTTCATGAGAATAAGAAAAGGCGATAATGTCCAAGTTTTATCAGGAAATGATAAAGGTAAAACAGGAGAAGTATTAGAAGTAATACAAAAAGAAGATAAAGTCGTTGTTAAAGGCGTTAATGTAAGAAAAAAACACGTTAAAGCTAGAAAACAAGGAGACGAAAGTGGAATTATACCAGTAGAATGTGCTATTCCAGCTTCTAAAGTAAATGTTGTTTGCCCAAAATGTGGAAAAGTAACAAAAGTTGGATATCGTGTAGATAATGATAAAAAAGTACGTGTTTGTAAGAAATGCGGAGCTGAATTAAAATAATTAAAGAGGAAAGGAGGATTCATACAAAATGGAAAAATTAAGAGAACAATATGAAAAAGAAGTAATCCCAGCATTAATGAATAAATTTGGATATAAATCAGTTATGCAAGTTCCAAAACTTGATAAAATTGTAATTAATATAGGATTAGGAGATGTAAAAGAAAATCCTAAATCATTAGAAAATGCTATGAATGATTTAATGCAAATTACAGGTCAAAGACCAGTTGTAACAAAAGCAAAAAAATCAATTGCAGCATTCAAATTAAGAGAAGGTGTCAATGTAGGTTGTAAAGTTACATTAAGAGCAGATAAAATGTATGATTTTGCATACAAACTATTTAATGTAGCACTTCCAAGAGTTAGAGATTTTAGAGGAGTATCAGCAAACTCTTTTGATGGAAGAGGAAATTACGCTATGGGTGTAAAAGAACAATTAATATTCCCTGAAATCGAATATGATAAAGTAGATAAATTAAGAGGTATGGATATAATTTTTGTAACAACAGCTGAAACTGATGAAGAAGCTAAAGAGTTACTAAAATTAATGGGAATGCCTTTCAAAAATTAGTCAAAGGAAAGGAGTAAGACTATGGCTAAGAAATCAATGAAAGTAAAACAAGCAAGACCACAAAAATATAAAACAAGAGAATATAATAGATGCAAAATATGTGGTAGACCACATGCATATATTAGAAAATATGGAATATGTCGTGTATGTTTTAGAGAATTAGCTCATAAGGGAGAGATTCCAGGGGTTAAAAAGGCCAGCTGGTAAAAGAATTTCGATGAAATCAATCATCTTGCACATTTTTGCAATTAATAAAAAACTTCGACGTACAAACGTACGACTTCAGCTTTTTATTAATCACAAAAATGCACAATATAATCAATTTCATCAAAATTAATTATGAAAATAACGATTGATTGAAAGCAACGACAATGAGAACAACTTACTACTTTAAATCAATTTTGAAATAATAATAAAGACAGGAGATAACTTTAGTAAGGTAAGTTTAAGTCCCCTGACAATAAAAAAAGAAAAGGAGGTAAGTAATTAATGAACATTACAGATCCAATAGCAGATATGTTAACAAGAATAAGAAATGCAAATAGTTCTAAACATAAAACAGTGGATATACCAGCTTCAAAAATGAAATTAGGTATTGCTGAAATATTGTTTAAAGAAGGATATATAAAATCTTTTGAAGAAATTAAAGATGATACACAAGGAATCATCAGAATTACTTTAAAATATGATGAAAAAGGAACAAGAGTTATTGATGGTTTAAAAAGAATCAGTAAACCAGGATTAAGAGTATATGCATCTAAAGAAGAATTACCAAAAGTTTTAAACGGTTTAGGAATTGCCATTATTTCTACATCACAAGGATTAAAAACAGATAAAGAAGCAAGAGCATTAGGAATTGGTGGAGAAGTATTAGCATATGTTTGGTAATTAAAAAAAGAAAAAGAGGAGAACATCTTAATGATGGTCAACAATTAATCACAAAGGGAGGGGACATTCCTTGAACCAAGTGAAAGAGACCAAAGGGTAAGGTGTGTCCCCTGACAATAAAAAAGGAGGGAAAACCGAAAATGTCAAGAATAGGAAATAAACCAATTACAGTACCATCAGATGTTACAGTAAAAATTGAAGGACTAAAAGTTACAGTAACAGGACCTAAAGGTACATTAGAAAAAGAATTTGATAAAAATATTTCTATAGAGTTAGATGGAAATGTAATTAAAGTGACAAGAAGTAATGATGAAAAACAAAATAGAAGTTTACATGGATTGACAAGAACTTTAATTAATAATATGATAATTGGTGTAACACAAATGTATAGCAAAGAATTACAAATCAATGGTGTAGGATACAGAGTTGCAAAACAAGGAAACAACTTAAATTTAACATTAGGATATTCACACCCAGTTATCTTTGAAGCACCAGCAGGAATCACTTTTGATGTTCCAAACCCAAATACAATTATCGTAAAAGGAATTGATAAAGAATTAGTTGGGCAAACAGCAGCAGAAGTTAGAAAACAAAGACCACCAGAAGTATATAGAGGTAAAGGTATTAAATATGCTGATGAGGTTATTAGACGTAAAGAGGGTAAAACCGGAAAATAAATTTTAATCAACTTCAGCATCTTGCACATTTTCAATATCATAATCAGACTTCGACGTACCAACGTACGCCTTCATCCTGATTATTTCATTGAAAATGCACAATATACTAAATTTGATTAAAATTAAAAGCCAAGAATTTAATATAGAAAACTCAATTTCTAAGAAAGGAGTAATAAAAATGGTAAAGAAGACAGATAGAAAAATGGAAAGACAAAGAAGACATATGCGTGTAAGAAGAAAAATATCTGGAACAGCTGAAAGACCAAGATTATGTGTATATAGAAGTAATAGCAATATTTATGCACAAATTATTGATGATGTTGCTGGAAATACATTAGTATCAGCATCAACATTAGATAAAGAAATTAAAACAAAACATGCCAATAAAGAAGCAGCTAAAGAAGTAGGAACACTAATTGCAAAAAGAGCAGCTGATAAAAAAATCGTAGATGTTGTTTTTGATCGTGGTGGATACATATATCATGGTGTTGTTAAAGAATTAGCTGAAGCTGCAAGAGAAGGCGGACTTAAATTCTAGAGTAAAAAAGGAGGGAAACAAAACCGATGGAAGAAAAGAATGAATTAAAAGAAAAAGTAGTTGCTATCAACAGAGTTGCTAAAGTTGTTAAAGGTGGTAGAACTTTTAGATTTAGTGCAGTTGTAGTTGTTGGTGACGAAAACGGACATGTTGGTGTTGGTAATGGTAAAGCAGCAGAAGTTCCAGATGCTATTAAGAAAGCTATTCAAGAAGCTAAGAAAAACTTAATAGAAGTACCTGTTGTAGAAACATCAGTACCTCATGAATATGTAGGAAAATTTGGTAGTGCAAAAGTTATGTTAAAACCAGCAGCTGTTGGTACTGGAGTTATCGCAGGAGGAAGCGTTAGACCAGTATTAGAGCTTGCAGGATATAAAAATATCAGAACAAAAGTTATTGGAACAAACAATCCAAGAAACGTTGTTTATGCTACATTAGAAGGATTAAAAGCTATGCAAACAGTAGAACAAGTAGCAAAAAAAAGAGGTAAAAAAGTAGAAGATATTATATAATAGAAAAATAAAAAGGAGAACACATTATCAAAGGTCATAAGTAAATCACAAGGGGAGGGGACATTCCTTAAACCTAAGTGGAAGTGACCAAAAGGTAAGGTGTGTCCCCTGACAATAATAAAGGGAGGTGCAAACCGCAATGAAACTAGATGAATTAAAACCAGCTGTAAGTAAAGTAAAAAGAAATAGAGTAGGTCGTGGTATGGCATCAGGAAATGGTAAAACATCAGGTAGAGGTCATAAAGGACAAAAAGCAAGATCTGGTGGAGGCGTAAGAAGAGGTTTTGAAGGTGGTCAAACACCATTATATAGAAGATTACCAAAAAGAGGATTTACCAATATCCATGCTAAAACTTACACAGAAGTAACATTAAAAATGCTTAATTTATCTAAAGCAACAGATGTTACAGCCGAAACACTTTTAGAAGAAGGAATTATCGGAAAAATTAATGATGGAATCGTTATATTAGCAACAGGAAAATTAGAGAAAAAATTAAATGTAAAAGCCAAAAGATTTACAGCAAAAGCAAAAGAAGAAATCGAAGCTTTAGGCGGAAAGGCAGAGGTGGTTTAATTGTTTAAAACATTAAAAAACGCATTAAAAACACCTGATGTAAGAAAAAGACTATTGTATACATTATTACTAATCGTTGTATTTAGATTAGGATGTTATATAACTGTACCTGGAGTAGATAGTATCGCTTTAAATGATGCTATGAGCAATACGCAAGGAATTGCAGGGTTAATTGACATGATTTCCGGAGGAGCTTTTTCAAGATTTTCTGTTTTTGCAATGTCAATCAGTCCATACATCACTGCTTCAATTGTTATTCAATTGTTAGCAATGATTATACCTTCATTAGAAAGATTAACTAAAGAAGGTGGAGAAGCAGGAAGACAGAAAATTAATCGATATACAAAAATGTTAACAATTGTACTTGCTTTAGTAGAGTCAATAGGTATATATTTTGCATATCAATCAAGCGGAATATTTGTTGATAATTCATTCCTAACAGGAGCTCTAGTTGTAGTAGGGTTAGTAGCAGGTACATCAATATTGATGTGGCTTGGAGACCAAATTACAAATAGAGGTGTCGGAAACGGAATTTCACTATTAATCTTTATTGGTATTATTTCAGGATTACCAGGAGGAGTCGTAACTTTATGGAATCTTATTGCAGCAAATGGAGTATTTAGTACAACTGGATTATTATTGGCAATTGGTATTGTAATAGGTGCCATTATCTTAGTTGCTGGAGTTGTATTTGTACAACAAGCTGAAAGAAGAATACCAGTACAATATTCAAAAAGAGTTGTTGGAAGAAAAATGGTAGGAGCACAAAATACGCATATCCCACTAAAACTTGCTATGGCAGGGGTTATGCCAGTTATCTTTGCTTCATCATTTATGACATTCCCAGCAATGATTATTCAAATATTTGTACCAGACATTGCAAGTCAATCTGGATTTTTAGCAGGACTATATAATTTCTCAATTGCTACATCAACATCAAATGTAGGAATTGGATATTCCATAGCAAATGCGTTAGTATATCTATTATTGATTCTAGGATTTACGTATTTTTATACGTATGCTACATTTAATCCAGCAGAAGTATCAAACAATATTAAGAAAAATGGTGGATTTATCCCTGGAATCAGAGCAGGAAAACCAACAACAGAATATTTATCATCTATTATCTCTAAATTAACGCTTTTTGGAGGAATGTTCTTAGCAGTCATAGCGATTATACCTATGTTACTAAGATTTACAAACTTGAACATTGCGTTTGGAGGTACATCAATCTTAATTGTTGTAGGTGTTGCTCTAGAAACAGTTCAACAACTAGAATCTTTATTAGCGATGAGACACTATAAAGGATTCTTAGAAAAATAATTTAATTAGAAGAAATAAAATAGTTAATAAGGTTGCCAAAATGGCCCGTCCCCTTTGGCAACTCTTCTAATAATTTTTTCAATATTTATTTATAGAATAAATATTGAAAAGGTTATTAAACCCTAAATAATTAAAGTAAAGGAAGTGTTTTTATGATAATCATTATGTTAGGAGCACAAGGAACTGGGAAAGGAACAGTTGCTGGTATGATAGGCAAAGAAATAGGATTACCACAAATTTCAACAGGAGATATCTTTAGAAAAAATATTAGTGAAAAAACACCATTAGGAATAGAGGCAGATAAGTATATTTCTAAAGGGGATTTAGTACCAGATGAAGTAACTGTACCAATGGTAGAAGATAGATTAACATGGGAAGATGCAAAAAATGGAGCAATATTAGATGGATTCCCAAGAACAATTGAGCAAGCAGAAAAATTAGATGAAATATTAAGTAAAAATGGAAATAAAGTAGATTTAGTTGTGAACTTAGTAACACCAAAAGAAGAATTAATTGATAGAATGTTAACAAGAAGAGTATGTACAAACCAAGAATGTAAAACAACATATAATACAAAATTAAATCCACCAAAAGTGGAAGGTATTTGTGATAAATGTGGATCACCATTAAAACAAAGAGCAGATGATTCTGATCCTGAAGCAATTAAGAGAAGATTAGAAATTTATGAAGAAAAAACAAGTCCATTAGTAGAATATTACGATAAAAAGGGAGTATTAAAAACAGAAACTGTAAGTTTAGCAATTAACAGAATGGGAAAAGATGTAGCAGAAGATATTATTAATTTATTAAATAAATAGAATGATATTAGTTTGTATATAGCAAACTGAGAACACGATAGGATAAAATCAAAAGTTGATAAGAATATTATCAACTTTTGTGTTCCGTTATAGGAAAATAGAAGATTTCCCTATAACTTCTGTATCCTATCAAGAAAGAAGGAGCGATAATGGTAACCATAAAATCAAAAAAAGAAATAGAATTTATGAGAGAAGCTTGTAAAGTTGTTGCTTTAACATATAAAGAATTGGAAGAAAAAATAAAACCTGGAATGACAACATGGGAATTAGACCAAATAGCAGAAAAAACAATGAGAAGTTTAGGGGCAATCCCTGCAGAAAAAGGATATGATATAGGAATAAGAGGTGTACCTAAATTTCCTGCATCTATTTGTGTATCAATCAATGATGAAGTGATTCATGGAATCCCTTCAAAACATAAAGTAATAAAAGAAGGTGACATCGTAAGTGTAGATACAGTTGCATTAAAGAATGGATTTCATGGAGATGCTGCCAGAACATTTATAGTAGGAAATGTTTCTAAAGAAGCAAGAAGATTAGTAGAAGTTACCAAACAAGCCTTTTTTGAAGGAATTCAATATGCAAAACCAGGCAATCGAATTGGTGATGTTTGTCATGCAATTGGTGAATATGTTCATTCACAAGGGTATTCAGTAGTCAGAGAATTCCAAGGACATGGAATTGGAAGAGAAATGCATGAAGATCCAGGTATACCAAATTATGGAAAAGCAGGTAGAGGAATCAGACTGGAACCAGGTATGACATTAGCAATAGAACCTATGGTAATTCAAGGAAAACCAAACATTTTAGAGTTAGATGATGGGTGGACAATTATAACAGAAGATGGAAGTTTAGCTGCTCATTATGAAAATACAATTTTAATTACAGAAAAAGAGCCGGAAATATTGACAATACTTTAATTATGATGTATAATACAGTAGTTATTAGACACAATGGATAATTTTGTGTAAAAATAGCTCTTTAAGGAGGGAAAGAATTTGTCAAAAGAAGATGTTATAGAAGTTGAAGGAGTAGTGGTTGAAGCACTACCAAATACAACATTTAAAGTAGAATTAGAAAATGGACATCAAATTTTAGCCCATATATCAGGTAAGTTAAGAATGAATTACATTAAGATTTTACCAGGAGATAAGGTAAAAGTAGAACTTTCACCTTATGATTTAAATAGAGGTAGAATCACTTGGAGAGCAAAATAAAAATAGATAAAAATTAACCCAAATACATATATAAGTTATTTTAGGAGGTGCAAAAAATGAAAGTAAGACCATCAGTAAAGAAAATATGCGATAAATGTAAAATAATAAAAAGAAAAGGGAAAATTAGAGTAATTTGCGAAAACCCTAAACACAAACAAAGACAAGGATAGTCTTAAAAACATGCTAATAACACAAATTAGATTGCGGCTGTGAAATCAGAAATGATTTACATATCAAATTTGTGTTTATATATATGTCTTAAGAAAATTTAAAGACTAGGGTAAACACTAGTAGCATTTCACCTTTAAATAGGATTAAGACAAAACCATAAAGATAAAAATAATAAGAAAAACAAAAATATTTTGGAGGTGCAAAAACATATGGCTCGTATAGCAGGAGTAGATTTACCTAAAGAAAAAAGAGTAGAAATAGGACTAACATATATCTATGGAATAGGTGTATCAAGTTCTAGAAAAATCTTAGAAAAAGCTGGAATTAATCCAGATACTAGAGTAAAAGATTTAACTGATGATGAAGTTAATAGCATCAGAAAAGTTATTGATGAATCATACAAAGTTGAAGGTGATCTAAGAAGAGAAGTAGCATTAAACATCAAGAGATTAACAGAAATTGGATGTTACAGAGGTCTAAGACATAGAAGAGGTCTTCCAGTAAGAGGACAAAGAACAAAAACAAATGCTAGAACAAGAAAAGGTCCTAGAAAGCTTGTTAGTAAAAGCAAAAAATAATTAAAAATCGATTACAATCGGCATCTTGCACATTTTTATTTATTAATCAGACTTCAATGTACAAAAAGTACATTTTCAGCCTGCTTAATTTCATAAAAATGCACAATATACCAATTCTAATCAATTTTTGTAAGATGTGAAGAGTATATACTTCGGCTTGTAATAAATATCAAAAATGCACATCTTAATACTTTTCATCAATTTTACAAAAAAAGAAAAGCATCAATCTGCACATAATGAATTTTATAAGAATTGCAAGATTGAAAAAATCAAAATGAACATAAATTAAATTCTATATAAAAATAGAGATAATTTCACTTTAAAGGAGGGAATTTATAACAATGGCTAATAATAAAACAACTAGAAAACCAGTTGCCAGAAGAAATAGAAAAAACATAGAAAAAGGTCAAGCACACATTCATTCTAGTTTTAACAATACAATCGTAACAATTACAGACGTACAAGGAAATGCAATTTCATGGGGAAGTGCTGGAGAATTAGGATTTAAAGGTTCTAGAAAAAGCACACCATATGCAGCTGGACAAGTTGCTGAAACAGCAGCAAAAGCAGCTATGGAACATGGATTAAAAACAGTTGAAGTATTTGTTAAAGGACCAGGTGCTGGTAGAGAAGCTGCAATCAGAGCTTTACAAACAGCAGGTTTAGAATTAAGTAGCATCAAAGATGTAACACCAATACCACACAATGGTTGTAGACCACCAAAAAGAAGAAGAGTATAATTCAAAGAAATAAAAAGGAGACAACATTCCTGGTGTGTCCTGATAAAAATATGAAAAAAAGGAGAGCATTTTAGCAATGGTCAACAATAAATCACAAGGGGAGGGGACATTCCTTAAACCTAAGTGGAAGTGACCAAAAGGTAAGGTGTGTCCCCTGACATTAATAGAAAGGAGAAATAAAATGGCAAGATATAAAGACGAACAATGTCGTAGATGCCGTAGAGAAGGACAAAAATTGTTCTTAAAAGGCGATAGATGTTATTCAGATAAATGTAGTATTTCAAGAAGAAACTATGCACCAGGACAACATGGACAAAAAAGAGCAAAACTTTCTGAATACGGAACTCAATTAAGAGAAAAACAAAAAACAAAAGCATATTATGGAGTTGGAGAAAAACAATTTAGAAAATATTTTGAAATGGCTTCAAATAAAAAAGGTGTAACAGGTGAAAACTTATTACAAATCTTAGAAAGTAGATTAGATAATGTTGTATATAGATTAGGATTTGGAACATCAAGAGCACAAGCAAGACAATTTGTTAATCATGCTCAATTTGAAGTAAATGGTCAAAAAGTAGATATTCCATCTTACTTAGTAAAACCAGGAGATGTTATTACAGTAAGAGAAATTAAAAAAGATAATTCAACAATAAAAGCAAATGTTGAAGAATCTGCTAAGAGACCAGTTCCAGCTTGGTTAGAAAAAGATAATGAAAAAATGAGTGGTAAAGTATTAAGATTAGCATCTAGAGAAGATATTGATATTCCAATCGAAGAACATTTAATAGTAGAGCTTTACTCAAGAAATTAATTTATGAAGGTTTAATAGGAACTGTAATGATTTTACGAAAGAAACCTATGAAGATTGTAAAGAGTTTGGGATATAATCTCAAATATTAGGAGGTAAAAATGATAGAATTTGAAAAGCCAAATATTGAATGTCTAGAGGTAGATGATACAAATAATTATGCAAAATTTGTATGTGAACCATTAGAAAGAGGGTACGGAGTAACAATCGGAAATTCTTTAAGAAGAATACTACTTTCATCACTACCAGGATGTGCAATAACAAGTGCTAAAATTGATGGAGTATTACATGAATTTTCAACAGTTCCAAATGTTGTAGAAGATGTACCAGAAATTATAGTAAACTTAAAAAGTGTTAGGTTGAAATTTTCAGAAAATGAAGAAAAAATATTGAGAATAGACCATAAAGGTGAAGGTGAAGTATTAGCAGGAGATATTATTACTGATGGAACAGTAGAAATATTAAATCCAGATTTACATATTGCCACTGTTTCAGAAGGTGGACATTTAAAAATTGAAATGACTGCTGATAGAGGAAGAGGATATAATTCATCTGAAAAGAATAAAAAACCAAACCAAGATATATCTGTACTTCCAATAGATTCTATCTATACACCAGTAAAAAAAGTAAACTATCAAGTTGAAAATACAAGAGTTGGACAAATGGTAGATTATGATAAATTAGTGATAGAAGTATGGACAGATGGTAGTTTAAAAGCTCATGAGGCATTAAGTTTAGCAGCAAAAGTCATGACAGGACATTTAGAATTGTTTATTGATTTATCAGAAGCAGCTAAAAATACACAAGTTATGATCGAAAAAGAAGAATCTAAGAAAGAAAAAGTATTAGAAATGTCAATAGAAGAGCTAGAATTATCAGTAAGATCATTCAACTGCTTGAAGAGAGCAGGTATTGCAACAGTAGAAGATTTAACAAATAAATCTGAAACTGACATGATGAAAGTAAGAAATTTAGGTAAAAAATCTTTTGACGAAGTAACTGCAAAATTACATTCATTAGGATTAGATTTTGCAAAAGAAGACGAATAAAGATAAATTGAAAAAGAAGAAAAATTTAAGTAGGGTCAACACATATTTATACGGGTAGGGGACATATCTTGTCCTAATAGGAATACCCTAGGAAAAGATGTGTCCCCTGACATTAGTTAGAGGAAGGTGAAAAAATTGGCTACAAATAGAAAATTAGGTAGAACAACAGATATCAGAATGGCAATGTTAAAAACTTTAACAACAGATTTAATCATGTATGGAAAAGTTGAAACAACTTTAGCAAGAGCAAAAGAAGTAAAAGCAATCGCTGATAGTCTTATCTCATTAGCAATCAAAGAAAAAGATAACTTTGAAGAAGTTGATGTTAAAGTTGTAAAAGCGAAATTAGATTCTAAAGGAAATAAAGTAACAGAATTAGTAAAAAGCAAAAATGGTAAAGAATATTTAAAAGTTGTTAAAGAAGAAACAACTGAAAAAAGACAAAAAGATATGCCATCAAGATTAAATGCAAGAAGAAAAATAATGAGAACAATTAATAAAGTAACAGATAGCGAAGGTAATAATGTAGATTTACCAGCAAAATTATTTAACGAAATTGCTCCAAAATATGCAGGTAAAAATGTAGGAGGATATACTAGAATTTTAAGAGTAGGTCCTAGAAGAGGAGACGGGGCAGAAGTTGCTATATTACAATTAGTTTAATTAAAATAAAAAATTAATCCTAATCCAATAATGGAAAAGGATTATTTTTTTGAGCTAAACTTTAGAGAAAACTTCTCAACATATTCGCAACATATAAACTAAAAACAATAAATATCTAGGGATAATTTTGTAGAATTAGAGTAGTCACTAAAGAAAAAAGAAAAGCATATAATAATCCATAGGAGGCAATCATATGGAATTTATATTAAATACAGTCTTTTGGACATTAGCCTTATATGGTTTATATGAAATTATCAAAAACATTATATATATTAATACATATACGAGATTTAAAAGTAAAGGAATCTATCTAATTATTGGTGTTAAAAACCAAGAAGAGGTAATAGAGGGATTTTTAAGATCCATTCTATTTAAAATTTTGTATGGAAGAGAAGACTATTTTAGAAATATTATTGTAGCAGATTTAGAATCAACAGATCATACAAAAGAAATTTCAAAAAAATTATCAAAAGAATATGAATGTCTAAAAGTATTAAATTGGAAAGAAGCTAGAGAGTTAATGGATAATATAGATGAAGGATAATCTTTATAAAATGTCCAAAAAGAAACGTCCCCAATGGACATTTTTTTGTTAAAAACACTTGATTTTTATAGTAAAACTTGATATAATATTTAGCGTATTAAACACATAAAGTGAGTTTTTAAGGGTGTGCTAATATATAATTGGTCCTGAGAAGCAAAGAACTTTATGGAAGAAATAACAAAAAGGGAGGAATTTAAAATGGCAGTAGTTGCAATGAAACAATTACTTGAAGCAGGTGTTCACTTTGGACATCAAACAAGAAGATGGGATCCTAAAATGGCAGAATATATATTCCAAGCTAGAAACGGAATTCACATCATCGATTTACAAAAAACTTCTAAAAAACTTGATGAAGCATATGCTTTCTTAAAAGAACAAGTTGAAGAAGGAAAAACAGTTCTATTTGTAGGAACAAAAAAACAAGCACAAGAATGTGTAAAAGAAGCAGCATTAAAATGTGGAATGTACTATGTTGATCAAAGATGGTTAGGAGGAATGCTAACAAACTTTGATACAATTCAAAAAAGAATTCAAAGATTAAAAGACTTAGAAGCTATGGAACAAGATGGTACATTTGAAGTATTACCTAAAAAAGAAGTTATTCTATTAAAGAAAGAAATGGAAAAACTAGAAAGAAACTTAGGTGGAATTAAAGAAATGGACAAACTACCAGGAGTTATTTTCTTAGTAGATCCTAAAAAAGAAAGAATTGCTATCTTAGAAGCTAAAAAATTAAATATACCTGTAATTGGATTAGTGGATACAAACTGTAATCCAGAAGAATTAGATTACCCAATTCCAGGTAATGATGATGCTATCAGAGCAGTAAAATTAATTGCTGATGTTATGGCAAATGCAGTTATCGAAGGTAAACAAGGTGAAAGCTTTGAAGCTGGAGAAGAAGAACAACAAGAAGTAGAAACTGAAGAACCTACAACAATAGAAGAAGTTGTAGCAAACGAAGAAGAAAACAAAGAAGTAGAAGAATAATAAATTTGTTAAAAAAGAAGAGTAGGGCTTTTCTGCTCTATTCTTTTTATTAAATAGGAAAATAAAAAAGGAGGAATTTATAATGGTAACAGCTAGCTTAGTAAAAGAGTTAAGAGAAAAAACAGGTGCAGGAATGATGGATTGCAAAAAAGTTTTAACAGAAACTGATGGAGATATGGAAAAAGCAATCGAATTATTAAGAGAAAGAGGAATTGCAAAAGCAGCTAAAAAATCAGGAAGAGTTGCAGCTGAAGGTTTAGTTGAAGCATATATCTCAGAAGATGGAAAAGTAGGAGCAATCGTAGAAGTAAATTCAGAGACAGACTTTGTTGCTAAAAATGAAGAATTCAAAACATTTGTAAAAAATGTAGCAAAACAAGTTGTTGAAAAAAATCCAAAAGATGTAGAAGAGTTATTAAATCAAGAAGCTATATTTGAAGCTGGAAAAACAGTTAATGAAGCATTAGTAGGAAAAATTGCTACAATTGGTGAAAATTTAAGTATCAGAAGATTTGCAAGATTTGAATCAAAAGGATTATTAGAATCATATATTCATGGTGATGGAAAAATTGCTGTTTTAATCAATATGGCAAAAGGTGATAAAGAATTAGCAAAAGATTTATGTATGCAAATTGCAGCAGCAAGACCAGAATACTTAAATGAACAAGCAGTTCCAGCAGAAAGAGTAGAAAAAGAAAAAGAAATCTTAAAAGTACAAACAATGAATGAAGGAAAACCAGAAGCAATTGCAGAGAAAATTGTACTAGGAAGAATTAGAAAATTCTTTGAAGAAATTTGTTTAGTTGACCAAGTATTTGTTAAAGATTCAAATATGAAAGTATCTGAATTGTTAAAACAAAAAGATGCAGAAGTTGTAGAATTTGCAAGATTTGAAAAAGGTGAAGGAATCGAGAAAAAAGAAGAAAACTTTGCTGAAGAAGTTATGAATCAATTAAAATAAAGACAAATCAAAAAGGGAAATTGGGGACGGACTCATTTTTCCCTTTTTTTGTAATATTAAAAATTTATCAAAGTTTAAATCAAAAAGGGAAAAATGAGTCCGTCCCCAATTTCCCTTTTTTGATTGTTTTCAACGTTTCATTTTTAAGAAAAAATTAATAAATTTGGTAAAAATACTGTATTTTTTTAAAATATATGATAGAATATTTTTGATAAGAAATTAGTAAGGAGAGTGGAAAAATTGTCAGGGGCAAAATATAAAAGAGTACTATTGAAATTAAGTGGAGAAGCATTAGCAGGAGAACAAAAGACAGGAATAGATGCAAAAACAGTAGGAAACATATGTGATAAGATAAAAGAAGTAGTAGATATGGGAGTACAAGTAGCCATTGTTGTTGGAGGAGGAAACTTTTGGAGAGGTAGAAATGGACATCAAATGGAACAAACAACAGCAGACTATATGGGAATGTTAGCAACTGCTATGAATGGATTAGCTTTGCAAGATGCATTAGAAGCAAGAGGACTTCACTCAAGAGTGCAAACTGCTATTGAAATGAGAGAAATTGCAGAACCATTTATACAAAGAAAAGCAGAAAAACATTTAGAAAAAGGAAGAATCGTTATATTTGCTTGTGGTACAGGACATCCATATTTCACAACAGATACAGCGGCCGTTCTAAGAGCAACAGAAATTAGAGCAGATATTATCCTTTTAGGAAAAGCAATTGATGCAGTATATTCTGCAGATCCAAAAGTACAACCAGATGCTATTCGATTTGAAGAAATTTCATATTTAGATGTATTAAATAAAGATTTAAAAGTCATGGATTCAACGGCAACTGCTATGTGTAGAGACAACAATATACCTTTATTAGTATTTGGTATCGCAGATCCAGAAAATATTGTAAAAGCAGTAAAAGGCGAAAAAATAGGAACCATTGTTTCATAAGATAAATTTTGAAAATTTAAGGGGAAAAATGAAAGAAAATAGGAATATATATGAAAAAAGTTATTTCATAGATATGGAAAGTGGAGTAAAAGACTATAAAAAACAAGAAAAAAAAGAACAAAAGAAAAAGAGCAACAGGGTAAGCTTAATAATGAATATATTGATAATCATTATTATAGTGTTCGTGGTTTTAATATTTTTAGTATTTTTCTATAAACCAAATATAATTGATTATTTAGAAGAAATAAAACTCACATTTATTTATGGAATGATGATTATATTAGCCATTATTACTATTTTGATTATATTATTTAATATATTACTAAAAGATAAAAAGATGTTAAGTCATCTATTAAAAATATTGTTATTTTTTAATATTATTTGTTTAATCATGTTTTTCTATATAGAAGCAATTTTGGATAGAACATACAACAATGAAGAGAACTTTGGAAATGTTTATGATTCGAAAATAGAAAATAAAACAGATGCAGAGTATATAGATTTATGGAAAACATTCTTAGAACAAGAAGTACAAACAAAAACAGAAAAAGAAATTTTTATAGAAGAGAATATGACACAATTTCAATATTTTAAAATAAAAGTGTATCTAATATTTATTCTATATGTTGTTATTATGATGGCAAATACGTATAGGATTTCCAAAATTGATAGAGGTATCAAAGACAGGGAGATATTAGAAAAAAACGATAAAATTTTATTTAAAGATGAGAAAAAAATGCATTAGTAAAAAATGATGTATAAAAGTGAAAAGGAGAGATCATTATGAATTATGAAGATTTAAAAGAAAGAATGGGAAAAACCATTAACAATTTTGCTGAAAAATTAGCAGAAGTGAGAGCAGGAAGAGCAAACCCTGCCATATTAAATAAAGTAAAAATAGATTATTATGGAACACCAACACCAATTAATCAAGTAGCAGGAATATCTGTTCCAGAAGCTAGATTAATTGTTATCCAACCATGGGATTTAAGTGTTTTAAAAGAAATTGAAAAAGCAATCTTAGCTTCAGATATTGGAATCAATCCAAATAATGATGGAAAAGTCATAAGACTAGCTTTCCCTGAATTAAATGAAGAGAGAAGAAAAGAATTAGTAAAAGATGTAAAGAAAATGGCAGAAGAAGCAAAAGTAGCTATAAGAGCTATTAGAAGAGATGGAATTGAAGAAGCAAAAGCAGAACAAAAAGAAGGAAATATGACAGAAGATGAACTAAAAAATGCAGAAAATGAAATACAAAAATTGACAGATAAACATGTAGAAGAAATTGATGAAATATTAGCAAAAAAAGAAAAAGAAATCATGAGTGTGTAAGTTAGAAAGGTCAGACAAGATATGGACTTTAGCGAAAAACTAAAACAATATCAAGAATTGATAAATCGTGAGTTGGAAAAATATATAGAAACAAAGACATGTCCAGAAGAAATGTTAAATCGTTCAATGGAATATAGCTTGATGGCTAGTGGAAAAAGATTAAGACCTATTTTAGTCATTGCAACATATCAAATCTTTAAAGAAGATATCCAGGAATGTATGCCATTTGCAGTAGCAATTGAAATGGTACATAATTTTTCATTAATTCATGATGATTTACCAGGAATTGATAATGATGATTTTAGACATGGGAAACCAACCAATCATAAACAATTCAATGAAGCAACAGCTATTTTAGCGGGAGATGGATTACTAAATCATGCATATAGGGTGATTAGCAAAACTTTGGAAAATTCTGAGAAAGAAGACTTACCTAAAAAGATAAAAATATTTCAAGAATTTTCAGATGCAGTTAGCAAAATGATTGTAGGAGAATTTGTAGATACAAAAGTAGAAGGACAACAAATTTCAGAAAAAACCTTAGAATACATTCATAAACATAAAACAGGTGCTTTACTAATTTTATGTGTGAGAATGGGGGCAATATTGGCAGATGCTTCAAAAGAAGATTTAGACAGGTTAACAACTTATGCAGAAAAAATAGGATTGGCATTTCAAATAAAAGATGATATCTTATCAGAAGAAGGAGATGAAAAGGTTTTAGGAAAGCCAGTCGGAAATGATAAGATATTAGGAAAATGTACATATGTTTCTGAATATGGATTACAAGGTGCAAAGGAAAAATTAGAAAAATTAACAAAAGAAGCAATAGAAGAATTAGATATATATCATGAAAAAGCAGAATTCTTAATAGAATTAGCAAAATACATAAAAGAACGTAATAAATAAGAGGGAGAATAAACATGTTTGATAAACAATACATGCCTAGACATATTGCCATTATTATGGACGGGAATAGAAGATGGGCAAAAGCTCAAGGAAAACCTGCTAGCTTTGGACATAAAGCAGGAGCAAAAACATTAGAAAAAATTGTTAGATATGCCAATAAAATAGGATTAGAATACATTACTGTATATGCATTTTCAACAGAAAATTGGAAGAGAACAGAAGAGGAAGTAAAAGCATTAATGATGCTTTTGCAAAATTATTTAGATGATTATTCTAAAAGGGCTGATACAGAAAATATTCGTGTAAAAATATTAGGAGATATATCTGCATTAGCACCAGGAATGCAAAAAAGTATATATAATTGTATGGAAAGAACAAAAGACAATACAGGAGTTACCTTTAATATTGCTTTAAATTATGGTGGAAGAGATGAACTAGTAAAAGCAATCAAACAAATAGCACAAGAAGTCAAAGAGGGAAAAATTGATATACAGGATATATCAGAAGAAATGGTTTCCAATAACTTATATACAAAAGGTGAACCAGATCCAGATTTATTAATTAGAACAAGTGGAGAACTACGATTAAGTAATTTCCTACCATGGCAATTGGTATATAGTGAATTTTTATTTATTGATAAAAATTGGCCAGACTTTACAGAAGAAGATTTAGATAATGCAATTGTAGAGTATGAAAAAAGAACCAGAAAATTTGGAGCAAACTAAAAAAGATACACAAACAGTGAGATATCATGATAATAAATATATTTTTACATATAATAAGAAAGAAAAAAGAAGAGGAGTCATTATGGATATAAAAAGAATTACATCAGGTTTATTAGGATTTCCATTAGTACTAATTGTATTAATTATTGGAAATGTTTATATAGTAGATGTTGCTTTAGCAATTATTGCCATATTAGCAATGGATGAATATTTTAATGCAATTTCAAAGATTGCAAAACCAGTAAGATGGATAGGATACCTAAGTTGTTTTAGTATTGCCTTAATTCATGTTATACCAGAACCTTATTTAATGAATACAGCTATTTTAGCAATTCCTACATTATTATTAATACTATTTGTTCAAGTAATTATAACAGAAATGAAAACCAATTTTAAAGATGTAGCCTATACATTATTTGGAATTTTATATGTTGTTATGCTATTGATGTTTTTTGCTAAAATCAACGGAATGGAAAATGGAAATATTTTAATTTGGTATGCAATATTTGCAGCATGGGGAACAGACATATTTGCTTATTTTATTGGGAAATACTTTGGAAAACATAAATTTAGTAAAATTAGTCCTAATAAATCTATAGAAGGCTGTATAGCAGGAACAGTAGGGGCTATACTAATTATGCTAATATATACATATGTAGCCAATACTTTCTGGGGAATGCAATATTCATATATTGCAATAGGAATTGTAGGATTTATACTAAGTATCATTGGCCAGGTAGGAGATTTTGCAGCATCTAGTATCAAACGATATGTGGACATAAAAGATTATAGCAACTTAATTCCAGGACATGGTGGAATGTTAGATAGAATCGACAGTTTAATCTTTTTAGCACCTTTTGCATATGTGTTATTTGGGACAATTGGGGACGTTTCTTTTTGGACATTTTTTTAATTTGATTTTATAAGGAGGAGCAGTTTGATAACATTTATTATATCAGCTATAAAAATAATCATATTATTAGGGTTTCTCATTTTTATACATGAACTTGGCCACTTTTTAGTGGCCAAACTTTGTAAAGTAAAAGTAAATGAATTTTCGATTGGTTTTGGACCAGGAATTTGGAATAAACAAGGAAAAGAAACCAAATATTCATTAAGAGCAATTCCTTTGCGGAGGATATGTTAGCATGGAAGGAGAAGATGAAGCATCAGAAGATGATAGATCATTTTCTAAAGCAAGTATTCCTAAGAGAATTGCCATATGTGCAGCAGGAGCAATTGTGAATATCATATTTGCAGTACTAGTTTATTTTATTGTTATGGCAACATCAGGGGTATATATTTCAAATGTGGTTGATTCTACAATTCCTGAATATGCAGCAGAGAAAGCAGGAATACAAAGTGGAGATGTGATTGTAGAATTAAATGGAAAAAAAGTAGATAATAAATATGACTTAGATGATATTATGCAAAATGCTACTGGAGAAGACATTCTTGTGAAAGTAGAAAGAAATGAAGAAACTTTAGAAATTCATGTAAAACCTACTGAAGTAAAATCAAAAGTTACAGGAATGTATTTAGATGATAAATGTCAGGTAATTATGGTAGACAAAGGTAGTAGTAGTGAAAAGCAAGGAATACAGGCAAATGATGTCATTACAAAAATTAATAATATAGAAACCAATGGGAATACCAATAAAATAATAGAAGCATTACAACAAGAAGAAACGGAATCGATTACTTTGACAATTCAAAGAGGTAAAGCAGAAATCAATATAGAATTTACACCAGACTATGTTTCTAATTATTATTTAGGTGTTAACATGAAAATGGCACCAGATACATTTTTAAATAGATGCTATTATGGATTAGTTGAAACAAAAACATTTGTATTTTCAATTGTAGATAATGTAAAACAATTATTTACAGGAAATGTTGGAATAGACCAAATGACAGGACCAATTGGAATAGGAGAAATGGTTTCACAAACAAATGGATTTAAAGAATTTATTTACTTGATGGCTTTAATTTCTATTTCTTTAGGTGTAACAAACTTATTACCAATTCCAGCATTAGATGGAGGAAAAATATTAATCTTGATTATAGAAGCCATTAGAAGAAAACCAATGAAACCAGAAAATGAAATTAATATACAATTATTAGGATTTTCTATATTAATTGCCTTATCTATTTATGTTTCATATAATGATATATTACGATTATTTTAATGTTGCATAGAGTTTATTTGTCTATGCGACATTTTTGTTGTTACTGTTCAGACGAAAGTAATCTTCCACTGGTGATATGTTATATTTTTAAGGTTCTCGGCTACCCGCCAATTCCCGTTTAACAAATTCTAAGAATAAAGACGCAACAATACCCGGAAACAGGACCCTTTGTGCCTTTATCCTAAGAATTTATAAAACTATTCTGGTCGCATTCGAACACTTAAAAATATAACATATCACCAGTGGAAGATTACTTTCGTCTGAACAGTAACACGTATTTTGATTGTATGATGAAAAAAAAGAAAAAAAAGAAAATGTAGTGTTACAATTGATGTGAAACAAAAATAATAAAAATTGAATAAGTGATTCAAATCATATATAATTAAGTTGCCAAACAAAAATTATATAAAG
>CASEOS010000010.1 GCA_949289635.1 uncultured Eubacteriales bacterium | reverse complement strand
AGTGTTTAACTAAAAGAAGAATATAAAGGAGAATAAATAAATGAAAACAAAAGAATTTAAAGGAAACAAAGGAATTACATTACTAGCACTGGTTATTACAATTATTATCCTATTAATTCTAGCAGGAATTACGATAAGTGCTATCACAGGAGATAATGGATTAATAAAAAATGCAGGAAATGCAAAGGAGCAAACTGAAATAGATAATGAAAAAGAAACTGTAGACACATGTATTGTGCAAACTATGGGAGAAAATAAATATGGAAATATAACAAAGGAGAATTTACAAAATGAATTAGATAATTATACTGGTGATGGAAAAACAGAGGTATTATATGATGGAGAAGATACTTTATACGTTTATTTTATAGAAACAAAACGATATTATACAGTAGATATAGATGGAATAGTAAATGGACCAGTAACAGCTGATAGAGCAGAAGATGAATATCCAGGAGATATTACAAAAGACGAGAATGGAAATGAATTATCAGGTGATACAGAAGATGATGCATATCAAATAAATTGTATAGAAGATTTATGTGCATTTTCTAATGCTTGCAATACAGGAACCAGTTATAGCAATAAATATATTGTATTGACAAAAAACTTAGATTTTAAATCAGATTTATCCTATATTAATGGTCAAATTATTACAGAAGGAAATATACCAAGTTGCAATTCGACAGAAGAATTAAGAGAAACATTAACAACAGGTAACGGATTTTATGCAATTGGATTTAAAACAGGTTATCATTTTTATGGAACTTTTGATGGTAGATATCACAAAATTACAAATCTATATGAAAATTTTGAAGAAAGTGATATATTAGGTGGGTTATTTGGTGATTCTTATAGAGGAGCTATAATAAAAAACATAACAGTAGAAGGAAATATAAATAATAATTATAATGTAGGAGGAATTTCTACAAATGGAGCAGGAGTTACATTTATAAATTGTGTAAATAAAGTAAATGTAAAGTCAAAAGATACAGGTGCTTTTATAGGAGGAATTGCTGGAAGTGCATATGAAAAAGGTAAATTTATAAATTGTGCTAACTATGGAAAAATAGAAGGAGGACGATTTAATGCAGGAATTCTTGGATGGGATTGGAGCAAAAGTTCATTAATTTACAATTGTATAAATGGTAATGATTCTGCAGCAGCAATAACAAGAAATATTTATACTGATGACAAAATACAAATTTTTAATACAATTAATACAGGAAAATGTGCTTCTGTGACAGGAGGAAATATAAATCAAATAAAGAACTGTTTTAATCTAAAAGGAAGTGCAATAGGTAATGAATATATAATTGATTATGAAGAAACACAAATGAAATCAAAAGAATTTGTTGATGAGTTAAATACATTTATTGAAACAGGTGGGAATGGAGATAATATCGATACAACGGGCTGGGCTAAATGGATATATCATGAAAATCAGTTCCCAACATTAGATGTAAAAACAACTTGGGATGGTACAGAATGGAAAACAATAGAATAAGAACTTAAAAAATGAATAAAGTAGTGCAAAAACAAAAGTAAGATGAATGTGATTCATCTTACTTTAAAAATGTGTTTTTATAAAATCCTAAAGATAAAAATGTCCAAAGAGAAACGTCCCCAATTGTCCCAAACTGTCATTAATCAAACATATCTTCCATAGCATATATGCCAGGCTGTACATTTACAATAAATTCAGCAGCTCTTAAAGCGCCTTCTGCAAATACATTTCTGGAATAACTGGTATGTTTGATTTCAAAAGTTTCAAAATTACCAATAAATTGAACAGAATGTTCTCCAACAATATTTCCGCCTCTGATAGAAGACATTCCAATTTCATTTTTATCTCTTTTTTCATGTTTATCATGTCTGTTATATTCACAATGAAGGGTATTTCCTAAAGATTCATTAATACTATCTGCTAACATTTGGGCAGTACCGCTTGGACTATCGACTTTTCTATTATGATGTGCTTCAATAATTTCAATATCTGTATTTTTTAAAAATGGAGCAAGCCAAGAAACCATTTTTTTCATAAGCATAATGTCAAAAGACATATTAGCAGATTTAAAGATAGGAATTGTTTTACTTGCTTCTTCAATCATTTTTGCTTCTTCATCTGTAAATCCAGTTGTGGCAATAACCATTGGTATTTTATTTGTTTTTGCATAATTTAATATATTTAATGTTGCAACAGGAAGAGAAAAGTCAATAATAACATCTGGTTTTACAGTAATACTTTCTATTTCTGTAAAAATTGGGAATTTAGAATCAGAATAACTTACTTTGTCAAATCCGCCAATCACTTGCATGTTTTCATTTTCTTCTACCAAGTTGCATACTACATTTCCCATTTTTCCATTACAACCATTTACGAATACGTTTAACATTTGATACCTCCATTATTTACAAAATTTTATTATTAAAATTCATTATGATTTGTTTACTACATACGTTATTATATCTTGTTTAAATTTATGTATAATTCGTAATTTCTAAAATATAAATTTATTATATTTTTTTCACTATAAGTAGAATTCGTTACTATACTCCTTTTAATTTATCTAATTCTTCAATCAATTTTTGTTCTTTATCACTACTCATTTTGGTAAGTGGTAATCTAGGAATTCCATAATGATAGCCAATATGATTTAAAGCAGCTTTAACAGGAATAGGGTTCACTTCTGAGAATAGAGCTTTTATCAAAGGTAAAGCATCTAATTGCATTTTTGTAGCTTTTTTAATATTACCATCAAAAAAGTTTTGAACCATATCATGTGTATATTGTGGTTTTACATTTGATAAAACAGATATGACACCAAGTCCTCCTAATGATAAAATAGGCAATATTTGATCATCATTTCCTGAATAAATATGTAAATTATCTCCACATAAATGTGCAATTTCGGCTACTTGTGATAAATTGCCACTTGCTTCTTTGATAGCAACAATGTTATCCATTTTAGATAGTTCTAAACAAGTTTCTGGTAAAATATTGACACCAGTTCTACTTGGTACACTATACAAAATAATTGGTAAAGATACACTTTCAGCAATTACTTTATAATGTTCAATTAATCCTTTTTGTGTACATTTATTGTAATAAGGAGTAACAATTAAAAGTCCATCAACACCTAAAGCTTCTGCTTTTTTAGAATTTTCAATAACCTTTATGGTGTTATTTCCGCCAGTACCAGCAATAATAGGTACTCTTCCGTTAGCCGTTTTGACAGCACAAGAAATCGTAGCATCTTTTTCTTCTTCTGTCATAGTAGAAGATTCGCCTGTCGTTCCACACACAATAATGGCATCTACGCCATTTTCAATTTGAAAATTAACAAGTCTTTCAAATTCTTTAAGATTAACACCATTCTCGTCAAAAGGTGTACTGATAGCTGTTCCACAGCCTTTGAATAAAATTTTTTTCATATAAATCACCTGATTTTTTAATACTAGATAAAAATATAATTATATTTTTTATACATTGTCATTATATTATAAAAATTATGAAATGAGAATAGAAATTGGAAACTTTGTTGAATTTATCAATATTATAAACATAAACAAAAAACGTTCCTTAGCAGGGAACGTTTTTATATATAAAATAAGTTTTAAAATCGTATCATTAATAAACTAAAAAATACATAAGCATAGCGGAATGCTTTTTTCATAAATATTCTAGATTTTAGTACTTCAAAAGTTTCAGACATAGCACAATATTTATCTACAAAAGTTAAAATAAGACCTTCAACTGATGTTGGAAATTGCATTGTCACTGGCCACATATGTGTCAAAATCATATCTTTTTCTTTTTGAGATAAATCAAATAATTTACTGGCATTGTCACAAGCCGTTTTTCCATGTGTGAAAGCATGTAGTCCTTTTCTATCAGGCTGACGAACACGCCAATCATATAAAAACAAGTCATGTAACATAGCAGCTCTTGTGGCTGATGTATAATCTAGATGATATTTTTTACATATTAGATAACAATAATAAGAAACCATATAGCAATGGTCAAAACAGGTGGTTTCGTAATGTTGTCTATATTTTTTCATTTCTTGTACAGTCTCATTATTTACTAGGTCTTCAATGATATTTAAAAATTCTTTATTATTTATGGAAGTGTTTACAGAATTCCATTCTTTGATTTCTTTTTTCATAAAAACCCCTTTTAATTTTATGATTTCTTCAGGATTTTGTTATTACGTAGAAAAATATTTATCCCTATTTTTTATTATATCATAAAACATAAAAATAGTAAACGAAAACTTTCTTAAATTTATTGAAGAAAATTTAGAATTATACTATAATATAAAAAAGAGAAAGAGAATAGGCAAATATATTAAAAATAAAGAAAGGAGATATGTATATTTAATATATACATAAAAAAGTTATGAAAGTATTAGGCAGTGTAAATGTGAATGGTGAAAATAAACAATTAGGAGTAGAAAAAGATGGAGAATTATATAAATATATTTTAGGAAGTGAAGTGGTAGGTGTATTTGACCCGAATATCATGGCAGATACATTAATCGTATTTAGAGAAAATACCTTAGAAAATGAATTGTCTGGTCAAATAAGAGATGAGATAACACAAGTAATTGAGACAGCAGGAAAAGAAGAAATTATGAAAACAGAATCCCAAAAGGAACAAGAAGAAAATGTTTATGATAGACAAATGGGATATCAAAAAACAATCGGAACAGAAGAAAAAGATAAAAAATCAGAAAAAGTAGATGCAAGTCAAAAAAAAGGTAGAAAACAAGAAGAACCAATTAGAGGAAGAAAACAAAAAGTAGAAAATACAACAGGCGATATACAGATAAAACAAGAAGTAGCTATGGATACAATGGCAACAGATATGGACTCAATAGGAGAAAAATTAGAAAAAGCAGGAGTAATTAAAGGGGCAGATGAAAAAAACGGAAAATTAGGTATTGTAGAATCAGATGAGTTAGACAATTTAAGAGATGAAAATGGAAAAAGATTAGAAGGACATTCATCAAGATATGAAGCTGTTGTCATAACAAATAAAACTGGAAAAGATGGAAAACCAATTGTAAGAGCTTTAGATTTGGAAAATGATACACAAGAAGGAACGAATCCAGAAGAGCAAAATTATCAAGTAAGACAAAACAAAAATCAGCCTGCGAAAAAAGGAGATGTATTAACCAGGTTAAGAGTACAGGGACAAGAAACGATAGGAATAGAAAAAGGGCAATATGGAGAAGTAGAAGTATACCATTCTGCTAATAAAACAATAGGTGGAAATGGTATTGAAGGAAATAAAAGTTTAGATAAACAGTTAGAAACTTCACATTCAAAAAATCCAGTAGAGGGTATGGATGAACAAACACAAAAATTATCGCAAGAATATCAAGATGGGTATCGTTCGGTAGAAGCTTCATATCAAGAAGCAAAACAACATGAAAATGCTCAAGAAGAACCATGCGAAGAAATGAGGCAAGAAGATATGGATGGAAATCCAAATACATCAAATCATAATCATGTAGATGATACGGTAGAAAAATTAATGCAGAATGGAGAAATTGCAGATAAGTTTACGGAAAACGAAGTTAGAGAAATGGTAGAAAGAGCATGGGAAAACAGAGATGAAGATAAAACCCTAGAAGAATTTCAAGAAGATTTAGAAGAAGATATAGAAGCAGATGCCGAAAATATGCGTGGAGAAAGAGGTATGTAAAATTTATTAAAAATATATTAAATTTTATTAAAAAAGTTGCAATATTTTGGCAATAATAGTATAATATAAAAGGTAGTATAATAATATATAGAAAGTATATTAAAAGAGAGGTAAAAAAATGGATTATTTATATATACTAAGAGAAGCTTTAGTATGGACAGTAACAATTTTTTGGCTATATCAAGTTGTTATTAGTTTATGTTCTTTAGTAAAATTAAAGGATAAACCTTTAAAAGTAAATAAAGAGCATCGTTTTATGGCAATTATACCAGCACATAACGAAGAAGCAGTTGTAGGAAATTTAATCGAAAGTTTAAAAAACCAAACTTACAATAAAGACTTATATGATATATATGTTATTGCTGATAATTGTACAGATAATACAGCAAAAATTGCAAAAGAAGCTGGTGCGATTGTTTATGAAAGATTTGATGCAACTAAGAAAACAAAAGGATATGCACTAAATTGGTTTTTACAACAAAAAATAGCTGAAAATGCACCATATGATGCTTTCTTTGTATTTGATGCAGATAATATCGTTGATAAGAACTTTATAAAAAATATGAATAAAAAGCTATGTCAAGGAGAAGATGTTGTACAAGGTTATAGAGATATCAAAAATCCATCTGATAACTGGATAACAGCAGGATATGCTATCTTCTATTGGCAAATGCATAGATTTTATCATTTAGCTAGATATAATATCGGATTATCACCATTATTAAATGGTACAGGATTTATGGTAAAATTTGATATTATTAAACCACAAGGTTGGGATACAGAAACATTAACAGAAGATATTGAATTTTCTTTAAAAAGAATTATCAAAGGTAAAAAATTAGGTTGGGCAACAGATGCTATCGTATATGATGAACAACCAACAGGATTTAGACAAAGTTGGTCACAAAGAAGTAGATGGACAGTTGGTCATATACAATGTATTAAGAGATATACAAAAGAATTAGCAACAGCAGCTAAAGAAAACAAGAAAATGATAAATCTTGATGGTTTATTATATATTGTTGGAAGCATACCAATGTTTATTATAACGATTGCATTATTATTATCAAACTTTATCATGTATAATTCAGCATCTATTACAACAGCAGAATTAATCAAAAACTTAATTATGTATTTGGTTCCAACATTTGTATTACCAATATTTGTAGGAATGTTTGCAATGTGGCTAGATGGAAGAAAAATAAAACCAATGGCAAAAGGATTGCTTTGTTATCCACTATTTTTATTAACATGGTTATGTATAAACTTTAAATGCTTATTTATTAGAAATACTTCTTGGGAGAAAATAAACCATGTAAGAAGTATAAAAATAGCAGATGTTTCTAATAATGGTAAAGCACAAACTGAAAAAGAATTAGTTTAAAAAATAGAATAAATAAAAAAGATAAGTGGACGTTTTAATGTTGTTAAGGATGACAATAAAATAATGTTCCACTTATTATTATGGAAGAAAAAAATATAGGAGAAAAATATGAAACAATTAAAAAAGATTAACAAAAAAAGTAAATATATACATATAGGAATTATTATATTAGGGATTATATTTATCAGTTTATCAGCTTTTCATGAAAATATTTGGTTTGATGAAAGCTATTCAGTAGCTATTGCAAAACATAGTTTTAGTGAAATATGGAATATAACAGGAAATGATGTTCATCCTCCATTATATTATTGGGTATTACATATTGTTTGGATGATTTTTGGAAATAATATTATTGCATTTAGAGTATTTTCTGTATTAGCAATTGGAATATTGGGGATTTTAGGTTATACCCATATACGAAAAGATTTTGGTGAAAGAGTAGGTATACTATTTTCATTTTTAACTTATTTCTTACCAATTATGTGTACATATAGCCAAGAAATCAGAATGTATTCATGGTCATGTTTAATTGTGACTTTGATGGCAATTTATGCATATCGAATATATAAAAATGTAAAAGAAAAGAATGAATTCAAATTACAAAACAAAAATTTAATTCTATTTGGAATATTTAGCATTTCAGTATGTTATATACATTATTATGCATTAGCAACAGCGGGAATTATTAATTTATTCTTGCTAATCTATTTAATAAAAAATAGAAAAGAAAATTCAAAATTATTAAGAAATTTTATTGTTTTAGCAGTGATACAAATTCTTTTATATATTCCATGGCTATGGTATTTAAAAGGACAAGTGGCACATGTAGAAAGCGGATTTTGGATAGCCTTACAATTTAGCACATTAATCGAAGTACCAACTTTTCAATTTAGAAGACAGTTAGATTCTGATTTTGCATTTAATTTACAAACAATTATAGCATTAATAGCTTCAATAGGAATGTATATATATACACTATATAGAATTTATCAAGCAAAAAAGCAAAAAGAAGAAATTTTACCAGGAATATTAGCAATTAGTGTATATTTATTGGTTATAATAGCTGTGTTAATTATTTCTATATTTACACCAATTTTATACGCAAGATATTTAATTGTGATAACAGGACTATATATTTTCGGACTAGCATTTTTTATGTCAAAAGAAAAAAGAAAATGGCTAACATATGTTATATGTGCAGTAATATTTATTTTAGGTTGTATGAGTAATATTACAAATATAATGATAAATTATGATGAAAGTAATATGAAACAAATAGAATATTTAAAAGAAAATATTGAATTAGATGATATTTTAATTTATTCCAATATAGGAAATGGTGGTGTCATTGCAGCCTTTTTTCCAGACAGTAAACAATATTTTTATAATGGGGGATATTGGGATGTAGAAGAAGCATATAAAGCTTATGGACCAGGTATGGAAATTATATATAATTACGAGGATATCTTAAAAGACTATCATGGAAGAATTTGGCTAATTGATTCAGGAGATTGTGGATTATATAATGCATTCCCAAAAGAAGGAATAAAAACATTAATTGAGCCTACAGAATTTGATACAAAATATCAAAATTATGTATACAACATTATATTATTAGAAAAAGAATAATAAAAAGGAAAATAGGGTATGAGAAAAAATAGAAGTGCGAAAGCTTTAATCATTAACATATTTACCTTTGTTATTTTAATGATTGCAGTATATTTAGCATATCAATTTTATCAAAGTAATAATTTTAATGATTTTATACGTAGTGAAGCCAAATTGCATACATCAGAATTTAAAAGAGATGGAGAAGTAAAATATTCAGAGATGAATAGTTATAGAATAACATCAAATGAATTCAATGATGCAATGTTTTCAAAAGAAGTGCAAGTAGAAAAAAATACACCATATAGAGTGACTTGTATGATAAAAACAAAGGGAGTGGAAGCAGATAAAAATGTTTCTAGTATAGGAGCACAGATTTCCATTTCTGATACAGTAGAAAGATCTGTTGCTGTCAGTGGCGATAGTGATTGGCAAGAAGTAGAATTTATATTTAATTCGAAAAATAGGGATACAGTAGACATCGCCTTTCGATTGGGAGGAACAGGAGGATATGCCAAAGGAGAAGCTTGGTTTTCTGATTTTAAAATGGAAGAAGGACAAGCTGAAGAAGATAGTAATTGGAATTTTGCTTGTTTTATTTTTGAAAATACAAATGTTATCATAGATAATAAAGAAATTGATATTCAAGTGACAAATACAGATATTACAGATATCAAAAATACAATAGAGAGATTTGAAGATTCTTGTAATATATTATCAAAAGGAAAAATGACAGCAAATTGTGACATATATGAAATACAAGAACCAATTACATCTTTATCATATGATAACGAATTTGGATATTATGTTGCACCAGAAGATATAGAAAAACAAATAAAAGATATCATTAATCAAAACAATTATGACCATATTTTTGTGGTTGTCAGATTAGGAAATGAAGAATATGAAGATGATATTGAAATCAAAGATTGGATAGGATTAGGTTCTATGGACTATTATGGAATTGGATTTTCCAATATTCGATTACCAAACAGTTCAAGAAGTTACATATATAAATATGACAGAAGGATTAACCAATTCCCAGAGGAAGTATTTTTACATGAATTTTTACATTCATTAGAAAGAACGGCAAAAGAATATAACTACGATATACCAGCATTACATGACTATAAAGAATATGGATATGAAAATGAATACTTAATAGGGCAAAAAGAATGGTATAAAGACTATATGAATCAAGAAATATATACATCAAATGGATATCTAGGGTTGCCAAATGAAATATATACATTAAAACCTGCAAAAAGATCAAATTTTACATATCCTTATGAGTTAAAAGTTTATACAGAACCACAAAATATTATTGAAGAGATTAGAGGAATATTTAATAATTTATTTAGAAATATTGGGGCAATTGGGGACGTTTCTTTTTGGACATTTTTTATTGTATAGGAAAAAAGCAGTATATGAGGAGGAATTATGAAAGTATCAGAATTTAATTATGATTTACCAGAAGAATTAATTGCACAAACACCCATAGAAAAAAGAGATGAATCTAGATTAATGATTTTAGATAGAAGTAAGCAAACTATTGAACATAAAACATTTAAAAATATTATTGACTATTTAGAACCAGGGGATTGTTTAGTAAGAAATAATACAAAGGTAATTCCTGCTAGAATTTATGGAAAAAAAGAAACAGGAGCAAAAGTAGAGTTTTTATTATTAAAAAATATGGAGGGCGATATTTGGGAAACGATTGTAAGACCAGGTAATAAGCTTCATGTGGGTACAAAAGTTATTTTTGGTGATGGATTATTAACAGCTGAAATTTTAGAGGTTATGCCAGGAGGAACAAGAAAAGTAAAATTTACATATCAAGGTATTTTTAACGAAATTTTAGATAAAATTGGATTAATGCCATTACCACCATATATTCATGAGGAATTAAAAGATAATGATAGATATCAAACGGTTTATGCAAAATATAATGGTTCAGCAGCAGCACCAACAGCAGGTTTGCATTTTACACCAGAATTATTAAAGAAAATAGAAGAAAAAGGTGTCAAAATTGCTAATGTAACATTACATGTTGGTATTGGAACTTTTAGACCTGTAAAAGAAGAAAATGTAGAAAATCACGAAATGCATACAGAACATTTTTATATCAAACAAGAAGATGTTGACAAAATTAATGAAACAAAAAAACAAGGGAAAAGAGTGATTGCTGTTGGAACAACTTCTTGCAGAGTATTAGAAACGATTGCAGATGAAAATGGATTGGTAAAAAAAACAGAAGCAGATACTAGTATCTTTATTTACCCAGGATATCATTTTAAATGTCTAGATGGATTAATTACTAATTTCCATTTACCACAATCTACTTTGTTAATGTTAGTATCTGCTTTAGCTGGAAAAGATTATATTATGAAAGCATACAATGAAGCAGTAAAAGAAAAGTATCGATTTTTTAGTTTTGGAGATGCTATGTTTATTCAATAGGTTGCCAAAGGGGACGGGCCATTTTGGCAACCTATTGTGGAAGGGAAAAAAATTATATTAAACATACAAAAATCAAGTTGCCAAAATGGCCCGTCCCCTTTGGCAACCGTGATAAAAAAGGAGGAATCATGAAACCAGCAGTAACCTATGAGCTATTACATGAATGTAAACAAACAGGAGCCAGAAGAGGCGTTATTCATACACCTCATGGAGATATACAAACACCAGTATTTATGCCAGTAGGAACACAAGCAACTGTAAAATCAATGACACCGGAAGAATTAAAAGAAATGGTAGGAGCACAGATTATATTAGCCAACACTTATCATTTATACTTAAGACCAAGGCAAGATATTGTAAAAGAAGCAGGTGGACTTCATAACTTTATGAAATGGGATAGACCTATTTTAACAGATAGTGGTGGATTTCAAGTATTTAGTTTAGGTGATTTAAGGACTATTTCAGAAGAAGGTGTAGAATTTAGATCTCATTTAGATGGAAGCAAACATTTCTTCTCACCAGAAAGTGTTATGAAAACAGAAGAAGATTTAGGTGCAGATATTATTATGGCATTTGATGAATGTGTAGAATATCCAGCAAGTTATGAATATACAAAACAATCTATGGAAAGAACGACTAGATGGGCAAAAAGATGTAAAGAAGCACATAAAACAGAAAATCAAGCACTTTTTGGAATTATTCAAGGTGGATTTTATGAAGATTTAAGAGAGCAAAGTGCAAAAGAATTGATTAAATTAGATTTGCCAGGATATGCAATTGGTGGAATTAGTGTAGGAGAGCCAAAAGAAGAATTCTTAAAAATGCTTCGTTTTACAACACCATTAATGCCAAAAGATAAGCCAAGATATTTAATGGGAGTGGGAACACCAGACTATTTAATAGAAGCAGCAATTAGTGGAATTGACATGTGTGATTGTGTATTACCTACAAGAATAGCTAGAAATGGAACAGCCTTAACATCTCATGGAAAAGTTGTTGTGAGAAATGCGACTTATGAAAGAGATTGGAATCCATTAGACGAAGAATGTGATTGTTATACTTGTAAAAATTATTCTAGAGCTTATATAAGGCATCTTATCAAGGCAAATGAGATTTTAGGGGTTAGATTATTATCAATACATAATTTAAGGTTCTTGACTAATTTAATGGAAAAGGTTAGAATAGAAATAGAGAGAGATAATTTAGCAACTTTTAGAAATGAATTTTATGCAAAATATGGTTACGAAGCTGAAAAGTAAGGAAAAGTAGGAGGGTGTATATGAATTTATTAGATGAAGATTTTTCAAACAATAAAGAAAATAAAACAAAAAATATTATAAAAATAATCATAGTTTTTATAGTATTAATTGTCATAGCGATTATAGGAATTGTTTCCTATATGATGTATTTGCAAGGAACAGTTTTACGTGTATATGTTAATGATATGGAAAATGCAGATGTTAAAAATTTACTAGTATTTGAAAATGATGGAACCATTTATGTACCGGTTAGAGCAATATCTTCTCACTTAGGATATAATTGTTATAACGGAGAATATAGCAATAGATCTGAAGATAATAGCAAATGCTATGTAGAATGTGAGGGAGAAGTAGCAAACCTTACATTAAATTCTAATAAAATATATAAATTGAATTTAGAAGAAGGTAGCAAGAATTATACATATATATATATGGACAAACCTGTAAAAGCAATTAATGGTGAATTATATATAACAACAGACGGAATGCAAAAAGCATTTAATACAACATTTTCTTATGATCAACCGAATAATACCATTACAATTTATACAACACCATATTTGATTAACTCTTATACAAATGCAGTTTTAGATTATGGATATACGAGTTTGAGTGATACTTTTGAAAATGAGAAAACAATTATAAAAAACATGTTAGTTGTTACAGATGATAAGCATTTTGGGGTAATCAATGCAACAGATGGAAGTCAAATATTAGAATGTAAATATGATGAAGTTCGTTACCAAGAATCCACAGGAGACTTTATCGTATGTAGTGATGATAAATATGGAATTATAGGAATTGATAAGAAAACAAAAGTAAATATTAATTATGATAGTATAGAATTAATGGACTATGATGCAGGCCTATATTTGGTAAGTAGAAATCATCGATATGGCGTTATTGATTTAAATGGAAATACAGTTATATATGCAGAAAATGATCAAATAGGAGTGGATATATCACGATTTGAAGAAAATGACTTAAAAACAGGATATATATTAATAGATAGCTTAATACCTGTTATGAGAAATAATAAATGGGGATTATTTGACACAGATGGAAACCAACTTGTACAATTTGAATATGACAGCTTAGGATATATAGCAAGTAGCAATAGAGAAGCTACAAACTTATTAGTTATTCCAGACTATAATGTAATAGTAGCATGTATAGATAATCGATATACATTATTAAATGCATCAGGAGAACAACCAATTAAAGCATTTGTAGATGATATATATATGGTTATTAGTGGAGGAGAAAAACAATATTTAATGACAGCAAACGATAAAACATATGATGTAGAAGAATATTTAGATAGATTAGGCGTATTAGAATCTACATCAAATGATAATACAAGTGATTCTTCATCTAATACAACAACTAATAATGAGGAAAACAATAATCAAGTAAGTAATACAACAACAGAAGAAAATAGTGAACCAAATAATGAAGTACAACAAAATAATGTAGAAGAACAAAATAGTGAGGAATAAATATTAAAGAATATTTGCTTGGATTTAAGTAAATATTCTTTATTTTTTTGACCAGTCATACTAATAGAAAAAAATGCAAAAATAGTATATAAATATATATGGCGTATTTTTATAAAAAAACAGGAAAGAGGTATTCAGTGAGTAATATACATATAGTAACTAATGGCATATATTTTCCTCAAAAACAGATAAAAAATGATGAATTAGAAAAAACATTAAATTTAGAAAGTGGATATATTGAAAAAAGAACAGGAATAAAAAATAGATATTATGCAGTAAATGAAACTATACAAGAAATGGCAGTAGAAGCCGTAAAAAATATATTTATCTCAGAAGAACAGAAACAAAACATAGATCTTATTATAGCTGCAACAACAAGTACAGATATGTTAATGCCTGGAATATCCAATTATGTACAAAAAGAATTAAGACTTTCACCATGTATATGTTTTGATATATTAGCTGGATGTGGTGGATATATTAATGCATTTGATATTGCTAAAGCATATATAGATTCAAAAAATATAAGAAAAGCCTTAATTATAGGAGCAGACAAATTATCTGGTATTATTGATAAAAAAGATATAGGAACAGCAGTGGTTTTATCTGATGGTGCTGGAGCAACACTAGTAGAAAAAGAAGAAAGCACTTCTCAGAAAATATATGTGTCTAATATTAAAGCAGAAGAAGACAAAAATCATATTTTAGCATATCAATATGGAAAAAATGTATATATGAATGGAAAAGAAGTATATAAATATGCTGTAACGAGAACGATTGAAAATGTAAATGAATTATTAGAAAAAGCCAATATCACATTACAGGATGTAAAATATATTGTAGCACATCAATCTAATTTAAAAATTATAAAAGCAATTGCATCAAGATTACATATAGGAATGGAAAAGATGTATACCAATATACAAGAAAGAGGAAATACTTTTTGTGCTAGTATACCAATTGCCTTACATGACATGCAAAAACAACAACTTTTAAAAACAGGTGACAAAATTATTCTATTAGGATATGGTGGTGGATTAAATACAGGAAGTATCTTGATGGAAATATAAGAAAGGATGAAGAAAGAATGAAAAGAGCATTTTTATTCCCTGGACAAGGTGCACAAGTTGTAGGAATGGGGAAAGATATTTATGAAAAATATGATGAAGCAAAAAAAATCTATGATGAAGCTTCAAGAATATCTGGAATGGATGTAAAAACACTTTGCTTTGAAGGTCCAGAGGAAGAATTAAATAAAACAGAAAACACACAAATTGCGATATTAACAACTAGTTTGGCAATATTAGAAGTTTTAAAATCAAAAGGAATAGAAGCAGATATTGCAACAGGATTAAGTTTAGGAGAATATGGAGCTTTAATTTATGCAGGAATCATCAGTTTTGAAGATGGAATTAAATTAATCCAAAAAAGAGGATATTACATGGGAAATCTGCTACCTGATGAAAAATTTTCTATGGCAGCCATTATTGGATTAGATTCAGAAAAAATAGAGGAAGTTTGTAAAGAAATTGCAAAAGAAAATAAATTTCTTGTAGTTGCAAATTATAATTGTAGTGTACAAACTGTTATATCAGGACAAGAAGATGCAATTGATGAAGCAATGGAAGTATTAAAATCACAAGGTGCCAAAAGAGCAATCAAATTAAATACGAGTGGACCATTCCATACAATCAAATTAGAAAAAGCAAAAGAAGCATATGAAAAAGAATTGGTAAATATTGATTTTCATCTTGACACAAAGGTGAAAGTAATTAAAAATATTGATGGTACATATTATGGTGAAAATGATAACATAAAAGAAATTTTAGCGAATCATATTATTAGCCCAGTAAGATTTGATAAAGCAATCAAATTAATGGAACAAGAACAAGTAGAAGAATATGTAGAAATTGGACCAGGAAGAACGTTAACAGGATTTGTAAAAAAAGATAATAAAGAAGCAAAAACATTTAATATCAATAATGTAGATAGCTTAGAAAAATATTTAGAAGGGAATGAATAAAATGGAAGAAAATAAAACTGTATTTGTCACAGGAGCTTCAAGAGGAATTGGGAAAGAAGTTGCCTTAAAATTTGCAGACAATGGATATAATGTTGTCATGAACTATGTTTCAAGCAAAACAAATGTGGAAGAATTAAAAGCAGAATTTGAAAATAAAGGTGTAAAAACACTTATCATGCAAGCAGATGTAACGGATAAAGAAGCGATTGAAGAATTAGTAAAAAAAGCAATCGAAAAATTTGGAAGTATCGATGTATTGGTTAACAATGCAGGTATCACAAAAGATAATTTATTAATGAGAATGAGTGAAGAAGAATTTGATAAAGTAATAGAAGTAAACTTAAAAGGAACATATATTGTTACAAAAGCAGTCACAAAATATATGATGAAAAAAAGAAAAGGAAGTATTATCAATTTATCTTCAGTTGTAGGTGTTGTAGGAAATGCAGGACAATGTAATTATTCAGCATCAAAAGCTGGAATTATTGGATTTACCAAAAGTGTAGCAAAAGAATTAGCTTCAAGAAATATTAGAGCAAATGCAGTAGCACCTGGATTTATAGAAACAGATATGACAGCTGTTTTATCAGATGAAGTAAAAGAAAGCATACATAATCAAATACCATTAAAAAGAATGGGAACTGCAAAAGAAGTAGCAAATTTAATTTATTTCTTAGGTTCAGATGAAAGTTCGTATATTACTGGTCAAGTGATTAATGTAGATGGTGGAATGGTCATGTAAATAATAATATTTCAAGTACAATATACTTTATAAAAAATATATTGTACTTGAAATAAGATAAGATGTAATATAAAAATGAAAGGAAGAGAAAGATGGAAAGAAGAGTTGTTATTACAGGATTAGGAGCTTTAACACCAATAGGAAATAGCACAGAAGAATTTTGGAATGGAATTAAAGAAGGAAAATGTGGAGTTGATGAAATAAAAAGTTTTGATACAACAGACTTTAAAGTAAAACTAGCAGCAGAATTAAAAGAATATAATCCAGAAGATTATTTTGATAAAAGAGAAGCAAAAAGATTGGATAAATTTTCCCAATATGCTATGATAGTTGCAAGAGAAGCATGGAAAGACAGTGGGTTAGATAAAGAAACTGAAAATATGGAAAGAGTAGGAATTATTATAGGATCAGGAATTGGAGGAATACAAACAATTGAAACAGAACATGAAAAATGTATAACAAAAGGACCAGATAGAGTTTCTCCAATGTATATACCTATGGGAATTTCCAATATGGCAACAGGAAATGTAGCAATTGATATTGGCGCAAAAGGAGAATCTATTGCTATGGTTACAGCATGTGCAACAGGTACACATAGCATTGGGGAAAGCTTTAGAATGATTAAACATGGATATCAAGATATAGTATTAGCAGGAGGAACAGAAGCAGGAATTACACCACTTGGAATTGCAGGATTTGCCAATATAAAAGCATTAACAAAATCAGAAGATAAAACAAGAGCAAGTATTCCATTTGACAAAGAAAGAAGTGGATTTGTTATGGGAGAAGGTGCCGGAGTAGTTGTTTTAGAAGAATTAGAACATGCTAAAAAAAGAGGTGCCAAAATTTACGCAGAGATTGTTGGATATGGTGCAACATCTGATGCATATCATATTACATCACCTGCTCCAGGAGGAGAAGGTGGTGCAAGAGCTATGAAAATAGCTATGGAAGAAGCCAAAGTAAATCCAGAAGACATTACATATATCAATGCACATGGTACATCAACACATTTAAATGATTCTTATGAGACACAAGCCATTAAAACAGCATTAGGAGAAGAAGTAGCAAAAAAAGTAATGGTAAGTTCAACAAAAGGACATACAGGACATTTATTAGGAGCAGCAGGTGGCGTAGAAGCCATTGTATGTGCAAAAGCAATCCAAGAAGGATTTGTTCCAGCAACCATTAATTACAAAGTTCCAGATGAAGAATGTGACTTAGATATTGTTCCAAATGAAGGAAGAAAAGCAGAAGTAAAATATGCAATGTCTAATTCATTAGGATTTGGTGGACACAATAGTAGTATTTTATTGAAAAAATATGAAGAATAAGCAAGTGTTTATATATGCTTTGTACTTTTCAACTTAAGAAAAATGATGTAAAATAAAAACAAAAATGGAGGTAGAAAGATGGATTACAAGGAAATTAAAAAGTTAATGGATGATATGGGAAATTCTAAATTAGAAGAATTAGAAATTGAATTTCCAGATGGTGTCAAAATCAGTATGAAAAAAAGAGAAAAAAGAGAAGTAATTGTAGAACCACATATTATAGAAGCAAGCGCACCAGTAACAGTTCCAACCGTAAAACCGCAAGAAGAAAGAGGAATGGTTGCAATTCCAAAAAAGAAAGAAGAAGAAAACTATAAAGTGATAAAATCACCAATGGTAGGAACTTTTTATGCAAGTTCATCACCAGATAAAGACCCATATGTAAAGGTGGGAGATAAAATTGCAAAAGGACAAGTAGTATGTATAGTAGAAGCCATGAAATTAATGAATGAAATCGAATCAGAATTTGATGGTGAAATTGTAGAAATTTGTGCAAAAAATGAAGATGTTGTAGAATATGGTACACCATTATTCAAAATCAAATAGGGACAATTGGGGACGTTTCTTTTTGGACATTTTTGCTTAATGAATTTTGACTTTATTGACTTTAGAAGAAAGTATTGTTAGAAGAATTTAACTGAAAGGAATGTAGATTGATAGTAATTTAAAAGTGAAGAAAGGATATAATTAAAATGTTAAATAAAGAGCAAATTAAAGAAATTATACCACAAAGAGAGCCATTTTTGATGATTGACGAAGTGGAAGAATATATACCAGGTGAAAGTGCGATAGCATACAAAAATGTTAATGAAGACGAATATTATTTCAAAGGACATTTTCCAGGTAATCCAATTATGCCAGGAGTTCTAATCGTAGAATCTTTGGCACAAACTGGTGCAGTAGCTATTCTTTCTATGGAAGAGAATAAAGGTAGAAATGCACTTTTTGGTGGAATTGACAAATTAAGATTTAAAAGACAAGTTGTTCCAGGAGATAGACTAAAATTAGAAGTAAAGATTATTAAGAGAAAAGGACCTATTGGGATTGGAGAAGCTATCGCAACAGTTGATGGAAAAGTAGCTGTAAAAGGAGAATTGACATTTGCAGTTGTTTAAAAATAAAAAAAATCCTTCCAAAAACTTGTAATTTCAAATATTATTGATATAATAATATATGGACATAAACAAGAGAAAGGGAGGATTTTTTATGTTAAAGAAAGTAGCAATACTAGCAAATGGTGGAGATGTATCAGGATTTAATGCAGTAATCAGAGCCATTAAAAAAACTTGTGAAACAAATGGAATAGAATGTTATGGTTATATCGATGGATACAGAGGCCTTGTAAAAAACAATTATGTTAGATTAGATGGAAATGAAATTGCTTCAGGAATTTTACCAAAAGGTGGTTCTATTATTGGATCATCAACAAATGCAATTGTTTTCCATTATAAAGTAGAACATGAAGATGGAACAGTAACATATGAAGATTTATCAGATCAATGTGTAAAAAATGTAAAAGAAGCAGGATTTGACTGTATATTTACATTAGGTGGAGATAGTACACAAAAATCAGCAAGAGATTTATTTTTAAAAGGAATCAATACAATTGGAGTACCAAAAACAATAGATAATGATGTTGCATGCACAGATGTTACATTTGGATATAATACAGCTGTTCATGTAGCAACTGAAGCAATAGATAGATTACATACAACAGCAGAAACACATGACAGAATCATGGTATTAGAAGTTATGGGAAGATTTGCAGGTTGGATTGCTTTAGAATCTGCCATATCAGGAGGAGCAGATGTAGCTTTAATTCCAGAAATACCATATGATATTCATAAAGCAGCAGAAGCAATTAATAAAAGAAAAGAGCATGGAAAAAGATTTAGTGTTGTTGTAGTTTCAGAAGGAGCACATCCAAAAGATGCTGAACAAACAACACATTCAGCAGAAGGAATTGATAACAAAGCAGGCATTAGCGTTAAATTTGGTGGAGAAGGAAATAGAGTTGCAAAAGAACTTCAAGAACTAACAGGATTAGAATCAAGATGCACCATTTTAGGATATATGCAAAGAGGAGGAACACCAACAGCATATGATAGAGTATTATCTACAAAATATGGAGCAAAAGCAGTAGAACTTGCTATGGAAGGAAAATTTGGTGTATTAACAGTTATTAAAAATGGAAAACTAGATTATGTACCATTAGAGATTGTAGTTGGAGAAAATAAAGAAATTGGAGCAGTTCAAGGTGGCACAGCAGAAAGTAATGTAAGACTAGTAACAATGGATCATGATTTAGTAAAAACAGCAAGAGATATCGGAATTTGTTTAGGAGATTAAATGATAGGAACGTTAGGGACGGGTCAAATTGTTCCATTTTGGAACGATTTGACCCGTCCCTAACGTTCCATTATTACAATTATATTACATTTTAATTCTTTTTATTGAGATAACAAAATATTATTGGTATAATTCAAGTATAAAATATGTTAAAAATGTGCAAAATTAATGAAAGCTAGTAAACATGAAATTTGAGATAATTGAGAAAGGAATGATAAGAAATATGGAAAACTTGAAAAAAACAGAAAAAATGGATAAAAAACAAAAAATATTTATTATTTCAATTTGTGTTATCGTAGCAATTAGTGTAATAGGACTTATTGTATATATGATAACAAAAAATGGAGAAGAAAATTCTGATAAAAACAGATTAGCTAATATGTATGAAAAAATGATACAAAATCAAACATATAGTATAACCATTCAATTAAATGATAACAATAAATATACAGTATCAAGAAAAGGTGATGTAGCCAATATTGATACATTTGCTGATGGAAAACATACAACCAATATTGTTAAAGATGGAAATACATATTTATTAATGTATAATACAAAGAAATATTATATGTATCAAAATAATGTAACAGGACTTGGAGAAATAGCAAATCAATTAAATGAAATCATCCAGAGTCAAGAACCTGAAAAAGGACAAGAGGAAATAAATGGTAAAAATTATCGTTATGAAGAATATAAAGGGGTATCAGACTTTTTAATGAATACAGATGAAAACGTTTCAGAAGAAGATACCAATACTAGATTTTATTTTGATGGAGATGATTTAAAATATATTAAAACAATCATGGAAGATAAATCTGAATTAGTCAGTGTAGATGTATCTTATAATGTTGAAGATAATATATTTGAAATACCATTAGAGTTTCAAAAAGGATAATTTTGTCATATAGAAAGTATCTATATGATAAATATAAATTTTAAAATTAAAAAGTATTATTAAGGAGGAATTAGAAAATGTCAGTAAAGTTTGTTTTAAATGAAACATCCTACTTTGGAAAAGGAGCAAGAGAAGAACTTGCAGGAGAAATTCAAAAAAGAGGATTTAAAAAAGTATTTTTAGTAAGCGACAAAGCTTTAGTAGAAGCTGGTGTAACAGCTAAAGTTGAGGAAGTATTAAAAAATGCAAATGTTCCTTATGATGTATATGATAAGATAAAACCAAACCCAACTATTAAAAACGTAAAAGATGGTGTTAAGGCATGTAAAAAATCAGAAGCAGATTTAATTGTAGCTGTAGGAGGAGGTTCAAGTATTGATACAGCAAAAGGAATTTCAATTGTTATGACAAACCCAGATAGAGCAGACATCAAATCTTTAAATGGTGCATCTGATACAGTAAATAGAGGAATGCCTGTAATTGCATTACCTACAACAGCAGGAACAGCAGCAGAAGTAACTATCAATTATGTTATTACAGATGAAAAAGCAGAAGTGAAAATGGTATGTGTAGACCCTAATGATATTCCAATCTTAGCGATTATTGATTCAGAATTAATGGCATCAATGCCAAAAAGTCTAGCAGCAGCAACAGGAATGGATGCATTGACACATGCAGTAGAAGGGTATATTACAAAAGCACATAATGAAATGTCAGATATGTTTCATATGAAGGCAATTCAAATGATATTCAAATATTTACCAGCAGCAGTGAATGAAAAAAATGAAGAAGCTGTTGAAATGATGGGAATGGCGCAATATATTGCTGGAATGGGATTTTCAAATGTAGGACTTGGAATTGTACATTCAATGGCACATCAATTAGGAGCTGTATATGATACACCACATGGTATTGCTAATGCTATGTTATTACCAACTGTTATGAGATTTAATGGAGAAGATCCAGCAACTGCACAAAGATTTAGAGAAATTTTAATGAATATTGGAAGACCAGATGCTCAAGCATTAAATGACCAAGATGTTATTAATACATTTGTATGGATGATTTCAGAATTAAGTAAAACAGTTGGAATTGATACAAAAATTACAGATTATGGAGCAAAAGAAGAAGATTTTGAAATGCTTGCTGAAAAAGCTATGAATGATCCATGTAAACCAGGAAATCCAAGAGAGGTTACAAAGGAAGATTTTATAGAGTTATATAGAAGAGCAGCACAATAAAATAAAGAAATAAATTAAAAAATTTCTTAGAGTACATTACTCTAGGAAATTTTTTAATGAAAATAATTCTTTAAAAACTTAGTTTATCAGAAGATTTTAAAAGAATTTTTCTAATTTATTTTGTGTAAAAATTATATCTATAATTGTTAAATAAAATTCATAAAACTCTTTGATTTCAAAACTTTTATGATTTTATATTTTCTTATAGTAATGTACAAAAAGAAAATATAAGGAGGAAAAAGATGAAAACAAAAGAGTTAAAAAGAAACAAAGGTATTACATTAATTGCATTGGTTATTACAATTATTGTATTACTAATACTAGCAGGAGTAACAATTGCAACACTAATGGGAGATAATGGAATATTAACAAGGGCAAGTGAAGCACAAAATGAGCAAGCAGATGCAACAGTGAAAGATGCCATTTCACTTGCATGGAATGAATATCAAATTATTATTAATGAATCAACAGGAGAAGTAATTGAAAATGAAACGAAAATTGCTAGTATAACACAAGTAAAAATACGAGGACAAGAAGAAAACTATTTAGCATCACCAACTATGAGTTTTTGGGATTTCTTAAAAGATGAAAAAGGATATATTGATGAAAATGGCGTTATAGATGTAGAAACATTAACAGGAGAAAAATTAAGTAAAGGAAATGGAACAGATGGAGTAACAGATGTATATAAAATAGAACAGGTAGATGAAACCTATACTCTAAAATACTGTGGAGAAAATAATGAAGAAACAACGTTATGGGAAGCAAGTAATGGAAGTGGCACATATCCAGAAGCAGCATCAAAAGATGTATTTGGAACTACTGAAACAGAAGATGGAATTATTATAACAGATATAAAAAGAGTAGGAAATGATACAGAACAAAATATGTATACTGTCCAAGGTGGAATAGTAGATTTGGTAATACCAAGAACAATAAACGGAAAACCGGTAGTTGCAATCGAAGGAGGATTTTCTTGGTGTTACTATCTAAAAAGTGTAATTATTCCAGATACAGTCGAAATAATTAATGATGATGTATTTGATTATTCAAATGGAGTTATGAATCTAACGCAAATTGTATTTCCTAATGGTGTAAACGAGAATTTAACAATACCAGAAAACAAATGGGGAGCACGAAATGCACAAATTATTGGAAAGGATGGAGAAATTTTAAAAGAATAATGATAAATATTATAAAGGAAAGATTGGATAGCGAAAAGATTACAGATAAAATATTAACTTTTCTAATATGTGGAACAGTACTTATAACAAACATACTAATAGGTTCGCCAACAAATTATAATACAACCATGATAAATATCATTGTGACATTGGTCGCAATGATATTTATCATAACTAAAAAAATATCCAAAAAAGAAAAAATAATAGAAAATAAACTAGATATATGTGTTTTAATTTTATGCATTACATCAAGTATTCCATTAATTTTTAACACGTACACAACTTTAACAGGATGTATAAATTATATTTTAAAATATATTTCAGCATTTTTAATATATATGATAATAAAAGATTTAACAAAAGAAAATCCAAAATTAAAGACATATATTGCAAATATTATTATCTTTTCAGCAGTATTACTTGTTATACTTGGGATTGATAAAATGAGTACAAATATTTTTTTTCCATTAGCTAAGGCAATAAATGTACCTGAAATTACATATGAAGAAACAAGAATGGATTCTTTTTTTAGTTATGCCAATACATTTGCTGCATTTTGTTCTATGGCAATATTTTTAGCAATAGGAAGATATGTAAAAGAACAAAAGAAAGTTAAAAAAGTTATATACGGCATAGCAATATTTTTATTAGAAACAGGAATTATATTATCTTATTCGAGAATTATATTTATATTTCTATCGATTGTATTTTTAGCATATCTAATATTATTAAAAAATAAAGAAGTCAGAATAAAAACATTAGAGTGTACGATTATAACAGGAATATTTGCAGTCATATATACAGCCATATATATGAATTTATTATCAACAGGAAATTATACTATGCTATGGTTATTATTATGTATAACTAGCTTATTTGCATCAATGTTAGCATTTTTATCTGAAAAATTAAATGGTAAATTAATAAAAATAAAAATGCAACATATGATATTTTCAATGGTAGCGATACTTGTCATCATGATAGTTACTATTATCATTGGATTACAACAGACAAAACCATTAGTTATGTTCAATGTATCTAATTCAGAAAAAAAGATAACAAAGGAAATTTATCAAGTACAAGGAAATACAAATTATACATTTACATTTGATTTAGAAGCAAAAAGTATTTATGTAAATACAGATATATTTAAAATAACCATTCTAGAAAAAAATAAGTATTTTGATGATATTAAACAAACTGAGATCAAATTTGGAACATATAGTGGAAAAAAAGAAATTTCTATTACAACTGTAGAAAATACAACTGAAATATTTATTATTTTTTCAAGTCAAATTGTAAAAGATGATACATACCTAAAAGTAAATAAACTAGTTATTAATAACCATGAGGAAATATTAAATTATAAGTATCTACCAACGAGTTTAGTAAATAAGATTAAAAATATCAATTTTAATACAAAAAGTGCATGGGAAAGAGGTGTTTTTATAACAGATGCCTTAAAATTAGTAAAAAATAATTTTCTATTTGGAATTGGTGGAGATGGATGGCAATATAGAGAAGGCGAAGTACAAAGCTATTATTATTGGGCAAGAGAAGTACATAGTTATCCAGTTCAAGTATTTTTAGAATTTGGAATTATAGGATTTTTATCATTGGTGTCTATAGTAATATTAATTATCAAATACAGTTATAACTATTTAAAAAGAAAAAATGACATTGAATGTGTAACAATTTTATGTTCTATATTAGTGGTATTTTTACATAGCTTTTTAGATTTTGATATGTCATATATGTGTATCATGCTTATGATTTTTGCATTGATAGGTATATTAAATACAATGATTATGCCAGAAAACAATGAAAAAAAGCAAACAAAAAATATTTTGAATATATTGTTGTTTATAGGACTAATATTAATATTAGGAATAAATGGATTAAATCAATTTATATATTCTAAAATAACAGTAGTAGAAGATGAAAATAATGTAGATATTGCCTATCAGGAATTGCAAGATATAAATAAATATCCAACATATTTATTGTCAGTTAAGGAACAAAACATCAATATGACACAGATGTATTCTAAAGCACATAAATTAGATAAAAATACAGAAATCATAGAAAATTTAGAATTTATATTGAAGTATGAAAAATATTATAATTCATTAGAAAATTGTCAGAAATTAATTGAAACATATACTAATATAGATGATATAACAGAAGAAGAATATATAAAAAAAGTAGAAGTAATATGTACTATTGCAAAGAATACAAAAATATCAGAGATATATAATGTTAGTAAAAACCTTAAAAGACAAGCAATGTATTTAGATATAGCTGAAATATTAAATAAACAATATGAAAAATGGCAAAATGAAAAATTAATAAATCTTTCAAATGAAATGTACAAAATAGTAATAGACGAATATGCCGATGTATTTGAAAAAATAAGTGATTATGAAAAGTGTAGAGTGACAAAAGAAAATTCAGAACAAATGTTGAAAAGTTTAAAAGAAAATTACGAGAAGGCAAAAAGTATGGTGAAATAAAATGGAGTTTTCAGTTTTAATACCTATAAGCAATAAAGAAAAACCAGAATACGTAAAAGAAGCAATTGAAAGTGTTATTTATCAAACTCAAGAGCCAAATCAAATTGTAGTTGTAAAAGATGGAGAGCTTTCAAAAAAATTAAATGAAATAATAGAAACATTCAAAAAACAATATCCTGAAATGATAGATATTTTGGAATTAAACAAACAAAGTAGTTTGGGTATGGTACTAAATGAAGGAATAAAAGTATGTAAAACCACATATATAGCAAGAATGGATAGTGATGACATAGCAAGAAAAGATAGATTTGAAAAACAATTGGAATATATACAAGAACATCCAGACATTGATGTATTAGGTGGATATATTGCAGAATATGATGAAAATATGGAAGAAGTAACATCATTAAGAAAAGTACCATTAACTCAAAAAGAAATTTACGAAAGAATCACAAGACAAAATCCATTTAATCACAGTACGGTTATTCTAAAAAAAGAATCCATGCTTGAAATAGGTGGATATACTGATTGTTCGATAGAAGATTATGATTTATGGATTAGAATGAGATTAAAAAATATGAAAATGGAAAATTTACCAGATGTTTTAGTGAATTATAGGACAAGCCTTGATATGTATAAAAGACGAACAGGATTAAGATATTTAAAAGGAATAATAAAAATAGAAAAACTTCTATTAAAAAATAAATTAATAAATAGATTTCAATATTATAAAAATATATTAGAAAGAGCAATTCTAGCATTTGTACCAGCAAAAATAAAAATGTTTTTATATCCAAGAGTAATAAGGAAAATGAAATGAAAGAAATAAAAGAATTTAAAAAATATCAAAGACTACAAAAAAGAGTATTTGATATTCTAATATCAATAATTGTAATTATATTTCTATTACCTATATATTTTTTAATTGCAATACTAGTAAAAATCGATTCTAAAGGAAATGCAATATATCTGCAAGAAAGAATTGGTAAAAACGGAAAAATATTTAAAATATATAAATTTAGAACTATGATAGAAGATGCTGAAAAAGAAACAGGACCTGTGTTAGAAATGGAAAATGATGTACGAGTGACGAGGATAGGGAAAGTCTTAAGAAAAACAAAATTAGATGAATTGCCACAATTCTTTAATGTTTTAAAAGGGAATATGAGTATTGTAGGTCCTAGACCAGAAAGACCATATTTTGCAAATAAAATAAAAGAAAAATATAAAGAGTTTGAATATCGAGAAATGTTTAAGCCAGGAATTACGGGATTAGCCTGTATAGAATTAGGCTATTATGCTAATCCCGAGGAAAAATTAAGATATGATTTAGAGTATATGGAAAATTGGAATATGAAACTAGATATTCAAATTTGTATAAAAACAGTAAAGTTAATTTTTCAGAGTTTTCATAAAAAATAGCTTATTAACTAAAAAAAGATTGATAAATTGATTGAAAACGACTATAATAATATTAGATATTATATTAGTCGGGAGATGAACCTATGAAGTATATAAAAAGATTAGCTGAAAATGTAGTAAAAAAGCAAGAAAAAATGTTTAAAACTATATTAGTGACAGGGGCAAGACAAGTAGGAAAAACAACAATGTTAAAAAATATAAAACCAGATATAAATTATGTAACACTAGATGATATGATTTTAAATCAATCAGCAGTAGAAGAACCAGAATTATTTTTAAAAGCAAATAAACCTCCAATTATAATTGATGAAATCCAATATGCGCCTAATTTATTAAGATATATAAAAATGGCTGTAGATAACAGTGAAAAGAAAGCAATGTTTTATTTAACAGGGTCACAACAATTTGACTTGATGAAAGATGTTAGCGAAAGTTTAGCGGGAAGAGTAGGAATCTTAAACTTATTAGGATTAAGTCTTAGAGAAATAAAAGAAATTGATTTTAATGAACCATTTGTTCCGACAGAAGAATATCTAGATGAAAGGAAAAAATATGAAAAAGAAATTTCTTATGATGAAATATGGAATATGATTCATAAAGGAGCTATGCCAGCACTGTATCAAGAGGAAAGTGATGTTAATATGTTTTATGCAATGTATGTAAGTACGTACATTAAAAGAGATGTAAGAAGTTTAACACAAGTAGGAGATACACTTAGCTTTTTAAAATTCATGACGGCATTAGCCAGCAGAATAGGTCAACTATTAAACTTAAATAGCATTGCAAACGAAGTGGGTATAACCATACCAACAGCTCAAAGATGGTTGTCTATTTTAGTAGCTTCTAATATTGTATATATACTTGAGCCATATTATAATAATATCATGAAAAGAGCAGTAAAAATACCAAAAGTTTATTTCTTAGATACAGGTTTAGCAGCATATTTAACAAAATGGAAAACTAGTGAAGTATTAGAAGCAGGAACAATGGCTGGAAATTTCTTTGAAAACTATGTAATAGTAGAAATTATTAAAAGCTATTATAATAGTGGAGAACTAAGACCACCAGTATATTTTTACAGAGATAAAGAAAAAAGAGAAATAGACTTAATTATTGAACAAAATGGTAAACTATATCCAATAGAGATTAAGAAAACAGCAAATCCATCTAAAGATATGATAGAAAATTTCAAAGTACTGGAAAATATAAAAGAAATTGGAGAAGGTGCAATTATTTGTATGTATGATAAAATCATTAATTTAAATGAAAAAAATAAAGTTATTCCATATAAATATTTATAAAAACACTTGTAAAATCTAGAAAAATGTGTCATAATATTAACATAATGAAAAATAATGAAAGACAATAAAAAAGAGGAGTAAGTTTACACATATTTTTAGAGAATAGAAGTCAAAGGCTGAAAGCTTCTTAAATCATGATAAACTGAAGGTAGCTTTTTTGTCGATATTTTGAAAATAAGAGTAGGAATATCCGTTTTAGCAACGTTAAAAGCTAAATGAGATATATAATTATTTGTAAATGTAAAATAAACTTTTAATCTTAATAAATTTAAAAAGAAAGAATATAAGCAAATAATTATATAATTAAGGTGGTACCGTGAATAAAAAATTCGCCCTTATGCATAAAAGCATAAGGGTTTTCTTGTTAAATAGGAAAAATCAACTTTTTCCTATTCAACAAAAAAACAACATTGCAAAGAATTTATTAAAAAAGAACGAATTGAGGTCTGTCCCTTTCGTTCCAAAATGGAACGATTTGACACGTCCCTAACGTTCCAAAAAGGAGGAAGATGAATATGCAAGATAAGTATAATCCAAAAGATTTTGAAGAAAAACTATATCAAGAATGGGAGGAAAAAGGATATTTTAAACCAAGTATGGACAAAACCAAAGAAAGTTATTGTATTATGATGCCACCTCCTAATGTAACTGGAAAATTACACATGGGGCATGCTTTAGATGATACGATTCAAGATATTTTAATCCGTTTTAAAAGAATGCAAGGATATAATACTTTATGGCTTCCAGGGACAGACCATGCGGCTATTTCAACAGAAATGAAGGTTGTTGAAAAACTAAGAAATGAAGGTAAAACCAAACAAGAATTAGGTAGAGAAAAATTCTTAGATGAAGCATGGGAATGGACCAGAATTTATGGTGGAACCATTGAAATGCAACAAAAGAAATTAGGATGTTCTTGTGATTGGGATAGAAAACGTTTTACGATGGATGAAGGTTTGTCGGATGCTGTTTTAGAGCAATTTGTTAATTTATATAACAAAGGGTTGATCTATAAAGGAAAAAGAATGATTAACTATTGTCCAAGTTGTAAAACATCTATATCTGATGCGGAAGTGGAATATAAAGAAGAAGCTTCTCATTTATGGCATATCCGTTATCAAATAACAGGTGAAAAAGATAGATATATTATTGTTGCTACAACAAGACCTGAAACCATGCTTGGAGATACAGCAGTTGCCGTTCATCCAGATGATGAAAGATACAAAGATTTAGTTGGAAAAACATGTATTTTACCAATTATGAATAAAGAAATTCCTATTATTGCAGATGAATTTGTTGAGAAAGAATTTGGAACAGGATGTGTTAAAATCACACCAGCTCATGATATGAATGACTATCAGGCAGGTTTAAGACATAACTTAGAAATTGTAGAAGTATTTGATGAAGATTATAAAATGGGTGATCTAGTTCCAGAATACAAAGGAATGGATTTATTAGAAGCTAGAAAAGCAATTGTCAAAAAACTAGAAGAAATTGGAGCATTAGTAAAAACAGAAGACTATACCCACAATGTAGCAAAATGTGAAAGATGTAAAACAACCATAGAACCTAAAATATCTGAGCAATGGTTTGTTTCTATGAAAGATTTAGCAAAAAGAGCAGCAGATTCTGTTAGAAACAATGAGGCTAGATTTATTCCAAAAAAATATGAGAAACAATATTTTAATTGGCTAGATAATATACAAGATTGGTGTATATCAAGACAATTATGGTGGGGACATCAAATACCAGCATATTATTGTGAAGAATGTGGACATATTAATGTTGCAAAAACAGCACCAGAAACATGTGAAAAATGTGGAAGTACAAAATTACATCAAGATGAAGATACATTAGATACATGGTTTAGCTCAGCATTATGGCCATTTTCAACATTAGGTTGGCCAAACACAGAAACAGAAGATTATAAAACATTCTATCCAACAAATGTGCTAGTTACTGGTTTTGATATTATTACTTTCTGGGTATCTAGAATGATGTCACAAGGATTAGAATTTACTGGAGAAGCACCATTTAAAGATATTTTAATCCATGGAATGGTTCGTGACAGCCAAGGAAGAAAAATGTCTAAGACATTAGGAAATGGTATAGATCCAATTGAAATTATTGATGAATATGGAGCAGATAGTTTACGTTTTGCTGTCATATCAGGAACGACAATGGGAAATGATATCAGGTATATGCCAGAAAAATTAGAGCAAGCATCAAATTTTGCTAATAAAATATGGAATGCTGCAAAATTTATCATTAATACATTAGCAGATGAAGAAAAAGTAAGAGAATTTTGCTATGAAGTTTATGAGAAAAATCATTCATATAATCCAGATTTACTAAAAATAGAAGACAAATGGATATTAAACAAATTTGATAAATTAGTACTAGATGTAACTAGAAATATGGAAAATTATGATTTAGGAGTTGCTTTAGACAAAATTTATAGCTTTATCTGGAATGAATTTTGCGATTGGTATATTGAAATGGTAAAGCCAAGAATTTATAGTGATGATGAAAATACAAAAGTTGCTGTTAGTGATGTATTAAATCATGTATTTAGTTCTTGTTTAAAATTATTACATCCATTTATGCCATTTGTAACAGCAGAAATTTATAAAAATTTGATTTGCTTTGGAACAGAAGATATTATAGTAGCAAAATGGCCAACAATAAAAGAAGAATTTGTTTTTGATCAAGAAGAAGCAATGATGGAAAAAATTAAAGAAATTATTGTAGAAATTAGAAATGTTAGAAATACAAAAAATATCCATCCAAGTAAAAAATCAAAACTAATTATCGTAAGTCAAGAATATGAAAAACAATTGAAAGAGGCAGAAGATATTTTATTAAAACTTGGATTTGCAAATGAAGTTGTTATACAAAATACCTATACAAATATTTCAAAAGACGCTATTAAAATCATCACAGATGGAATAGAAGTATTTATTCCACTAGAAGGTTTGATTGATTTAAAAGAAGAAAGAAAACGTTTGGAAGAAGAAAAAGTTAAATTAGAAGGTGAAGTGGCAAGATGTGAAAAAATGTTGTCTAATCCAGGATTTATGAACAAAGCTCCACAAAGTAAAATTGATGAAGAAAAAGCAAAATTAGAGAAATATAAAGATATGCTAGCAAAAGTGATGGAATCTTTGAAGTAATTTTATAAAAAATTAACAGACACTTTCTTTCATAAGAGAGTGTCTGTTTGCTGTTAAAAATTCAAAATGATTGAGTTTTAGAGCTTTTTGTGCTATAATAGAAAACATTCGTGAAAAGACAATGAGGCCATATTGGTTTGAAAGTCCATTAGACTGCTTTTGGGACGAGATAAAGGCAATTTTGAGGACAACAGAAAAGCCAGCTTCCTGGAAGAAATTGAAAGGCAAACATATCCATGGAGATGTCTGGCAGCAGGTGATTGGACAGTATATGCATCATCATACGGTTCATCGGTTTGCTTGGCTGTATGTCAAGGATACTGGTGAGGTTATTGGTGAGCATGGACACGAAGAGCCTGTAAACATCAGAAAAGACATCAAAGGGAAAAAGAGCAAGCAGACCAAAAGATTCAAAGAGTGGTACGTTTTTTCTGATGGCACCATAGCAGTCTGCCCTAGAGGTAAGACACATAGATTGGTAAACAGTTTCGGAAAACCGATTTATGTGCTCTCCATTAAAGTGGGTAGCAACAGCACGAGATAAACAAGGTAAGTATCCAACTAATTGTACAAAACTGCATTAGAGGCACATTGCCAAAAATGCAGTTTTGTATATTAAAAATCAATAATTCACTTTAGATTATCTTAACAAATTAAACCAACTAGAAAATACCTTTGTACTCATAGTTGCAATATCCATTTTGTTAACAGCAACTTGAGAGACTAAATTAACAGTTGAGAGAAATTCACCATCCAAAGAAAAAGAAATTTCGCCTACTTTTTGTCCAGTAGAAATAGGGGCAGAAATATTTTCGTCAATTGTCACAGTTTGTTCTATATTTTTTTCACTACCTTTTGCTAACAAAATACCAGCATCATTTTCCAATACGACAGGAATAGTGGCTTGCACACCTTTATCAATACTAATTGTTTGAATTAAATCTCCTGCCTTACCAAAACTTTGATAAGAAAAATTATTAAAACCATAGTCTAATAACTTTTGAGCTTCTGCAAATCTAACTTTGGTAGATGGAGCTTTCATAACAACGGCAATTAAAGATAAATCGTCACGTGTGGCACTGGCAGATAAGTTATATAAAGCAAGAGAAGTAGAACCTGTTTTTAAACCAGTAGCGCCAGGATAGTTTTTAATTAATCGATTGGTATTAGAAAGCCCGTGTTTCACCATCTCGTAAGGTATCCATCCAAATAGTTGTATAATTTGTAATTTCTGGATATTTGTTAAGTAATTCTCTAGACATGATAGCAATATCATAGCTAGAAGATACATGACTATCTTCGTCTAAACCGTGACAATTTTTAAAAGTGGTATCACTCATACCTAATTCATATGCTTTATCATTCATCATTTGAACAAATGCTTCTTCTGAACCAGCAGTGTATTCGGCCATTGCGACTACACAATCATTAGCAGAATTGACACAAATGGCTTTTAACATCTCATCAACTGTCAAGGTTTCTGTGGTATCTAACCATATTTGAGAACCACCCATGCTAGCTGCATTTTCACTACAAGGTACTTCATCTGTCAAAGTAATTTTTCCAGTATCTAATGCTTCCATAATAAGAAGAATACTCATGATTTTGGTAACAGAAGCAGGTCTTAGTTGTTCATGAATATTGTGGGCATATAAAATTCTGCCAGAAGATTGTTCAATTAAAATAGCAGATGCAGATTCTAAATTTAAAGAATTATCATCTGTGACTTCACTGATTGCATTGGTAAGTAAAGAAGAATCCTCTTCTATATTTGTAACATTTGTAGTATTAGAAGAGTCTGTTGTATGGTTAACAATATTTAATGTATTGGCATTGCTGGACCAAACATACAAAGAATCATCTGAAGCAAATATAAAAGAAGAGTAAGAAACAAAAATGCAAAAAATAAGAAGAATACTAAAAAAGCGTTTCACATTTGTTTTATTCATATATTTGTACATCATAAAAACCTCCAAAATAGCAGATAACTGCTAAAATATACTTAAAAATATGTTATTTAAATATATGATAGAAAAAACAAAAAAGAACTGACAAAGGTAGTAAAACTTGAAAAAATCTATAAAAAAAATCCTTGTGTCGAATTTTTTTCCTCTACTTTTTTATTAAATAAAAAAGTAGAGGAAAGTTTTGGAGAAACGAGATTTATCTTGACAATATTTTAGAATAAAGATAAGATAAAAGAAGAGGGGGAATCAATATGCCAACATGGGCCATTCATTTAGCAACAGCCAAAAAAGTAAGTGAAAAGATAAATATGGATAAAAATATATTTACATTTGGGAATATATTACCAGATATACCAAATGAATATGTTGTAAAGGAAATTTCTCATCATTTATCACATGCTATAACACATTTTGAGATTGATGTTTTAGTAGTAGAACATATGGAAAAAAGATATAATTTAAGAAATTTTGCAGAAAAATATAAATCTAAATTTTCTAACCCGTTAATGTTAGGCTATTATGTCCATCTATTAACAGACTATTTTTGGAATAATAAAACTTATGGAGAGCATGGAATATATGATGAAGAGAAAAATCGAATAGGCTTAATTTTAAATAATGGAGAAAGAATTTTATGTAGTAAAGAAACAGCAAGACAAACAAAAGTACATGATTTTAGAGTGTTTTCAAAATATATTTATGACAATGGTTTGGCTGATAAACTTATATATGAAGAAAACTTACAAAAATATTTAAAAGAGATAGATTGGATTACATTAGAAGAATCAGATATAGAAAAAACTATAAAGTATATAAATGATAGATGTACAGGAAAAGCGCAAGTCTTAGAAAATGGAGAAAGCACGCAATACAAAATATATAGTAAAAATGAAATGTTGGAATTAATAGATATATCTGTTGAATTTATTTTGAAAATGATAAAGAAACATGCAAATGATGTATTAAGAAATGATTATCTTAATAAAAATGAAAGTTAAAAAGGGGAGGTTGAAAAATAATTAAAATCTAATTTTTTCAACCAAGTTTATGCCTTGAGAAAGGAATGCAATAAAAATGAGCACAAAAGAAATCGTGAAAAATAAAGAAAATCTAGAAGAAAAACAATTAGTAAAAAGTGAAGTAGAAGATTATGCAAAATTTGATATATTAAGATATGCACAGGTTTGGGAAGATGCAGACATCTTATTACAAGCATTAGATATACATGAAAATGATAATGTATTGTCTATTGCATCAGCAGGAGAAAATGCGATCAGTCTGTTGATTAAAAATCCTAATAAAGTTTTTGCAATTGATTTAAGCGAAAATCAGATTGTTTGCACAGAATTAAAAATTGCAGGATATAAATATTTAGATTATCAAGAATGTATGGAGTTCATTGGTGTTTTTGATTGTAAAGATAGAATGAAAATCTACCAAAAAATTGCAGATAAACTATCTAAAGATACAAGAACATATTTAGAAAGCAATTTAGAAATACTAGAAAAAGGAATTATTCATACAGGAAAATTCGAGAAATATTTTCATCTATTTGGTAAAAGAATTTTACCATTTATTCATAAAAAATCAATAAGAGAAGAATTATTACAAAAGAAAACAAGAGAAGAGAGAATTCAATTTTATGATCAAAAATGGAATAATATGAGATGGCAAATGCTTTTTAGGGTATTCTTTTCTAAAACCGTCATGGGAAAATTAGGAAGAGATAAAGCTTTTTTTCGCTATGTTCATGTGAATGTGGCTGAACATATTTTAGAAAGAACCAAATATGCTATCACAGAATTAGATACATCAGAAAATTCATATTTACAATATATTATTCATGGAAAATATGATGAAAATGTATTGCCAGTAGCATATAGAAAAGAAAATTTTGAAATAATTAAGAAAAACATAGATAAAATTTACTTGTTAAAAGATTCTGTTGAAGGTTTTATCCAAAAAGAAGAGATAGATTATATTAGTAAATATAATTTAAGTGATATCTTTGAATATATGAGTGATGAGCAAATGTGTAAAATCTTTGAAAAGATATTTACCAAATCACCATCTGGAACAAGAATTGCTTATTGGAATATGTTAGCTGATAAAAGGGCATCAAAATACTTTGATAATTTAGTATATAAAGAAAAAGAATCAAAAGAATTATTTAAACAAGATAAAGCCTTTTTCTATAATAAATTTATTATAGAGGAGGTCATGTAAATGAACATAGAGTGGTTCGGTATTGGATTTGTTTTAGGCATGCTTTTGATAGTTATGTGCGTGATAAAGATAATCGAAAAAAAGACAAAAATACATGAAGAATTAAAACGAAAATTATTACACATAACAATGGGATTGATTATGCTAACATTGCCTTATGTATTTCACAATATCCTTTCTGTAGGAATATTAGCAATTATAGCACTGATTATACTAATATTATTAAAATATACAAAATTAAAAGAAGGATTAGGAACAGTATTATATAGTGTTAATAGAGAATCTTTAGGGGAAATCTTTTTTGTCATATCTGTATTTTTGATTTTTTATTTATCAAAGGAAGATAAAGTTTTATACAGTATCCCTATATTAATTTTAACTTTTGCAGATAGTGCGGCAGCATTAATTGGAAAAAATTATGGAAGGAAAAATTTAGCAGAGCTAAATGAAGATGCTAAAAGTATTGAAGGAAGCTTTATCTTTTTTATGGTAGCTTTTGTAACAACATTAGTGCCTTTATTACTATTTACACAAGTAGGAAGAGAAGAAACCTTAATCATTGCTACTATCGTAGGATTTAATGTAGCTTTAGTTGAGATGATTTCACATAGTGGAAATGATAATCTATTGATTCCATTAACAACATATGCTTTTTTAGCAACACATATAGGCTTAGAGGTTGAACAGTTAAGAATCAATTTAATCATTTTAGGTATTATATTTATATTAGTAACCATTGCTAATCGAGTAAAGGCATGGAGTAAATTAGCTTTGGTTGAAACACTGGTAGTAGGGTATCTAACGATTACTCTATATGGTATATATGCCATTATACCACCACTGATTTTGTTTTTGACAGTTATGAGATTTCCAAAAGTGACAGAGAAGGAACAACATAATCTATATGATGCTAGGATTATTGAAACCAATGTAATTTTAGGAATAGCTATTTGCGGAATTGTAGCAATTACTGGTTGGAAAGCAGAATTTTTTATGATATATAGTTTAGTATATAGTATGCATTTAGCTATTAATACATTTGTAAGATTAAAATATTATTTTAATTTGCCCGAAATAGATAGTATCATTTTATCGTTTGTGAAAGGATTATGTTTTATCTTTTTACCAAGTTTAGTCATTCAAAATTTGGTATTTCATAAATTGCCTAGTATGTCAATGATTGTCCTTATGGTTATATGCTTATTAGCTAGTTGTTTTATGATATATGTACAAAAGAAGAAGGTAGAAAAAGAAGAAATTTCAATAAAAAATGGATATATGCATACAGAAATTGTGCTAGTATTAACAACTATCATTTGTTTTATCCAATACTTTAAGATTGTATAGGAGGAAAATGATTTAAATTTGATAATATATATTTTATTAATAAAATATTAAGTAAACAGATCTAAATCATGAAAAAGAAGATGAATTTTGAAATTGTAGAGAATCAAGAAAGTATAAAAGTAACAGTTTTAGAAAATGGAGAGGAAAAAGCAAAAGCTACTTGCTATTTTCAAAATACACCAATTGTAAAGAACGAAAAAATTGGAACAATTGGAGAATTGGAAATCTTAGATAAGCAATATGGAGAATTTTTATTAGAAAAATGTGAAGAAATTTTAAAAGATAAAGGATTACATTATATAGTTGCACCGATGAATGAAAATACATGGGGAAAATATAGAACAATGAAACAGTCAAATGGAGAACCTATATTTTTATTAGAAAATGTCAATCCTATGAGTGATAATGAAATATTATTAAAAACAGGTTATCAAGAGATATATACATATACTTCGACCAAAGGAAAGTTGGAAAATGCTTACCAATCTCAAAGTATAGAAATGATGAGAAAAAAAATACAAGAAGAAGGTATTACCATTAGAAAATTTAATAAAGAAAATTATATGGAAGATTTAAAAAAGATATATCATATTTCATTAAAAAGCTTTGGAAGAAATCCGCTATATACATCAATTGATGAAGAATCTTTTTTAAGACAATATATACCTTATGTTCATTTAGCAGATGAAGACATTATCTTATTAGCTGAAAAAGATGGAAAAGAAATTGGTTTTATATTCTGTATACCAGATTTTGAAGAAGCAAAAAGAGGGCAAAAAATCAGTACAATTATTGTAAAAACGGTTGCAGTGATACCAGAATTTCAAAAGTTGGCCATTGGAAACGTTTTAATGAGTGATATTGCAAACATTGCCAAGCAAAAGGGATTTGAAAATTGGATATGTGCTTTTATGTATGCCAATAATACTTCACAAAAAATGGCAAAACGAAATCAAACAGAAGTGATAAGAGAATATGCCTTGTATGGAAAGAAAATTTAATTTTTTTCCAACTTAAAAATCCAATGGGGAAAAGGGGATGAAATACAAAAGATGAGGAATTTAGCCTATCAACTAATCAAAAATTATGAAAAAATGCCAGACAAAATATGTTTAGTCGAAAAAAATACACAAGTTACTTATGTAGAGCTATATAACCTAGTAGCAAATTTTAAAGACAATTTAAAAAATAAGGGAATCAAAAAAGGAGATAAAGTGTTAGTGCTAGTGCCTATGTCAATCAATTTATATGTAACTTTACTTTCTATTTGGTCACTAGGAGCGATTCCATGTTTTATGGATGCAAGCTTTATAAAAAGTGGATTAAAGAAAAATGGATTTGATGATATTAATGGTATTGTTGGAATCACTAAATATATTTTATACAGTCAAGTCAATGAAAATTTAAAAAAATTAAAAATAAAAATAGATGTTAAACAAATCAAAAAAACACCGTTTAGTAGAAAGTTGATAGTAGAAGAAGTAGAAAAAGATTTTCCAGGAATTTTGACATATACAAGTGGAACAACAGGTGTTCCTAAGATAGCAGCAAGAACACATGAATTTTTAGAAAATCAAGGAAATATATTAAAACAAATTGCGGATTATGAAGAAAAAGATAGGGAGCTTTCCACTATTCCTATATTTACATTATCCAATATTTATGTGGGAATTACAACTGTCATAGCAAATGGGAACTTTACCAATCTAGGAAAATCGAATCCTAGAAGATTGGTAAAACAGATAAGAGATAAAAACATTAATAGAATCATGGCTTCACCTGGACTATTACAAGTCATTGCAAATTATTGTATTGATAAGGATATAAAATTAGAAGGCGTGAAAAAAATCTATACAGGTGGAGGAGCTGTATTTTTAGATTTAATCAAAAAATTACAACAGGTTTTTGAAAATGCAACCATATGTACAATATATGGATCAACAGAAGCAGAACCAATTGCTATATTACATATAGAGGATATGACAAAACAAGACATAAAAGACACGGAAAATGGAAAAGGTATTTTAGCAGGAGAGATTGTTGGGGTAAAGGAATGTAATATCATAAAACCACAAAAAGAACCAATCGGAACCATCACAAAAGACAAATTTTCAACTTTACAAACAAATGAAGTAGGAGAGATTGTTGTAACAGGAACCAATGTATTAAAAGGATATGTGGGTGGTATAGGTGATAAAGAAAACAAATTTACAGTAGAAGATACTATATATCACAGAACAGGAGATATGGGACAAATTGATGAAAAAGGCAGGCTATGGTTAAGAGGAAGAGTAAAAGAGCCATATTTTCATATTGAAGCAACTTTACATGCAAAATTTGCAATTGGAAAGACAGCAGTCTTTGAAAAAGATTCAAAATTGATTTTGGTATTGGAAAATAATGAAAAAACACCAATAGAAGAAATAAAGAAAGCGATTCCTTTTGAAAAGATTGATGAAATTAAATATCTTTCGAAGATACCAGTAGATAAAAGACATAGTACAAAGGTAGATTATAATGAATTAAGAAAAATATTACATATATAAAGGGGTAAAATATGAATCAAATAAAAAAATGGTATACATACCAAAAAGAGAGATTTCCAGTACTTGTATATGGACTATATGTGTTTTGTATTGTATTTGCTACTTTTTGTTATAGTTACTATTACTATAATGCAGTCATTTTAACATCACCAATACCTACAACCATATATTTGGAAAGTACAGGGATACAATATATAAAACTAATCCCTATGTTTTTAGTAGCTTTTTTACAGTTTTTAATGGTAAGGATATTAGATGAATTTAAAGATTATGAAGAGGATTGTAAATATAGGCCATATAGACCTGTACCAAGAGGATTAGTTAAATTAAGTGAATTAAAAGTTTTATTAATCATATGTGCTGTTTTACAAGTGATAATTACTATATTTTTTTCTAATTCAATATATAATATTTTATCATTTATCTGCTTAATGGTTGTATGGGCTTATATATTACTCATGAATAAAGATTTCTTCATGAAAAAATTTTTGGACAAGCACTTATTAATTAATGTTGCTTTAGATGAAATGGTGTTACCTTTATTGATTATATATCTAAGTACCTTTATTTGTCCTACAGGTTCTTGGTTAGCAGTGATGGCATATATTATATCTTGGATAGTAGAAGTGGCTAGAAAGATTAGGTGTAAAGAAGATGAAGAAGAAGGTGTAAAAACCTATACAGCTGTTTTAGGTATTGGTAAAGCAATGATACTAATATTTGTATTGGAAACTTTGTTAATGGTTGTACAAGGTATAATCCTAGGACAGAAAAATTATATCTGGATACTTGCTTTATACATATTAGCTAATATTCCCAACATTTTATTTGCAAAAAAGAAAACAAAAAAGACGGCAAAATTAGCAGAACTTTCAGCAAATATTTATATAGCCATTGTATATTGTAGTTTAGTAATATTAATTTTATAGGAGAACAGATGATGAAATATGTATTAGAACAAAATAGTAAGCAATATGAATTCATGGGAGGAAAAGCAACTGCTTTAGCAAAAATGGGACAGGCAATTGATAATATTCCAAAGTGGTTTGTTGTATCTTATGAAGGATTTGATAAAAAAGAAAAAAACTTAAAAGAAGAAGCGGTAAAAGAAGTAGAAGAATCATTAAAAATGTTTCCAGATGATACTTATTTTGCCATTCGTTCATCAGCAGGAAATGAGGATTCCAAGGAAACATCTTTTGCAGGACAATTCGATACTTTTTTATATATTCCTAAAGAAGAGGTTATCGAAAAAATAAAAGAAGTATATTTATCTGCTTTTTCAGAAAGAATTGAAACATATCGAAAAGAAAATCATATAGAAGAGGTAATGATTCCATCTGTTATCGTGCAAAAAATGGTAAAATCAGAAAAAGCAGGTGTGGCATTTGGAGCAAATCCAATTACTTCTAATATAAAAGAAATTGTGATTAATGCTGTATATGGATTAGGAAGTAGTTTAGTAGATGGTGTGGCAACAGCAGATACCTATACCATTTTAAATGGGAAAATCACAAAAACGATAGCTAAAAAAGATTACTGTCATATTTTTGTAAATGGTGAAATTAAGCAAGAAACAGTAGATGAAAAAGAAAAGAATAAAGCAGTTTTAACAGACAATCAGATATTAGAAATTAAAGAACTAGTAGAAAAAGCAAATACATTTTTTGGAAGATTTCAAGATATTGAATGGGCTTATGAAGATGAAAAACTATATCTATTACAATCTAGACCAATTACAACATTAGGAATAGTAAAAAATAAAGAAGAAAAGTTAAATGTATTTGACAATAGTAATATTGTAGAAAGTTATGGAGGAATTACAACACCCTTAACATTTTCTTTTATTAGAACTGTCTATGAAAATGTGTATTTAGAATTGTGTAAAATATTTCATGTAAAAGCAGAAAAAATAGAAATGAATGCACAAATGTTTAAAAACATGTTAGCTTTAATTGATGGCCGTGTATATTATAACCTATATGGTTGGTATGGATTACTTTCTATGTTTCCTGGACTGGGAAAAAACAAGAAATTCATGGAGCAAATGATGGGCGTAAAAGAATCTTTGCCAGATGACTTATTTCCAGTACCACAAGCTACATTTTCTGATAAAATTGGATTGATTTCAACTGGATATGGGGTATTAAAAGGATTTATGAAAATAAGAAAAATGACAGATAAATTCTATGTAAGATTGAACGAAGCATTAGATGATGAAGATATCCAGCATATGGATTTATATGAACTACATGATTATTACTATGAATTGGAAGGAAAATTGTTACATAAATGGGATGCACCATTAGTTAATGACTTTTTGGCGATGATTTTTTATGGACAATTAAAACAAGAATGTGAAAAATTATTTAAAGAAAATGGAAACTTGATACATAATGATTTATTATGTGATGAAGGAAATATCATTAGTGCAGAGCCAGCAAAAAGAATTCGAGAAATGGCAGAGATTGCAAAAGATGATGAAGAACTTTTAAAACTATTAGAAAATGAGGATATGTTGTATATCCAAAAAGAACTTCATAAATATCCAGAATTTTATGAAAAAATACAAGCATATTTAGATAAATTTTCAGATAGATGTTTACAAGAGTTAAAATTAGAAACATTAACATTAAAAGATAATCCTATTAGCTTATACCATTCAATATTAACATTTGCAAGAAGAATGCAAAAAACAAAAGTAAATGCATTAGATTCTGTAGAAGCTAGAAAACAGGCAGAAAAAAAAGTAAAACAAATTTTAAAGTTTAAGCCATTGGAAAAAGCCAAATTTAACTTTTTATTAAAACAAGCAAGATATACAGTAAAAAATAGAGAAAATCTTAGATTTGAAAGGACAAGACTTTTTGGAAGAGTAAGAGAAATCTTTTTAAGAATAGGATATATATTAACTTCTTTGAATGTCATAGAAGAAAAAAGAGACATATTTTATTTAGAAGTAGATGAAATTTTATACTATATCGATGGAAAATCTACGACCAATAATTTGAAAGATTTAATTGCGATACGAAAGAAAGAGTATGAAAGATATAAGGAAACTAATCCAGATGAAAGATTTTACACTTATGGAGCAGTAAATATAGGAAATAACTTTAAAAAGGAAATAGAAGTTCACGCAGATAAAACACATATAGATATAAAAGATGAAAAAGAAACTTTAAAAGGAATTGGAGCATCACCAGGAAGGATTAGTGGACGAGTAAGAGTGATAGATAATCCAGTAAATGCAAAACTAGAGCAAGGAGAAATTTTAGTTGCTGAATATACAGATCCAGGTTGGATTATGTTATTTCCGGCTGCAAGTGGAATTTTAGTAGAAAGAGGAAGTTTATTATCTCATTCAGCAATTGTTTCAAGAGAACTTGGTATACCTGCAGTAGTTGGCATTACAGGATTGCTAGACAATATAAAAACTGGCGATATGGTTGAATTAGATGGAACAACAGGTGTTGTAAGAAAAATATCAAATTAGGGATGCTTCTGTTGGAACATTTTTCAGAATAAAAATAGTAAAAAAGGGGAAAAGATATGATAATATTTGTAGCAATCATAGCAATCATAGGAATAGCAATATTTTTAATCTATAATCATAACAAAGGAGAAAAAGATATTAAAGAGCAAGAAGAAAATGTAAAAAAGGGTAGTTGGAGAAAAATTCTTATTATCATCAACATATGTATCATTTGCTTCTTAAAATTTATCTTTCCAGGAAGTGCAAAATATTCTGCTCCTACCATATGGTTTTTTATATCCTTATTGATAAATATCATTGTTATAGTTTTGATATTTAATAAAAAATTATTGACAAAGAAAAAAATATTAAATTGCATTATCATTATATATTTTTTACTTATGATAGGGCTTCCTGTTTATAAGTTTGACAGTCATGAGCATGTTTTTGATAATTCAAGAACACATACTGAAAATACTTCCATAGGAGAATTTACATTTTCTTATGAAGAAATTGTTGAATATACAAATTATTATAATTGTTATGGATTTAGAATATATAGACAAACAAAATAGAAAAATGAGGACATACCAAAAAACAAAAACATTTAATTTGGTGTGTCCTTATAATGTTGTGTACATAAATATATATAAGTATAAGAAAAAATGTCCCAAACAGAAACGTCCCCAATTGTCCCAATGAACTTTATGGTTCTTCAATCAAATCTTGCCAATATTTTTTAGGCATAAATTGCATTTGACATCTAGCATTTTTTCTTTCTTGTATGGCAATGGTTTTGAAAAATAATTTCCAAAGTTGTTGATATTTTTGTTCTTCTTCAGTCATATCTGGTATTATTAAATTTGTACTATCAATGATTTTGTATTTTTGTGTATTGTATAAAAAACAAATATTTCTAATTTTATCATGTATGATAAAGTTTTGGGTAGGTAGTCTTTTCATAAAGTGATGCCCTAAAGGTTCTATGATATGATTATCTGGATGAATAGAAGCATAATATACATTTTCTCCAATTTCCATAAATCGAAGTAATCCTTTTAACTTATGACATTCTGATAAAGCTCGTTTTCTCATATTGATAACAGAAAAGACATAGGAAATCGTAAGCATAGTGTTAATTTTAGGTCCAATATCAAATCCATCACATAAATATTTTAAAATTTTCAGTTCTTTTTCTTTTCCATTTGATAAAAAAGCATAAAAGCTATTATATAAAGCTTCATAGCAAATATTTTTGTTAATTCCTTCAAAAACACGTTTTGCTTTTTCATAATTGGTATCTATATATTGAGTTTTATCTAAAAAATTTTGTGTATATTCCTCTTCTGAAACAATTTTTTGTGGTAATGTTTTATGAGAATAGCTCTCAAAAACAATGGTTAATAATCCATCAAACGTACCATCATATAAATAGGTTGTGTTTACAAGCTTCCAGTTAGACATTTTATTTTATCCTCCTTTGTAGGTAACAATGTATCAAACATAGATAATTGTTCATATTTCTTTTGTGGTATGGTATTTCTTTCAGAATATAATAAATTGGTTTCAATAAAATTTTTGTTAAATTTATTGACTTCATAAAAATATTTTCCCTTGCAAGTAATAAAATATTGTGCTCTTTTTAAGACAACACCTAATTTTTTTAGACTTTCAAAATCTAATAAAAATTCTCTTCTGGCTGTGATAATCTTTTTGGCACTAATGACACCAATTCCAGGAATTCTAAGTAAAGTGTGATAATTGGCAGTATTGATTTCTATTGGAAATTTATCTAGATTTCTTAAAGCCCAATCACATTTGGGATCTAATAAAGTATTAAAATTGGGATGTTCTTCATTTAATAATTCATTTGCTTGAAATCCATAAAATCGAAGTAGCCAATCTGCTTGGTAAAGTCTATTTTCTCTTAAAAGGGGAGGCCTTTCTAAAGTAGGTAGGTTTTTATCATGATTAATAGAAACATAAGCAGAATAGTAGACTCTTTTTAGTTTTAAAGATTTATACATTCCTTCAGAAAGTTTTAATATCTTTAAATCTGTTTCAGGTGTCGCACCAACCATTAATTGTGTCGTTTGACCTGCTGGAACAAATTTCTTTTTATATTTTGATTTATCCATTTTATTTAATTTTAAGGTATTGGAAATATAGGTCATTGGTTTTAAAATTCCATCTTTTTCCTTTTGAGGTGCCAATAATTTTAAACTATCATTTGAAGGAAGTTCAATATTAATACTCATCCTATCTACTAAAACACCTAATTTATCAATTAACTCTTGACTACAACCAGGAATGGTTTTGCAGTGAATATATCCATTAAAATGATATTCATTTCTTAGAATAGAAGCTGTTTCAATTAATCTTTCCATGGTATAATCAGGAGATTTGATAACCGCTGAACTTAAGAATAGTCCTTCTATGTAATTTCGTTTATAGAAATGAATGGTTAAATCTGCAACTTCACGAGGCGTAAAGGTAGCTCTAGATACAGAATTGGAAGAACGGTTAATACAATATTTACAATCATACATACAGGCATTTGTAAATAAAATTTTTAAAAGAGAAATACATCTACCATCTGCACCCCAACTATGACAAATACCAGAAACATGACCATTTCCGATTCCATTGTTTGTATTCTTTCGATTACTACCGCTAGAACTACAAGATGCATCATATTTAGCAGAATCTGCGAGTATTTTTAATTTATCAAAAATATCCATAGCGAACCTCCAAACATATGTACGATTATATCATTCAAAAAATTAAAATGCAATAGTTTTTAAAAACAAATTTTCGGTTTTTTATACAATACTAAACTTTACATAATTTCAAAAATATGATATAATAGTATTACTGTTTATGCAGAATAAATAGAGAATTTATTTCTCAAAGAAAATATACTATATTATAGTATATAAACAAAAGAAAAAATCTTCTATAAAAATGCATTAAACAAAAGAAAAGAATCAGGAGGAATAAAAAATGAAAGAAACAAAAGAAACACGGATTGGAAACAATGATGCCTTTATTGTAGGTACTATTGAACAAAGCTATGTAACTGAAAAAATAGCTGAAGAAGCATTCTGCGCAACTAGAATCTCAACAGAGAGGATAAGTGGTGTTAGGGATATAATTAATGTGCTTATCCCGGAAAAAATCCTTAATCCAGACATGACTGTAGGTAAAAAAGTAAAAATAAAAGGAGAGTTTCGTTCAGAAAATGTAAAAGATGATGATGGAAATACACACCTTTTACTATATTTTTTTGTTAACACAATAGAATTGGCAAGTGAATTTGCAATGGACGAAAACAATATATGCTTGAATGCATATATATGCAAACCTACATTTTACCGGGAAACGCCATTGGGAAGAGAGATTACAGATATGATGGTAGCTGTAAATCGGCCCGATGGTGAAAGTGACTATATTCCGTGTATTGCGTGGAATAGAACTGCAAGGTGGTCAGCAGCTTTAGAACCTGGTGATTACATCAGAATAATCGGAAGAATTCAGAGCAGGGAATATTTTAAAAAACGCCCAGATGGAGAAAAAGAAAAAAGGGTAGCTTATGAAGTCTCCATCAAAAGAACATTTTTTGTAGAAGAGTAAAGTAGAAGGGAAGAATAAAGCGGAAGAGGGAAGCTTTATTCTTCCTTTTTTGCTAATGATATTATAATTTTAAAAATTTTTTATGTAGTATTGAAAATTTTAAAAGGAAACTATATAATACTAAGCGATATATACAAAAGTTAATAAGAAAAGGAAGGTTACAAAAATGATACAAATAGAAAATAAATATGGAAACAATTATGGAAATATATATGGAGAAATTAGAACATCGATTCCAAAAATAAAAGTCATTGGAATTGGTGGTGGAGGCAATAATGCCGTTAGACAAATGGTAGAAGATAAAGTAAAAGATGTAGAGTTTTACTTTATTAATACCGAACTTGCCATGTTAAATAAAACAAAAATGGAAAATGTATTACAAATCGGAAAAGAAACGACAAAAGGATTAGGTGCAGGAGCTAATCCTGATATGGGAGAAAAAGCAGCAATAGAAAGTAGAGAAGATATTAAACAATTATTAACAGGAACACAATTATTATTCCTAACAGCAGGAATGGGAGGAGGAACTGGAACAGGAGCAATCCCAGTAGTTGCAGAAATTGCACAAGAAATGGGAATTCAAACTATTGCAATTGTCACAAAACCATTTCTTTTTGAAGGAAGATTAAGGTCAAGTAGAGCAGATGCAGGAATTGAAAAATTAAGACAACATGTTAATAGTTTAATACTAATTTCAAATGATAAATTATTAAAACTTGCAGGAAGACAAAAGATGAGTGTCATTAATGCATTTAAAATAGCTGATAATGTATTAGAGCAAGGAATTAAAAGTATCACAGATTTGATTACATCAGTAGGAGACATTAATGTCGATTTTGCAGATATTACCACTATGTTAACATATAAAGGAATGGCATATATGGGAATTGGTGAGGCTGAAGGAGAAGGCAGAATGATAGATGCAGTTAATCAAGCGATTGATAATGCTCTTACAGAAAATAAAATTAATAATGCAAAAGGTGTTATCTTTAATGTTCGAGGAAACTCTGAATTGGCATTAAGCGAAATTAATGATGGAATTGGTAAAATCAATGATTTAATTAGTGAAGATGCGAATGTTGTATTTGGAACGATTACAGATGATTCTTTAGATGACAAAATTGTGGTTACAGTGATTGCGACTGGTGTAGAGTAGAGTTGAAATTTTATGTAAAATATAGTATAATAAAAAGGCTTTTTAGCAAATTGCTATATGTTGCAAACCTCGTGTTTGCTCAAGAAACTCGTTGACAATAAATAAAAAATTTTGGAGGTTATAAGAAATGAGTAATGCTGCTTTATTAAAGGAAGTTAATGAAACATTGCGGTCATTAAAAGGAGAAACACTTGCGTTTCAGGACAAAAAAGTCTTGATTGAATTGAGAGGACGAATTGACGAAATTCTTCAAGAAAAGAAACTTGAAAATAAGTCTATTCAGCGAATACAGGAATTATTTGAAACAAAGACCGTAATTGTGAGAGGAAAGGAAGAAAGCGTGAATGAAATATTTTCATGTGCAGTAATTTCCGCAGAAAAGCTTCTTGATGAAAACGAGCGGGAAATAGAAGAGTGGCAGAAACTTAGTGCTACTGTTCAAAAATTATTACGTTGACGGCGATGTGTTTTATTGTCAATTATTCAGGCAGAAACTTTTTGGAGTTTCTGCCTGAATACATTTTTGGAAATAATCTTTACTACCAAAAATTTTTAAAATTTATATAAACACGTTTTTTATCCAATATAATCATAAAAACCAAATAAAATAGAATAAAAAAAGCAATTTGAATAATTGTATTTAAGGTGAAATTCGAAAAAGTGATAGGTAATAATTTTATGAATAAGTAAGATACTAGACAAGCAAAAATAGGTCGTATAATAAATTTTTTAAAATTCACAGAATAATTAATTTTTTTCTTTAATTGAATACTACTAATGGTAAAATTTAAAAGTTCACTCACAAAAATACTTAAAATGTATCCGTACATACCCATAATCGGAACAATAAAAAAGATAATGGATATCGTAACCAATAAATCAATAATGTTACAAACCATAACACTTACTTGTTCATTAATGCCTTTTAACATATTGTCAATAATATTATCAATATACATAAAAAAGATAAGAGGAGATAATATTTTTATCCATTTACCAGCTTCAATAGACTGATATACCATAAGACTAATTTCATTGGAAAATATAATAAAAATCCCTGTTACACAAATAGAAAAAATAAAGGTAACTTTAAAAATGGTATCACAAACCGTTTTCAGTCTATTATAATTCCCACCAGTAAGCAATCTCGAAAATTCTGGAACCAATAATCCACTAAAAGAACCAATGAGAACATTTGCAAACATAATGACAGGCATAACCATTCCGACTAATTAATCCATAATTAGAAACAGCTAAAGAATAAGAAATACCAGATAATTCTAATCGAATGGGAATCAAAAATTGTTTTAAAGAAGAAAGTCCAGAACGGATGCAAGAAGTGATACTAATAGGAAAAGCAATCGTAAAAATCTTTTTCTTCATCTGTACTGGTAAACTTCTTTTAGATATGTATTTTCTTCTATCAATCAAATAAAAGATAATGTTTAAACTAAAGGAGAATACTTCAGAGATAACATCAGCTAAAATAAGAGAAATACATATTGTTTCTACATCTTTTGAAGGATTGAAATATAGGAAACATATAGTAGCGATAATCTTTGCACTGGTTTCTAAAATTTGTGAAATTGCACTTTTATATGGCTTTTCAACAGAAGAAAAATACCCACCAATCACAGAAGAAACAGAAATCAATGGTAAGCCAAGTGAAATTAGTAAAAGTGGAATTCTTGATACCATATTTTTTAACCATGTAGCAGAAATAATAGGGGCAAATAGGACAACAAGAATAGAAGAAAAGACTCCTAATAATATAGCAAAAATGATAGAAGTTTTTACGGCTTTGATACCATTAATATAATTTCCTTTTGCAAATTCTTCAGAAACAATACAAGTACAAGCAATACCAATTCCAGAAGTGGCAACTGTGATTGCAAAATTATAAACAGACATAATTAAGCTAAAGATACCGATTGCTTCAGAACCCACTTTATTTGCTACATATATATTAAAAATTAATCCAATACCACGCATGGCAAGAGCAGTTAGTGTTAAAATAATACCATTAATAAAAAATAATTTTGTTTTTCTCAAAATATCACCTTTTAAAATGATATTAAAGAAAAACAAAATTTATGTCCATTTGGGACGTTTCTTTTTGGACAATTATTTTAATTTTTATTGTAAGTAAAAAAATGTCCAAAAAGAAACGTCCCAAATTGTCCCAAATCCATTATTGCGTTTTTAAGCTCATTAAGGTAACATTAACTAAGCCTTCTGTAACAGAAGATAAAATTTTTATATCATTTCCGGTATCATTTCGAAATTGGAAATCATAACTACCATAAGCAACAGCTGCATCTTTACCATCTGGTACATAAGGAACATGATTACTATGTGGATGTCTTTCAATGATTGTTAAACCTGACACTTCTAATACAGCATTATACAAGGTACTGCTAACTTGACAATTACCACCACCATAACCTTTTTTCTTGTTCCCATTATGATCATAAATATCTGCTTCTAAATAGCCTTTACTACTTGTAGCAGGCCCTACTGTATTACAAAAAGAAAATGTTTCTCCGTTTTTTACAATGGTTCCATCTAAAGTAGAAGTGGTAATTTCCATATTTTTTGTTCGATTCGCATCATTAGAATAAATTTTCGTAGAAAATGCAGAAAGCTGTTCTTCTACTATTTTAGGCGTATTATCTGTATTAGTGATGTTTTCAGAAGTGGTATTTTTTGTTTCATTAGTAGTTTCATTATTAGATGTATTTTGTTCATTAGAGGTGTTATCTTCTGTTGAAGTTTTATTTGCATTATAATTTGATTGCTCGTTATTTATATTGGTATTTCGGGCATAAAAATAGATACCAATTCCAATTAATACAAGTAATCCAATAATAATAAAGATTCCTAATTTTTTATTCATTCAAATCACCAAGTTTATTGTAACCAAAACTTTAAAAATTATTGACAATTTATGAAAAAATATATATAATTATATATGATATTAAGGAAAGGAAGAAAACATATGCTTGCTAAATATTGGAAAAAAATTGGAATGGTTATTTTAATAGTAGCTTGTGTATTTAATATTATGAGTAAATTAGTGCATAAACTTTCACTAAACAGTGAAATGTTGTCATCTGCACAATATATATATGACCAACAACAAAATGAAACCAATAATAATGAAAATAACACAAATTAGGTCTTGAAAAATATAAAAAAATATGTTATGATTAAAAACAGTCAGATTATTTTGAGTTTAAGAAAGAGGTGAACAATCAATGAAAGAAGGAATACATCCAAACTATAACCAAACAACAATCACATGTGCATGTGGTAATGTTTTAGAAGTTGGTTCAACAAAAAAAGATATCAAAGTAGATATATGTTCTAAATGCCATCCATTCTGGACAGGAAACTTAAGACAAGAAACAGCTGGTGGTAGAGCAGACAGATTCAAGAAAAAATATGGACTTGCATAGAAATGAAAGTAGAAAAACTCTACTTTTATTTTTTTGAAATGCGAATGTATATTTTATAAATACTTTATTTAAAAACCACTCCTAATTTTCGGGAGTGGTTTAATTTTATTTATATAATTTTGCAACTTCTTGAGAAGTTAAGATATCTTGAATTTTTAATTTTGTCATTTTGCCAGACAAAGGAGAATGAATCGAACCTTTGGGTGTTAAATAAACCAAATAATTATAAGAAGATAGGAATAGCTCTACATTTCCATTATCATTAGTATCATAGCCATAACCAAATTCAATAAATTGATTATCTGCATTAAGTGTTAAAAGGGTTACATATGGTCTAAAATTATTATTTTTATCTGCAATTTCATACGTTACTAAAAAAACGTTACTAAATGAAACACCTTCTAATTCAAAACTTTTAATATATTTGATATCTAATAAGTTTAAAAGTCTTGCTTCATCAGATAAATCGGTATATTCTGGTAAAGCCTTTATAGAAAGCAATTCTTTTGTAGTCAAAAAATATGGATTTATCGTATTACCAAATATAGCATCTATATAAGATTTCATATCAAGCATTCCCCATAAAGTAAGTAAAGTAGAATTTATTTTTTTTCTCGTATTATTTGCTTGCAAATATTCAATATTTAAAGTTTGTAATTCTGTGAGTGTAATACTTCTATTTGCTTTTTTGGCTTGTCTATATAGTTCAATCACATTAGAACGGCCAATTCTTTTAGAAGTTTTTGTTTTTAATAAAGTACGAAAGTCATTCATATTTAAAATCCTCCTTTGTATGCCTTTTTATATATTATACCATTAAAACAAAGATAAAAAAAGATTTTACTATTAAATTTCTTGCAAAAATCCCCAAAATATAATAAAATATGCAGATGATGGAGGTATTGATGTGGATACAATAAAAGAAGTAAAAAGACAAGAAGAATATATAGAAAAAGTAAAAGAATTACATCAAGGAAAAACATTAAAATATCATATTTTAACAATGGGTTGTCAACTAAATGAAAATGATTCAGAAAAACTTTGTGGTATGTTAGAAAAGATGGGATATAGCAAAACAGATGAATTTCAAGAAGCTGATTTAAACTTATTTAATACCTGTTGTGTAAGAGAAAATGCAGAAGACAAGTTATTTGGAAAATTGGGAGAATTAAAACGTGTAAAAGAAGAAAGAGGAACCATTATTGCAATTGGTGGCTGTATGATGCAAGAAAAACATATAACTGATAAAATCAAAGAAAGTTATCCTTTTGTTGATATCATATTTGGAACACATACATTATATCGTTTCCCAGAAGATTTATACAAGGCATTAATGGAAAAGAAAAAACAAGAAGATATTTTAGACATTGATGGAGAGATATATGAAGGACTACCAATTAAACGAGATAGTGATATCAAAGCATCTGTTACGATTATGAATGGTTGTAATAATTTTTGCACCTATTGTATTGTACCTTATGTAAGGGGAAGAGAAAGAAGTAGAGAGCCAAAAGCAATTATCAAAGAAGTACAGGAATTAGCAAAACAAGGATATAAAGAAATTACATTATTAGGGCAAAATGTCAATTCATATTTACGTGTAGAAAAAGAAAAAGGCATACCATTTGAGGAATATGAAGGTGTTCATTCTTTTGCTACATTATTAAAAGCCATTAATAAAATAGAGGGAATAGAAAGAATTCGATTTGTTTCACCACATCCTAAAGATTTTACAGATGATGTGATTGAAGCAATTGCTAGCTGTGATAAAGTATGTAAATTAATACATTTACCATTACAATCTGGAAATACAAAAGTATTAAAAGAAATGAATCGAAAATATACAAAAAAACAATATTTAAATCTAGTAGATAAGATGAAAGCAAAAATACCAAATCTAACATTATCAACAGACATTATTGTAGGATTCCCAGGAGAAACAGAAGAAGAATTTGAAGATACGTTAGATGTGGTAAGAAAAGTAAGATTTGAACAAGTGTATATGTTTATTTATTCCAGAAGAGTAGGAACACCAGGAGATAAAATGGAAAATCAAATTTCAGAAGAAATCAAACATAAACGTTTTGATAGATTAAAAGCCTTAGTAGAAAGTCAAATTGAAGAAAATAATCAAAAATATGTAGGAACGATTCAAAAAGTATTGGTTGAAGGAACGAGTAAGAATAATGAAAAGACGCTAACTGGAAGGACTGATAACAATAAAGTGGTTATCTTCGAAGGAGACAAAAGTTTAATTAATCAGATGATTGAACTAAAAATTGTATCAGAACATATATGGTACTTAAAAGGAAGTATATAAATAAAAATTGAGGATTTAGAAAAATGATAACAAAACAAGAATTAAGAGAAGTCTTACAAAAATATCAATTTGATGAAAAACAAATTGATAGAATATTGAATAAAAAAATAAAAACTTTATTAAAAAATGGAAACAAAGATAAAATTGATACAATATTGCAAATATTATTGAATAATGGTATATCTAGGGAATCGATAGAAAAGTGCTTAAGTATATTAGCTCTAGGAAAAGCTAAAGAGATAGAAGATATAATTAAAGTATTAAAAGACAATAAAATATCAAAAGAAACAATAGAAGGATGTTTAATTGTATTAGCTCTAGGAAAAGCCAAAGAGATAGAAAAAATATTTAAAGTATTAAAAGACAATAAAATATCAAAAGAAACAATAGAAGGATGTTTAAGTGTATTAGCTCTAGGAAAAGCCAAAGAGATAGAGGATATATTTAAAGTACTAAACGACAATAAAATATCAAAAGAAGCCATA
>CASEOS010000009.1 GCA_949289635.1 uncultured Eubacteriales bacterium | reverse complement strand
ATGAAAAAAATAATGATTATATTGTTAGTAATTATAATACTTGCAGGAGGAATATTTATGATTACTAGTTTGGTTTCAAAAAAAGGAGATTCTAAAGCAATAAAGAATCCAGAAGTATTAACTTGGGATAACGAAAAAAATTATAAGGTTTCTGTTACAGTACCTAAAGAAAAAGGATATGAGTTTGTAGATAAACAATCAGAAAAAGCACCATATGAAGATAGTTTGGTAGATTTTACACTTGTTGGAGAAAAATTTATAATTGCATTTGAAGCTGCAAGCTATACATATCAAACAAGTTATGCATATAAAGAAAAATACGGAGAAAATGACAAGCCTAATTTTGAAGAATATAAAAAAATGGTAGAAGAAAAATTAAATAGTATACAAGGTAAAATAGTTCAAGTTAACGGAGAAGATGTTGTTGAAAGATCTATAGGTAGTGAAATACGTGGAGTACAAAGAGTAATTAATGCTGATGGAAAACTATTTAATAGTGCAGAAAAGGGTGGAATGCTTATAGCAGATATATACCCAACAGATTCATCTGTTGAAATTGATACTTTATTACAAGATGAAGAAGTAAAGGCAATTATTGATTCTATTAAGATAGAAGCAAAATAATTAACCTAAAGGAAGGAATAAAGATAAAATGAAAAAAATAATAATAGGTGTTTTTATTGGAATAGCAATATGTATTATTAGTTTTGTAATATATCTTAACTGTTTTATGTTTGTTCCAGACGAAGGTGGAATGGAAAATATAAATGAAATAAAATTTGGTGGATATATAGCATCTGAATGGGAAGAAATGATTAAAAATTTTTATAATGATACTTATGGTAGTGCTCCAAAAAGCATAAAGTGTTATTATAATGATGATAATAATTTCATTGCAGAAATATATTATTATGTACCAGAAATATCGGAAGAAATACACTATTTTTATGTATTTGACCCAGAAACTTTATACGCAAGAGGAGAAGGAAGTGAATGTATAGATTTTATAAATGGAAAATATCTTACAGTTAAAGTGGATTTTTCAGACAATGAGTATTTAGCAATAGGATATGTAACAGATTTAACTGAAGATGAATTTATAGAAAAAAACTTTTATTATACATATCCTTATTATGAATTAGAAGAACTTAATTTATGTTCTGCTAAAAGTAAAGAAAAAGGAGAATATAATACATTTGTATTTATTCCAAAATCAAAAGATGTAAAAATATCATTATATGAATGTTCTATAAACTTTAATGACGGAGAACTAAAGGAAGGAAAAGAATTACTTAAAAATTGCACAGAACCATTAAAAGTTTATACCAATTATTTTGAAGAAACTACAACACCAAAATATTGCATTATATATGAATATAATGGAATTTCAAAAACTGTTCCTATAGTATTTAGTGGAATGGATGGATCACTTGATTTAACAGAGAGTAAAGGTACTATAAAAGATATATCAATATATTAAAAATTGTATTAAAAAAATATTAAAATTTGACTTTATGTCGAAAAATGTAATAATAAAATTAATAATATAATCGGAGGTGTTTTTATGGATTACAATTATTACGATAACTATGATATTTGGAATTATGCTACAGAAATTGATAGCACTACTACAGCTACTGGGTTAGGTGTATTTGGTGCAATGTTTATTGTTTACTTAGTTGTTGCAATAATAATTGCAATATTACAAATTGTTGCAATGTGGAAAATCTTTACAAAAGCTGGTGAAAAAGGTTGTTTACCTAGCTGGTATAATTCCTTTTATTGGATGGATTGCTTGCTTTATAATAACAATTATGCAAGCTAATGGATTAGCTAAGTCTTTTGGAAAAAATGCTGCTTATACTGTAGGATTAATATTTTTAGCTCCAATATTCTATATGATTTTAGGATTTAGTAAAGCTGAATATATTGGAACTAAAAAATAAAATACATAATTATATAAAATAGAAGTTAGAAATGCTTAAAAAAGAAATTCTAACTTCTATTGAAGTATATTGAAAATTAGTTATAGATAATTATATTGCATTATATGAAGTTGATGAAAAATATAAGCAAGTAGTCGTATATAGAGTTTTATATGGTAGAATGGATTATTTGAAGATAATGGAAGAGTAAACATCTTCCAATTTTTTTGCATTAAAATATTCAAGCGGATACAAAAAAATCCCAAATATCAAGAGCAAACATAAAAAGAAAATTTATGATGTGTCTATTCCATTTTAGTAAAAAATAAGTTACAATATATATGTATTCAAAATTAATAACTATAAAGAAAAAAATTTATAGTTATACCTGTTTATCAGGGTAAAGCTGATTTAGTTCAGCATTACTTTGCAATTTTGCAAAGGTAAAGTAAGTAGCACTTTAAATAATGCCACTTATAGTCTAAACACAGCTATAGGGGGAATTGTGCTTAAAATTAAATAAACAAAGAAAAACAAGTTAGATTTAAACAAGTCAGACTTGTTATTTTTTGTGTAAAAATAAGAAAGGAATGTTTTATGAAAAATAATAAATGGAGGATATTCCAAATTGTTCAATTTATATTGTTTTTTGGAATTAGTTTAATTTTATTTTTTAGAAAAGTCGATGGAAGTGGAGCAGAAAATACAGCAGAGGTAAAATTAATAAGTTTGGCTATATGGCTAGGATTTTATTTATTTTTATTGGCTCTTGAATATGGAATACGATTTTTAATAGCGATACGTAAAAAATGAGTAAAAAAGAAAAATAAATTACTTTATACGAAAGTATAGAGTAATTTTTATTTTTATGATATAATATCCATCAAGAGAATGGAAGTGAAGATTTATGACAGAAGAACAATTAAAAGCATTTATTATAAATCTAATAGAACAAAAAGAACAACAAGATGAAAACTTTATTAGATATTCTTTTTTTGAATTGAAAGTAGAAAATGGACTTACTGAAACAGAAATAGATGAGGTTTTAAGAGTGAGTAGAGATTACTTTGAAAACAAAGGCTATAAAGTCTATTTTACTAATGCAGAATATGAATATAAAAATAAAAGAAAAAAAGTTGAGTCAAATGAATATTTAATTGCATTTAAAGAATAAAAAGGATGATTGAAATGGAAGAAAAAATTAGTAAACAAAATATAGATAGATTAAATATAAGTGATAATTCTATTAAAATACTGAAAAATAATAAAGTAATAACTATTGGACAACTATGCAAAAAAAGCAAAAACGACTTGAGAAAATTAGATATAGTGCAATTCGACATAAAGAAGATAGAAACAGAATTGCAGTTATTAGGATTAAATTTGAAAAATAGTCTGTGATTATTAGAAAAAATGGCTTCGATTAGTCAAAATAACCACCAGATAGGAATTATTTTTATTGCTTTAAGGCATTATAATAATATCGTGAGGTGGTTGAAAGTGAGTATATTTGATAAATACTTATTTAAAAAGGACAGACTTATAAAAAGAAGAATTGAAATAGATAGCACTCTTTATGAAAAATTAGTAGAATTATCTAATGAATATGATGCATCAATCAATAAATTAGTTAATATAGCAATAATTGAGATGATAAAAACAGAAAATGTAAAAGTATATGAAAAACCAGAAAATGAAATTGTAGAAGCACACAATTTTGCTATTAGAGAGACTTCATACAATGAAATGGAAAAACTAAAAAATAAATATGGATTGTCTATCTATAAATTAACAAATATTGCAATATACAACGCTGTAAATAGCTAAAAAGTCTATTAGAACTAGAAAAAAACTAGTTCTTTTTTTGTTTTAAAAACTTTGTCGAAAAATGTAATAAAATTTTCTTTTGTTGATATAACTGCAAAAGGATTGTTTTTGACTACTCTATGGTTGACTAAAAAAGACAAATTTCGTATAATAAAGGAAATTATCATATTTTAATAAAAATTATATAAAGAACTAGAAATACTATCAATGAAGAAATAAATGTACTAACTATTCAAAAATATCAATATGATAAATTCAATATAAAAAATAAAATTTATAGTTAGGAGGATTTTTAATGGATGTTGAAACTAAACAAATTAATGACTTAGGTATGATAACGATACCACTTACAATAAGAAAAAATTTAGATATAAAATACAAAGACAAATTAGAAATAACTATTTCTGATAATGAAATTATATTAAATAAAACAATAGGTAAAGAAAATAATGATAAGAAGAATATCAGAATAATTGACGAATTGGGTAGAATTATAATTTCATTAGAAATAAGAGAACAGTTAAATATAAATGGGGGAGATAAATTTGATTTCTTTGTCAGAGATAATTATATTATAATGAAAAAAGCAAAACAAATTAAAAAGATGTAAAAACATCTCTTTTGATTATTTTTTACTACCCTTATCTTCTGATTGATCTTCAACATCAATAAATATAGGATCATTAAAAAATTCCATTAAATTAGTACCTAATCCTTCACATAAATGAAGTAATGTAGGTAAACGGGGTAATTTATTTCTTTCTGTACCAAGTAATGCATTAATAGTAGATTTTGGTACACCAGAAATTTTATATAAGTCCCAAAGTGAAGATAAGCCCTTTTTCTTTAAAAAATAATCAATTCTAATTTGTACTGCTTCTGATAATTTCATAGCTATCTCCTTTCAATTTTCAATCAAGTTAACAGAATTAGTATATCAATTTTTTTTATGATAATAGGCTATATTTATAGCCTTTGTAGTAAATCAAATTTTATACAAATTTATGAAATACTAATAAAATGAAGAAGAAAGGAACTTTTAAAATGGATACAAAAATTAAAGTAATAATTGCTGATGATATAAATAAAATAGCTGAAGATAACAAAAATATTGTTAGTCAAAATGAAAATGTAGAAATTGTAGGAATAGCATCTAATGGTCAAGAAGAAATGGAAATGATTTTAAAATTTAATCCAGATTTAGTTATTACAGATAATAAAATGCCAATAATGAACGGAATAGAGGTAATTGAAAAACTTAGTAAAATGGAACTTAATAATAAACCAGACTTCATATTATTTACTGGAGATTATAGTCCTGAATTAAATAGTAAATGCAGGGAATTAGGAGTATATATGATACTTGATAAACTAACTGGAAAAGAAAATTTATTAAATGTAATAAATGATTATATTAGAATATTCTATAATAGCTCAAATAATATAAATACAAATAAAGTTATTAAATTAAGTTTGTATGATAGAATAAAAAATAAATTAAGAAAGTAGGTAAAAAAATTGAATAAAGATTTTGATTATGATAAGTGGGATGATGATTTCCACAATAATAGATGTATAAATATTTTAGATCTTATATCAAAAGAAGATATGAAAACAATTAGAAAATTAAATATAGAAGTAGAAGAAAAAATTTATACTAAATATGAACTAGAAGTTTTATATCTAAATTTATTAGAATATTACGATGATGATATTGATGAAAAAGAATTAGAATTACTAAAACCATTAGGAATAATTAAAAATTTAGATGAAACTGAAGTTAGTAGGGAAGAGTATAATGAATTACTAGAAAAAGTCTACCCATACAACATTATTATTTAGATAATAATAGTAATATAAGTAATGATATTTACTATTGTTATAGATTGAGTGGTTAAGTAAGGACGAAACTATTTTTAGAATGAATCCAAAAAAACTTTTAATCACGAGATGGTATAACTAGGCAGAGGAACAAGGTGTTGACAGTTATATCACTACTAATAGCAAGTAATAAGATACTTGCTATTAGTATTTAAAAAAGAAAATGCTAACCGTTTAAATTCGATTAGCATATAGACTTGGAACTACGAATGTGTAGTTCTTTTTTCATTTAAACAGCAATAATTTTTTTCATTTAAATAGTGAATGCATAAATCAATGAAATACTTTAAACTTATTTTTCTACCATCATAAAAATCACCAAAAATATTGTAAATAACAGAATTATCAATTAAATCTAATACACTATTTAATGTTTTGTCCATAACTGAACGCACAACACTTTGATTATATGCATTATTTTTTTCTGCTATTTTTTCAACAAGAAAATTTACATCTTTAAGTAATTCTTTATCATTATATACCATTAATATAGCATCTTTTAAATAAGTTGCTCCTTTAAAATACGATGTAAAACCTAATCCCCATAGTATATTATCAACTTCTTTTTCTAATTCAAATGTTTCTTTCATTGCTTCAGAAACAATATTAATAATATCTAATATTGAGATAATGGTGCTATTATTCTTTTTGAAAAAAGTTTGTGTTTTCTCTTGATTTACAACATTTACTAGCCTTTCAGAATCAAGTACCAAAATAATGATATTTTTTTCATTACCTATTCGATTGATTGCATTTCTAATTATATTACTACAAAAAGAAATAGATGTAATTGAGTCTATAATTATTAAATTATCCTTTGGTTTTATTCGATAAATCACAGAATATAATTTATCAAGTGGTACTTTTATTATTTCGATTTTTGATTCGTGTTGCAATACAAGGTTAGATAAATTGCTGTATAAAATATCATTATTGTTGGCAATTATTACTTTAACATTCATAATAAAGCCCCCTAATAATGAATTTGTACTCATTTTACCATAAAATGACAATAAAAACAATGCTCTAATAGACTATAAAATACAGAACAAAAGTCTTTCAATATTCGACAAAATATTCCTATTTTTTCCGATTTGTTCCGATTTTGGCTGATTTTATGACAACCAAGTCAAATCGTTATATTATCTACGCAGGACAGAAGTCTGTAAGATTAAGGAAATCTATTGACACACAACAGAAAATTAATAGACTACAGAAGAAGTTGTGAAACAAGAATATTTGCTTAATTTTACGGACTATTTTTATTAGGAGGGATTTAAAATGGAATATAGTTAATAAAATAGGAAAATTATAATTTAATAGTTAATAGTTTTCTTTAACTTTAGGCATTTGTCCAATTTTAAAAGATTGGAGAATAAGAAATGAAGAAAGAAAATTATTTACTTGAGAATTTTACAAATGAATTTGAAAATGATATTGTTTTTGCAAGGTACATAAACTATATGAAAAAAGCTCTTTTAAACAGAAAGCTTGATTTTTTAAAGCACCAAAAATATATAAATCAAAAAGAGCAAACTATTTCTGACGAAGAATGGACGATTTTGTCTGATAAAGGCAATTCTGTCCATTCTTTTTTTAATGTTCAAAATAATATAGGGTTTGAAAGCAGTATTGAATTAAAAATTGCAATAGACAAACTAACTGAAAAGCAAAAGCAAATTATAATTTTACATTATTACAATAAAAAGCCATTAAATGTAATTGCTAAAGAATTAAAAATGAAGGACAGTGCAGTGAGGCAGTTAAAATATAAAGCAATTATAAAACTAAAAAAATATATGGAGGGAAAATAATATGAATAATACAAAATTTTACGAAATTTTATCTAATGCAAAAAATGACGAAGTTTCATTAATAATAGCAGTAAATAAAATTATGCCATTAATTAATAAATATTCAATTATAAATAATCAAATTGATGAAGATTTAAGAAGTTATTTGATTGAATATGCTATAAAGCTCATAAAATCTGATGATTTTGCAGATAAACTAAAAAATAATTTTTCTTAAAAAATAAAATAACGCTAATAAGTTTTCAGTCGCTATTTAAAGTAGAGAAGTAAAAAAAACTCATTGTATGAACATTGAAAATTAAATAGCATTCATTAGATTACACTGTTAAATGTAGCTCGTTTGTAGGAGAGCAGAACCTACACTCGAAAAAATATTAGAATGCTACTAATATAAGCGATGAGGTTTAACAGAAAGATACTTTTGCATAGTCATAGCACGAGCGAGTTAATAACCGTCCCACGCATTGAGTGCAAGCCTGTTTACAGGTAGTTGAAATACTATGAGTGATTTAGCAAATCACGATCTAATGAATTATGGAGAACGAATAATGAAATAATTATAAAGGGTTATCTTTATAAATAAGATAACCCTTACATATAAAAGGAGAAAAAATGATAATAGATAAAGTTTCAATGATAATAATGTTAATTATTTATATTCTACTTACATTACTGGCTTTTTTTACGTATCTAATTATTGTTGGTGGAAATATGAATAAAACAGAAGAAGAACAAACATTAGAAGATGAGGAACAAATGAAATATTTAAAAGAATACGAAAACAGGAGGAAAAAAGTTGGAAGAAAAAATAAATAAAGGCGATATATTTTATGCAAATTTAGACGGAGCATTAGGTAGTGAACAACAAGGAAATAGACCTGTCCTAATTGTTCAAAATGATATAGGAAATAAATATAGTCCAACTACAATTATTTTACCATTAACTAAAATAATCAATAGAAAACATAGATTACCTACACATTTTAATATAAATAAATCAAGCAAAATAAAGTGTGATTCAACAATTTTAGCAGAACAAATTAGAGTAATAGATAAAAAAAGATTAGGAAAGAAAATTGGTAATTTAGATAAAAAAGCTATGCAAATTATTGATAACAAAATACAGATAGCTTTAGGAATAATAGAATTTTGACAAGTCCATAATAGGACTTTGTTTTTTATAGGAGGAAAATATGATTAATTTAGAATATTCTACAAAACAAATGATTAGTTATTTTATTATTGTAAATAGAAATTTTACATTGTATAAAGATAAAATTTTAATTAATTATATAGAAAAATTAAAAAATATTCTGGACAATATTGATAAAAAATATGTATTGAGCAAGGTTAATATTAGTATGTTTGCAGATTTTTTTGTAAATCATCAAGTAAATACTGAAGAAATAATATCTTATGCAATAGTTACTTTTAATAGATTATTAAACTATTATAACAGAGAATTCACTGATGAAGATATTGTTAAAGAATTAGAAACTGTAATGAGAATATACTCTGCAAGAACTATAAAGAAAGAGGCAGTAAATATATTGGAAAAATATAATATAAAACAACAGTTTGTATATACATAAATCTATTATTTTTTCAAGGGTGTGATTTAAAAAAAATAGAAAAATCACACCTTTGTTTTTATATAAAAATATTTATACAATTTAGAAAAATTATTCTAAAAGGGTAGGGAGGTAGTATATATGTCTTTTATGGATTACCAATATATGAATCCAGAGTTCCTTAATAATTATCTAAAATATCAAAGATATATAGAATTTTATGCTCAATCAACAGTTGATGAAGCTTATTACGATTTAAGAACTTATTTTAGATTTATTAAACTAAAAATTACTGATGATTTAGACATTAATACAATTACTGTCGAAGAATTTAAACTTATTCAAATAAAAGACATTATATTAGATGATATCTGTACTACAAATGCACAAACAATAGAAGAATTTATTTATTTTTTAAGATATACACTTGAAAATGATGCAAAAACAAGAAATCGAAAGTTATCATCTATTAAAAGATTTTATGAATATTTATCTAATAATAATATGATTTCATATAACCCTACTTTAAATATAAAATCAGCAAAAATTGGTAAAAAGCAACCTAAATATTTAAACTTAGATGAAAGTAAAAAACTATTATCACAAACAATAAATTCAAATCAAAGATTTAAAATTAGAAACTATGCTATAACTTGTATATTTTTGAATTGTGGTATTAGAGCTTCTGAATTAGTTAATATCGATTTAACTGATTTTAAACTTGATGAAATGACTTTAAAAATTAAAGGAAAAGGAAATAAAGAAAGAATGTTATATCTGAATAATGCTACTCTGGAGGCTATAAAAGAATATTTAAAAGTAAGACCTCAACTATCTCGAAACAATTTAGACTACAATGCATTATTTATTAGTGAAAGAAATAAACGAATATCTAAAAGAAATATACAAGAAATTATCGTACAAGAATTAACTACATTATTTGATGAAAAGCAAAACGGCTATCATACACATACTTTAAGGCATTCTTTAGCAACACTACTGTATGATGAAAACAATACCGATATTATGGTTATTAAAAAAATTTTAGGACACGAAAGTTTATCTGCAACAGAAGTATATATGCATATTTCTAATAGTAAAATGAAAGAAATAATGGAGAATTGCACAATTTCCAGTATTTTAGAAAAAAGGGAGGAAAATAATAATGTTAAAAAATAAAAGTATAGATGTAATAGAAGAATTTTCTAATTATTTACTTGGAATTAAAAATTTGTCTGACCAATATGTATCAAATATTATTACAACTTTAAAACAGTTTTTAACTTTTATGAATATTTACAAATATAAAGAAAAATATGAGTCTTATGAAGATATTGAATTAAATGATATAAGAGCTTTATCAAATAGCGATATTTATAGCTTTATATTTTACCTAGCTGAAAATCACTATAAGCAAGGCTCTCGAATATTAAAAATTGAACATTTAAGAAATTTCTTCGACTTTTTATTTAAAATTAAACACAATATATTTACACAACCTTTTAAAAAAATAAATAGAGAGAAAAAAATGTATGATAAACTTCCTAACTATTTATCATTAGAAGAATCAAAAAGATTATTAAAACTATATTCTGATAGTGATAAGATAGCAGAAATAAGAGATAATGCTATTCTGCATTTATTGCTTAACTGTGGTCTCCGAAGATCCGAACTAACAAACCTTAAAATTGATGATTTTAACTTTGAAGAAAATAAATTTATTATATTTGGAAAAGGAAATAAAGAAAGAATGGGATATTTAAATCAAAGTACCAAAGATGCAATATTAAAATATTTAAAAATTAGAAAAAATATAACTTTAAAAAATACTAAAGATTCAAATATATTATTTATCAGTAATAAAGGTGGTCAACTTAGCAAAAGTGCATTAAGAAATATTATAAAAAAAGCATATAAAAAAGTTAATATAAATAGTGATATATATACTATTCATACACTTCGTCATACTTGTGCAACTTTACTATATAGGAATGGAATAGATATAAAAATAATAAAAGAATTACTTGGACACGTGCAAATTGATACAACAGAGATATATACTCATTTATATGATAAAGATGTAATGAATGCTTTACAGACACATTCTTTATCATCATTTATGATGAATGATGCAATAGAATTCTGTGCAGCTTAAAAGGAGGATTTTTAATGAATGGACAAAATAATGAGTTTAATTCAGAAAATATTAAACCTGTAGAATTAACATTATTAAACGGACAAGTAGATATAATTTTAAGATCACTTGAATTATATAGCTATAATTTAGAATTTATGCTAAATAGCAATGATACATCAAATGATGAAAGACAAGAGAAATTAGCAATGACTAAATATACATACGAACAAGTATTAGCAATTCAAGCAGAACAAGTATATGGAAAAGCAGATAATTCAAATAATAATTCAACATTGGTTAATCAAATTAGAAAAAGTGATAATATAATTGATATTATTCCGAAAGATAAGAAATTTAATGTTGTTTGATTTTAAATCTATAAAAAAAACAGTAGAGTAGGGGGGATAGCACATTTTTTAATATATAAAATTATGAAAATATATTAAAAAAAATTTTGTGCAATCTTCTGTTAGACTAATAATAACTTTTATAAATAAAAAATTTTTTAATATAAAAAATAAATTTTAAAATAAGATTTAAAAATAATTTATAGAAATTTTTAAAATTATAATTTATAAATATTTAGAATTTTAAAAATTATAATTTTGTAATGCAAACATTGTAATACTAAAAAACGAACATTTGTTATTTAGTGATTTTTTATATAATGTTTTAATTAAATTATTGTTTCATTAAGTTCAAAATCGTTTTTAAGCAATTTTAATTATTGAAATGTAAAATTAATCATTTATTATATAAATTTTGATTTTAATGAATTTCGTTTGCAGATTTATATATTCTAATTAATATAATATTTGCATTTTATACTATAATCCAATGAGTTCTATAATAATTGCAATAACTGTATTACAAACTAAAATTATACAAAATAATGACCTTCTAAAATCGATTTTAAGCCATTTTTATTTTTAGATTGATAAATTACTTGTTTAAAATTTTAGGGTTAAATATTGATTTTAGAAAATTAGCATTAAAAAGTAGATTTTTTTGCAGAAACTACTATCATATATAAATATGCAAAAAAAGTGTCAAAAAAGCGACGCACGAGAATCAATTTTAAGCCGTTTTTATTTTTTAGGTATATAGTTTGTTGTCTGTAAAATAAGGCGAATATAGAGAAATAGGCACTTTGGAGATTTTTGAAAAATTTTTCATATTATAAAGTAATAATTGATATAATGAAAAAAATTTTATAGATACAAATTAAAATAACAGATTAAAAATAAATTAAATAACAAATTATATAAGTAAAATAAAAAAATGACTTAAAATTGATTTTAATAAGTTATATAAACATTGATATAATAAGCAATACAAAAGATTATAATAATATAGATATAAATAAAAAATAAAGATATATAATAGAATATTAATAGCTATAAAGCAGTCAAAAGCCTTGAAATAGTAGAAGTAGAGGTTTATGGCTGTTTTATATTATGCCCCTATCTCTTTTTGCACAAAACTTTTATTTTGTGCAATGTTTTATGTTTATAATAATTAAGAAGATATATCCTTCCCCTATTAGATTTATAAAAATAATTAAATTACTTATATGTCTATTTAATATCATATAAAAATTTAAAAGTCAATAAAATTTTTAAAACTTTCTAATTTTATACAACAATCCTAATTGATCACTATTTATAGTATAATAATTTCTAGTTCTTTTTGTACTATCTTTTAAAAAAATTTTACAATATAACCTAGGACTACCTGTCTTATAATGAAAAATAAATTTTTGTAAAATTACCTCATCTTCATAATACAATTTACCATTACACCATAAATAACGATACAACACTTGACCTTCGTAAAAAACTCCATAAGAAGTTATAAACATTTTAGTATCTAATGATGTATCAATAATTTCCAACACCCCCTATTCCTACGATATTAATTATAGCACATTTATGTAAACAAGTAAATATTTTCTTGTCGACAAATTTCGACACAAGAAAAAAATACAATACTATATAATTATTAAGGGGTGAAAATTTTGAAAAATTATATTATTTTTGCAGTTATAATTATACTAATAATATTAATAGCTTTTATTTTAATAAACTCAAAACCAGACAATGTAGAAAAAATTCAACAAGTAAGTGCAAATAATATAGAGAGTAATAAAAATACTGTATCTAATGGAACAGTAGGAATTATAAGTCACAAATATATTGGATATGGACAAATTGAAGTAATTATAAAAAATAATACTGGGAAAGAATTAAAAGAAATAAAAGTTATAGCACATTGTTGGGATAAAAATGGAAATAATCTAGGAGATACAGCAAACGGACAATATAATGTAAATACAACAGATACTTATAAAATAATATTATTCTGTAAATCAGATATGGATAAATATGAATTAGAATTATCATACTAAAAAGAAGTAGTTTAAGCTACTTCTTTTGCTTCAAATGGATTAAAATAAAACAATTCTAATTCCTCTATCTTATAACTTTGACTAAAATCTATTTTAGCATTTTTTAATTCTTTAATATTCCTATAATAAGTACATCTAGGTGTACTTTTTTTGGTATCAATTAACCCATTCAACTGAATTGTACAATAAAAATTATACAATCGACTTGCTTTAGTAGGCTTATATAATTCATTCAATCTTTCTTGTACTTCTTCCCTACCTTTTACAATTTTTAAATCTTTATCAATAATATTTAATAATTTCATAAATTCATCACTCCAAATATTCTTTAAATCATTATAACTGATATCTAAAATTCTAATATGATTTTTATTATATAATTTTACTAACATCTTTTTCTTAATTTCACATTCAAACCTAATAAAGCCAGATATTTCTTTTATATAATTAATTAAATCAAATTGAGTACTTATAAATTTTTTCATATCATGTTTTTTAAATTCTAATAACTTATTGTATATTTTTAATGTTGTAGTAGTTCCAGAAAGATACAAACTCTCATCATAAAAAAATTTTATATTTCTACGAGGATATTTACATCTACTAAGACTATTTATATAAGACTTAACATTTTCTTGATTTTTTAAATCATAACATATAGCTATATCACATCTTTGAAGAAACCAAAAATCAAAATCAGGTAAATTTATATTATAAGATAATTCAACCATTTGAATTAAATTAAAAGCAATAAATTCTAAATCACAATACCCATTGTGAGAATTATAGCCATTAACTATTTTGTGATAGCTACCCTCTATTTCAATAAAATACCCTTTATCAACAAAATGATACTTAGAACCACAACCAACACGAACAGATAATCTACTATCGTAAGAACCTTCTAAATGGTCATTAATTATCTCATAAAGTAATTCTCCTGTACAGTTATTCCTAGAATTTTTTACAATAGATTTAGCTTTTATTTCATCATAAGTACTTCTATCTATTTCCGTATAAATTTTAATAGTATCTATCATTATAATTCCTCTTTCTTAATAAAAAGTATCAAAAATGAGACGTTCGGAGGGTGTTACTAAGAACCCTCCTAATTTTTTAGCAAAAAATACGATGAAGTGATTTTAATATAGGTAATTTACTTTCTAAACCAGAAATTTTATAAATACAACCATTAGTAATTACATAAGTGTCTTTAATATTAGTATTATTATCAATAGATAAAGCGTCAGAACCTATATATAAACCACTATCATAAAATAAATAATTATCAATCAAATAAATCACATCCTATTATATTATTAGGGGAGACTATCTCCCCTCTAGTATCTTTCTGTAAACAATTTCTAATTCATTACATTCATAGAAATTGTAAACAGTGAGATACTACCCCTCGCATATCAAAGCAAGGCTATGTATGTAATATTCATTAAAACATTTTATAAATTTTTCATTTCATTTAATATTTTTATTATTTTAGATAACATACAAAAATTCAAAACTGGTAAAATCACTATTATAATAAATACACATATATTAACTAAATGTTGTGCCATATTAATTACCCCTTTCGTTTCTATCTATATATTCTTTCTGTCGAATACTTTCCACAACAGAATAACTATCAAATAAATTCCTAACATGATTATTCTGTACAAAACTATATTTCCATTTCTTTCTAGTTTTAAACCTACGTTCTGGTGTAGGATTATCAATTATATAGTTATAATCGTCAGCATCATAACACTTCTGTTTTGTCCATCTTCCAAAAAATGTTTTACATTCTACAACCTCATAACATTGTTCACGAAGTTGTTTTACTACTCTAGTAAATACTTGAGAAGTAGCAACAATCTTTATACGATTTTTTCTTTGCATTGTTACAACTGATAATAAATCTTCAGGGAAGTCTTTCCAATTATTAGAATTATACTCATTTTGTAATTCGTCTATTGCAAATATTACACCATCTAAACCATTACGAACTTCTGTAAATTGTCGCCAAGATGTAAAAGGCATATTTTGCCTAGTATAATTAAAATTAGTAACAATAATCGCATCAGGGTACATATCTTTCATTTTATCTAAGTATTCTACCATGCTTATTGTTTTTCCACCACCTTGACGACCGGACAAAACAAGTCAATCCATAAGGTTTAAAAACTTTACCATTTATTATTGTCCATAACAAATCATAAACGAGCCACCTTAACAAATCTATTAACATACTAAAAAATCTTAATATGGGTATTTCTATTCGTGGAATTTTTATCTTTTCAATCTTATTACAAATCTGTAATAATCTATAATCAAATTTTAATTTTTTAAACTTTTCAAATATCTCTACAAATTCCTCTAAGGGTAAATCACTAAATACATTTTTTCTTAAGTTTCTATAATACTTATTTAAACTTATATCTTTCTTAAACATAATACTAACCCCCGTCCATAGTAGGAACAAAACCTAAAATAAATTTAATTAATCCAATAATTAAATGAACCGTAGTCCAAAAAACAATATTACCAATAGCCATTGCCCAAACATCAGTTGGAAAGAAACTCATAGCTTTTGTTAATAATGAAACAGTATCAACAATAGTATTAGGTAATTCATCTAAAACAGGAATTAATCCAATAATACCTTGAGCAATTAAAAAAAATGGTGTACATATCAATTCAATTATCATTTCTCGCCACCTCCTACACTCTCATTAACTCTACTACTACCTTCTCCAACACTATAGCCTCTAAATAATTTCATAATTTGGTTTATGTTATATATGATAAGCAATATAAAAACTATTCCCCTAGCCCATGAATACCATGTTTCCTTATACTGTAATATCCAACTAAAATTAATGAAATTATTTAGACCAAACTGTTTGCCAGCTACAGTATAGCCATTTAAATTGATATTAGATGTATTTCCACCTTCTACATTCTCGATATCACCAAACATATCAATATAATCCTCATATGGTATCTTTTCACTAAGACTAGACTTTAAGCTATCAATATTATTACTAAAGTAATTATCATCTGGTACGAATAACCATTGTAACAAATCTCCTAAAAGTGAAATTAATTTATATACAAAGAAATTTTCACTAAATGGATTAAGCCAATCCAACAAATTACCAATACCATCTATAATACTTTGTAATAATGCACCTAATACATCAGGTATTAATGTTACTGCGTCCCATATGAATTGTAGAAAATCAAATAATGTATCAAATAAACCAGAAAATATATTACCTATAGCACTTGCTATGTTAGACGCGAGATTACCAATCGCGTTAAATATATTACTAAACCAATTGAGAACACTATCAAGCCAATTGGTATCAGAATCCTCATCATTTGCCCCATCGCTTGTGGTATTTCCTCCACCTGTTGTATTGCCGGAATTACTACCTTGTTCACCTGAGGCGCTTGAAAAACCAAATTGTCATTCTCATCATATAAATCAAAATTAGAATAAGAAACTATACAACCCCCATCATCACCCAAACTAGAACTAGAAAAACCTGTATTAGAATTTAAATCAGAAAGTGAAAAGGTATTAATATTAGTTTTAAAAGTATCTAAGGTAGTAGAATTATATATATCATAATAATAATAATAACAAGGACTAGAACTAATAAAACCGCTATGAGAAGAATTAATATCAAAAGCATCATTAGAACCTACAAACATAATATAAGTATGAGAAGGAACACCCCCTCTTGTAGAATGATAATGTTGATAAATAACACAATTATAAGCTAAAGATGATAACTCATCAGACAACTCAAATTCAATAATTTCACCTGTATGATATTCAAAAGATAAACTAGAACTAGATGCAAAAGAACAAGTAAAAAAAGACAATATAGTGACAAACAAAATAAAACTAATTAGTAATTTATTTTTCATACATACTCCTTTCTATAAATTAGCCCCAACGAACATTGAAATGTTCGATTGGGGCATAAAAACTTATACTATAAGAATTTATATACAATTCTAGGAATTAGAGATACTGCAATCATTATCCCCATAATAGTTAAGCCTACAGGAATTAATACATCAAGATTTGATGTAATCGTATCTGTTAATCCTGTAAATTGGTCAGCTTCTAAAACCAAAGCAGAAACAGTATTTGCCGTCTCATTCATAATATCACCACCTTTTAGGCTAATATTTAATTAAAAAATACTATAAGAACTTGTAAACAATTCTAGGAATTAAAGATACTGCAACCATAATTCCCATGATTGTTAACCCTACAGGTAACAAAACACCTAAATTAGTAGTAATTGTTTCTGTTAAACCCGTAAACATACCAGCAGTTAATGTCATAAACAACACACTCCTTTCTTAAAATACATATAATATAAATAATAATAATAAAATATTTTTAGTAGAAAAATCTACTAAAAAACCAATAACCAAAATAAATTACTAAAAATACAATAAATCCATATATAAATAACTGTAAAAATATATTAATAGATTTTAATTGTATCAATATTTCACTCAATAAGGTAACATCCATATAACATACCCCTTTCAAAAAATTATTCTATTCCTACAAGATTACAAGACCAAAAGCTAAAACGCTTTTCTCGATTAAATTCTCTTGAAAAACCAAGAATTAATTTGATTTGAGAAAACCTTTGTAAATTTAATGGAGAAATCTTATTGATAAGTTCCGCATCTTTAGTTATAAAATTAAATTTTTGATTATCCTTTGATAATACATTTACACATAAATATTTTTCTCCATCTTTTGTAATTCCCTCTCTTTTGTCAATAAAATTAAATGTTTCTTTGGCCATTACCATAAAAAATCACTCCTTAAAATAAAAAAATAGACTTATACAAGTAATTCTTTAAAATTATTTGTATAAATCTATTTTATGTAAAACTTGCCAAAAACCTTTGATTTTGTGCAATGTTATTTCATTACTTATAAAAAACATTCAACACTCGTTTCATTTTGTGCAATGTTCAATAAGCATATTTATTTGAGAGATTTTATTCTCTCCCTATCCTAAATACACAATTACTTTAATATAAACATTTTATTGCTTTTTATTCATTTTTAAAATCTTTTAAAAATATAATATTACTTTGCGTCATTTTATTTTTTTCAGAATATTTTTTCCATTCTGTTACTTCTCTTTCTTGAATGCAATAATATTTTAATCTTGTAGCAATATTATATTTATTATGAAAAAAATCATTGTCTACAAAATATGGTTTTTTTCGTTGTTCTTCAAAATATAATATTTCATAAAGTTTTATTTTTGCTAAATCAATATCATTAAAAGTTTGCAATATATAAGGTTTTCCTTCTCCCTGTCGAATGTATATTCCATATTCTTTCATAGGCTCCTCCCCTTCGCCATTATATCATGTGTATGTAAATAAGTAGAATAAATTTTTAGATATAAAAACAAATATGTAGAAAGTAAAAATTGAACCAAGGGATAAGTAATTATCCTTTGATTCAATACAATATATATTATGTGAGTATTTTTATTTAAATCTTCTTAAATAAGAATCCATTTTTTCTATAAATTCATCATTATTTTTTGTTTTTGTCATTTCACTAATCACTTGCTCTGTAACTTCAGCAACAGGCATAGCATTCATTGCTTTTCTTAAAGCAAATACTGTTTCTCTTTCAGTAGGTGTTAATAATAAATCATCTCTTCTTGTACCTGACTTATTAATATCAATTGCTGGGAATATTCTTCTTTCAGACAATTTTCTATCTAGGTGTACTTCCATATTACCTGTACCTTTAAATTCTTCAAATATAACATCATCCATTCTACTACCGGTATCAATTAAGGCTGTGGCTAAGATTGTTAAGCTTCCACCATTTTCGATATTTCTTGCTGCACCAAAGAATTTTTTAGGTTTATGCAATGCAGCTGGATCCATACCACCTGATAAGGTTCTTCCTGAGGATGGAATCACAAGGTTATAAGCTCTTGTTAATCGAGTAATACTATCCAACAAGATAACAACATCTTTTCCCTGTTCAATTAATCTTTTTGCTCTTGCTAAAACCATTTCTGCGACTTTTACATGATGTTCTGGTAATTCATCAAATGTTGAATGAATCACTTGTCCTTTAATAGAACGTTTCATATCAGTTACTTCTTCTGGTCTTTCATCAATTAAAAGGACAATTAATTCTACTTCTGGATTATTTTGACTGATACTGTTGGCAACTTTTTTTAGAAGTGTTGTTTTTCCAACTTTTGGTGGAGCCACTATCATTCCTCTTTGACCTTTTCCTATTGGACACATTAAATCAATAATTCTAGTTGCATAATCATTTTGAACAGTTTCTAATTTCAATCTTTCATTTGGATAAATTGGTATTAATTCATCAAATCTCTTTCTTTTTATGGCTTTTTCAGGATGTTCGCCATTAACTTCTCCTACAAATATTAATGAAGGGAATTTTTCGCCTTCTCTGAATCTAGAGATTCCTTTTATAATGTCACCTGTATCTAATCTAAATCTCCTAATTTGTACCATAGAAATATAGACATCTTTTTCACTAGATAAGTAATTATCACCTCTTAAAAAACCATAACCATCTGGCATGATGTCTAATATTCCTTCAACAATCTCATCACCTTCATTGGTTAATTTGTAGTCTACAATTGGCTCTCCGTTTTCATCATATTGTCTTTCTACTGGTTCTTTTTTTATTTCTTCATCATTTTCACTAATTTCATCATCATGATAATCTATATAGTTTATATTATTTTGTTCAGGAGTAGTTATTGTTGTATCTAATACTTGTCTTAACACTTCTACTAATTCTTCCTTTTTTAATTTTGAAATATTTTTAATATTATGTTCTTTAGCTAATAGCTTTAAATCAGCTAAACTCATTGATTCTAAATTTAACATAAAACCTCCTATAATTATTATTTTTATATTATGGGAATAAAACGAATCTAATACAAATCTTATTATAACATAAAAAATACAAAAAATAAACAAAATTTTCAAAAAAAGGAATATAATCTAAAAGATTACATTCCTTGATCCATATATACTCTTTCATTAGGATGATACATATCTAATTTTTCCCTAGCCATTTCTTCAATAAAATCTAAAGAATTAACATTATCTTTTTCTTGATTTAAATCTTCATTTGTTGCCTTTTCTGAGGCTATTTGTTGATTTAATTCTTCAGTATTTTTACTATATTGATTCAAAGTTTTTTGTTGATTTATAAAAACAAAGGCAATATATATAATAATTGCTATAATTAATAAATTTCTTAAAATTTTTTTATTTTTTTTCATAAGTAATCTCCATTTATTAAAAGTTTCACATATATATTATTCTACAAATTTTATAGAAATCCTTCTAATTTTTTGCCTTTTTTACAAATTTATTTGATATTTTTACTTTTTTTAATGTATTAGAAAAATTTTTAAGGAATTTTGTAAAATAATTTCTGATATTGATAATAATGAACAATATTGGACTTAAAAATAATTTTTTTACCAATTTTATTGAAAAGTAAAATGGAATTTTTATTATATGCAATATAACACCTAAAATTTTTTTAATACTATTTATGATATATAAACTAATTTTCAAAATTAGTTTACTAATAAATATAGAATATATTGAAATACCTAAGATAATTGCCAAAAACATAAATAATCGAATTTCACCATTATTATATGTAAATATAGAATATAATATAATAAAACCAGTTAAAATCCAAAATAAAGCATCTTCAATATAAGTGATAAAATCAGCTGTTTTTATGGTCTTTCTTAATATTCTAAAAAAGTCAAACAATAAAGCAATTAACAAACCATTTACAAGGAATATAAAGAACAATTGTAATTGTGTATAAATCATTATTTTCCCCCTATTGCAAAATTTTATTTAAATATTTTGCTAATAATGCTACCTTTATTTTTTTCTACTTCTTTATTGCTATATGCTAAATAAGAAATATTTCCCTCTACAATTACTTCAGAAGTATCGATACTTAATTTTGTAATCCTAAGATTTTCACCTTTTATTGTTAATAATCCTAATTCTGTTTCTACCATGATGACTTGATCATCAAAGCTTAAAACATCTAGAACACCTGATATACTTAACTTTCCTCTATTTTCTAATATTAGGTTTTGAACTACGGCTGTATTGATTGTTTTTCTTTCATCTATCGTCATATGCATACCTCCAAATTTTTAATCTAAATTATATATATTCAGAGGTTGTCTATTTTAGAACTAGCAAAAAGGATTTTGTGTCCATTTGGGGACGTTTCTGTTTGGACATTTTTATGTAAATTGTTTAAAAAATGTCCAAACAGAAACGTCCCCAAATGGACATTATATACATATCTCATTATGCAATTTTTCTAATATTTTGTCACTGACAAAGTTCTTAAATGTAATAGAAATTTTACTTTCAGAGATATTAAATTCTAACATTTCTAATTTGTTTTGTTTGATAAAGTTGATTGCTTTTATCATAGCATCTGTATTTCTAATGATTCCGTTGCCTATAATAGAAATTCTTGATACATCTTTTTTTATAATACTTTTGATTTCATTTTTTTCGATTTTTTGATTAGATATGACAGTTCCATAGTTATCATTAAATGTTGATTTTGTGATGATAGGTATGTTATATTTTTTTCCAATTTCAATACATCGATTATGCAATACTTTTGCACCTTCATTTGACAATTCTAGCATTTCATCATAAGAAAGTTTTGTTAATTTTTTTGTTCCATGAACTTTATTTGGATCTGATGAATAGATTCCATCTACATCGGAAAAAATGTAACAGTTTTTAGCTTTTAAAGCTGCTGCAACTGCAACTGCTGTTGTATCAGAACCGCCTCTACCAAAAGTGGTTATGTCTAGATTTTCATTAATTCCTTGAAATCCTGTTATAATGACAATGTTTCCACTTTCCAATTCTGAACAGATTCTTTTTGTATTGATGTTTTCTATTAATGCATCTTGATTAGTGTTATTTGTATAAATACCAGCTTGCCATCCTGTTAAAGATACAGAAGGAAATCCTAAACTGTTTAGTAAAATACTTAATTTAGCTGCTGACATTTGCTCTCCACAGCTAACCAGTGCATCTAATTCTCTTTTATTAACCTCCTCTGTTAATTCATAAGCTTCATTAATTAACTTATCTGTTGTCTTTCCTTGTGCTGATAAAATAACAACTATGTTTGGGTTGTTATTTTTGAAATCAATAATTTTGTTGGCAACGATTTTTAAATTTTCATTATTAGAAACAGAACTACCTCCAAACTTTAAAATAATTATGTCCTCCATATTGAGCACCTTCTTTATTTCGTAATAATAAAAAGTTAAATTTATTTAAATTTAACTCTTTACATTATATTCGATTGTGTTAAAATATGTCAAATTATTTGGAAAATTTTAAGTAACTTTCCATAAAATCATCTATTTTTCCATCCATAACAGCTTCTACGTTTCCAACTTCATAGTTGGTCCTATGGTCTTTTACCATGGTGTATGGACAAAATACATAGGAACGAATTTGGCTTCCCCATGCAATTTCTCTTTGTTCTCCTTTTAAATCTTCTATTTTTTCTTTATGTTCTTTTTCTTTTAAATCTAACAATTTTGATTTTAACATCCTCATGGCAGTTTCTCTATTTTGTATCTGAGAACGTTCCGATTGACAGGCAACGACGATATTAGTTGGTATATGTGTAATCCTTACAGCAGAAGATGTTTTATTAATATGTTGTCCTCCTGCGCCAGAAGCTCTATATGTATCAATTCTTAAATCATCTGGATTAATGTCAATTTCAATATCATCTGTGATTTCAGGTAAAACTTCGACAGAAGCAAATGAGGTATGTCTCCTTCCCCCACTATCAAATGGAGAAATTCGAACTAATCTATGTACGCCCATCTCCCCTTTCATATATCCATAAGCATATTCACCTATAATTTCAAAGGTAACACTTTTTATTCCTGCTTCTTCACCTTCTAAATAATCTAATTCTGTTACTTTATATCCATTTTTATCTGCCCATCTTGTATACATTCTGTATAACATTTCAGCCCAATCTTGTGATTCAGTTCCCCCTGCCCCAGGATGGATGGTTACAATGGCATTATTGGCATCATATTTTCCAGATAACAAAGTAGCTATTTCTAATTTTTCTACTTCTTGTTCTAAAATTTTGGTGCTTTTTACAATATCTTTTGCAATTTCTTCATCAGGTTCCATATTGGTTAGCTCTGTTAATTCGTTTAAATTTTGTATTTCGCTTTCTATTTTTCTATATTCATTTACTTTGTTTTTGATGTTTTTTATTTTTGCTAATACTTTATTTGAATGTTTGTTGTCTTGCCAAAAATCTTCTTTTAAGGTTTCAGATTCTAAATCTTTTAATTCTTTTTCTAATTTAGAGATGTCAAAGTGACTCACCCAAATCTTGTAGTTTTTCTTCTAATGTTTTTAGAAGTCTTGAATTTTCTTCTAATTCTAACATGTTATCACACTCCTATTATCTATTATGTATCCTATGATATAGTATTTATTATGAAAAAGTCAAGTTTATCAATTTTTTAATTTATAAATTTCAAGTAAAAAGAAGTGTCCCCTTTTTATTTGAGTTACACTTCTGTATTTTTAATCTTTTATAAATTTTTATAAAAAGCTTTACACACAAGTACTATGCATTTTTCCCACAACAGTTCTTATACTTTTTACCCGAACCACATGGACATGGGTCATTTCTTCCTACTTTTGGCCCATCATTTCTAATGGTTCTATCAACATCTGTTCCAATTTTTGAACCACCATCAACACTATGAATAGCTTCTAAGGCTGCACCTGTAATTTTTACAGTTTCTTGTCTTTTTGCTTCACCTTGCTGGCGAATATTCATTAGAATTTTGGTTACATCTACTTTAATGTCTGAAATCATTTCATCAAACATATCCATACCTTCGATTCTGTATTTTACAACAGGATCTTGTTGTCCATAAGCACGAAGACCAATACCATTTTTTAATTCATCCATACTGTCTATATGGTTCATCCATTTTTCGTCTACTACTTTAAGCATAACAACTCTTTCAAGTTCTCTCATTTCATCAGAACCAATTTGTGTTTCTTTTTCTACATATTTTGCATTTGCTTGTTTCATAAGTTCTTCAGAAATCTTTTCAGGCTCAGAAACATGTTCTTTAATATATGCTAACATATCAATTCCATAAGTGTTTAAAATATCTTGATGCAATGCCTCTACATTTACTTCATTATTTTCTGGTTCTACATACATTTGAACAGTAGCATTAGCAACAGCATTTATCATATCTATGATATTGTCATGAATATTTTCACCATTTAATACTTCACGTCTTTGTGCATAAATAATTTCTCTTTGTGCATTCATAACATCATCATATTTTAATACATTTTTACGAATACTAAAGTTTCTTCCTTCTACTTTCTTTTGTGCATTTTCAACTGCTCGAGATATTATCTTAGAATCAATTGGCATATCTTCATCTGCACCTAATGAATTATATACTTTTGTAATGACATCTCCACCAAAAATTTTCATTAAATCATCATCTAATGCGATATAGAATTTAGATTCACCAATATCTCCTTGACGTCCAGAACGTCCTCTTAACTGGTTATCAATTCTTCTTGATTCATGTCTTTCAGTTCCTATGATTTTTAATCCACCAGCAGTAATAACTTTTTGTTTTTCTTCTTTAATTTGTTCTTCATATTTATCTACTAATTCTTTGAATTGTTTTCTAGCATTTAAAATATCCTCATCATCTGTTTCATAATACGTGTTTGCTTCTTCAATTAGCTCATGAGATATTTTCTTTCTTCTCATTTCTTCTTTTGCTAAAAATTCGCTGTTTCCACCTAGGATAATATCAGTACCACGTCCTGCCATGTTTGTTGCAATCGTTACTGCTCCAAACTTACCAGCTTGTGCAACAATTTCTGCTTCTTTTTCATGGTATTTGGCATTTAATACTTCATGTTTAATTCCTTCTTGTTTTAATAATTTGCTTAATTTTTCAGATTTTTCGATAGATACTGTACCTACTAGAACTGGTTGACCTTTTTCATGACTTTCTTTAATACTTCTTACAATGGCTCTAAATTTTGCATTTTCATTTTTGTAAATAACATCATTTTCATCTTTACGAATCATTGGTTTGTTTGTTGGTATTTCGACAACATCTAAGTTATAAATTTCTTCGAATTCTGCTTCTTCTGTCATGGCTGTACCAGTCATACCAGATAATTTGTCATACATTCTAAAGTAGTTTTGGAATGTGATAGTTGCTAATGTTTTTGATTCATCTGCAATTTTTACATGTTCTTTTGCTTCAATTGCTTGATGTAATCCATTGTTGTATCTTCTTCCATACATGATACGACCTGTAAATTCGTCAACAATTAATACTTCCCCATCTTTTACGATATAGTCAATATCTTTTTTCATAACACCATGTGCTCTTAAAGCTTGATTAACATGATGTACTAATGTTGAGTTTTCTAAGTCATTGAAGTTTTCTAAACCAAATGCTTCTTCAGCTTTCTTGATACCCTTTTGTGTCAATGATGCAGATTTTGCTTTTAAGTCTACGATATAGTCGTATTTTTCATTATCTTCTGCTTGTTCGTAATCTTTTACATCTTCTTCTACAATTACTCTTGGTGTTAATTTTCTAACAAAATTATCCGCTCTTTTATATAAATCAGATGACTCATTTGCTCTACCTGAAATAATCAATGGTGTTCTAGCTTCATCAATTAAAATACTATCAATCTCATCGACAATGGCGTAATGTAATCCTCTTTGTACTAATTGATCTTTATAAATAACCATATTATCTCTTAAGTAATCAAATCCAAATTCATTATTTGTACCATAAGTAACATCTGCATTGTATGCTTCTTGTTTTGCTTTAGGCTCCATACCAGCAATTACCAAACCAACAGATAGTCCTAAGAATTTATATAATTTTCCCATCCATTCACTATCTCTTTTTGCTAAGTAATCATTTACAGTGATAACATGCACACCTTTTCCTTCAAGTGCATTTAAATATACTGGTAATGTAGCAACTAATGTTTTACCTTCACCAGTTTTCATTTCTGCAATTCTACCTTGGTGTAAAATAATACCACCAATTAATTGCACATCAAAATGTCTCATGCCTAAAACTCTTTTAGAAGCTTCTCTAACAACTGCGAATGCTTCTGGTAATATATCATCTAACGTTTTACCATCTGCTAATTGCTTTTTGAAATATTCTGTTTTTCCTCTTAATTCACTATCACTTAATTTTTCCATTTCTTCTTCAAGTGCATTAATTTTAGCAACTAATGGCTTTACCCTTTTTACTTCTTTCTCACTATATGTTTTAAATAATCCCATTGTTAATCGGTCCTCCTAAGTTTATTTTTTCACTTTGTTACTATATCACTAAAATCTTTTTTTATCAAGTGTTTTAAAGGCATTTATTAAAAATTGCGATGATTTTGGGGACGGAGCAAAAAGTCATCATTGTGATTAAAAAAAGTTTATTTAATCAAATTATTAAGAAAAATGATGACTTTTTGCTCCGTCCCCAAAATCATCGCAATTTTAGCATAATAGAAATTTTTATACATATATTTAAATAACAACACTCGTGAAAGAAAGGATTTTTTATGTTTATATATAATTTTAAAGTCAATGGTGGTAAAATTTTCAAATACTTTTTTACAGGAATTGTGATATTAATTATTGTCATCTTAATTTTTGTTAGTATTAAATTATTTGTCGGTGCTAAAAACAATAAAAGTATTTCTAGTTGTTTACCTCAAAGTAATGTTTCTGTTATTTCTGCGAAAAATTATACCAATGTTTTAAAAGCAGTTCATGAAAATATAGATGATTATGTTGGTGTAAAAATCCAATTTACAGGATATGTATATCGAGTATTAGATTTAACAGATGCACAATTTATATTGGCAAGAGATATGATTATTTCTTCTGATTTTCAATATGTGATTGTGGGATTTCTTTGCGAATATGAGAATGCACAAGATTTTGTAAATGAAACATGGGTAGAATTAACAGGTGAAATTACGAAAGGTAATTATCATGGTGATATGCCAATTGTAAAAGTTACAGAGATAAAAACAGTGGATAAACCAAATGAAGAGTATGTGTATCCTCCAGATGATACTTATATTCCTACAAGTGGTGTGTTATAGAAAATAGAAATACTCTTTTTATAGAGTATTTTTTGTTTTATCTTTGCAAAATTAGAATAATTACTACTTTTTCTTCCATATATCTCTGGTTTTTATTTACTTTATCGACAAATTGTGATATCATATGTATATGATTTTAATTTCGGAGGTAAATATGAAAGAAAATGAATTAATTTTAATCTTAGACTTTGGCGGACAATATAATCAATTAATTGCAAGAAGAGTTAGAGAATGTAATGTATATTCTGAAGTTGTACCATACAATATTTCTATCGAGAAAATCAAAGAAAAAAATCCAAAAGGAATTATCTTCACAGGTGGACCTGCTAGTGTTTATGGAGAAGATTCTCCTAAATGTGCAGAAGGCATTTTTGATTTAGGTATTCCTGTTTTGGGAATTTGTTATGGTATGCAATTAATGACATATACTTTAGGAGGAAATGTATCAAGAGCAAATACAAGAGAATATGGAACAACAAAGGTAAATATTGATAACACCTCTTCCCTATTTCAAGGATTTGAAACAACAAATGATTTCTTAATGAGTCATACAGATTTTGTATCAGAAGTACCAAGTGGTTTTAAAAATATTGGTTCAACAGATCATTGCCCAAATGCTGCCATGGAAAATGTTGAGAAAAAATTATATGGTATTCAATTCCATCCAGAAGTAAATTTATCTGTTAATGGGACACAAGTGATTAAAAACTTCTTATTTAACATTTGTGGCTGTTCTGGAGATTGGCAAATTTCTTCTTTTGTAGAAGATAGCATTAAAACGTTAAAAGAGAAAATTGGAGATAAAAAAGCTTTATGTGCCCTATCTGGTGGTGTGGATTCATCTGTTGCAGCTGTATTATTACATAAAGCAATTGGCAAAAACTTAACCTGTATTTTTGTTGACCATGGATTACTTCGTAAAAACGAAGGTGATGAAGTTGAAGAAGTTTTCAGAAATCAATTTGATATTAATTTGATTAGAGTTAATGCAAAAGATAGATTCTTAGAAAAACTTGCTGGAGTTACAGATCCAGAAAGAAAGAGAAAAATTATTGGAGAAGAATTTATTAGAGTATTTGAAGAAGAAGCAAAGAAAATTGGTACAGTAGACTTTTTAGTACAAGGTACTATTTACCCTGATGTTATCGAAAGTGGTTTAGGAAAAAGTTCTGTTATTAAAAGTCATCACAATGTTGGTGGTCTTCCTGACTATGTAGATTTCAAAGAAATTGTAGAACCTTTAAGAAATCTATTTAAAGATGAAGTTAGAAAAACAGGATTAGAATTAGGAATACCAGAAAACTTAGTATTTAGACAACCATTCCCTGGACCTGGACTAGCTATCAGAGTGATTGGAGATATTACTGATGACAAATTAGATATCTTAAAAGAAGCAGACAGTATCTTCAGAGAAGAGATTGCAAATGCTGGACTTCATAAATCTATTAATCAATATTTTGCTGTACTAACAAACTTAAAATCTGTTGGTGTTATGGGTGATGAAAGAACTTATGATTATACTATTGCCCTACGTGCAGTAGAAACGACAGATTTTATGACTGGTGTTTGGAGTAAAATTCCTTATGAAATACTAGAAAAAGTTTCTTCAAGAATTGTGAATGAAGTAAAACATGTTAACAGAGTTGTTTATGATATTACTTCAAAACCACCTGCAACCATTGAATGGGAATAAAGTGAAACGATGACTTGGGGACGGAGCAAAAATCATCATTTATTTAAAAAGTCAAAAATTAATGAAATTTTATTAAATGATGATTTTTGCTCCGTCCCCAAGTCATCGTTTGTCCTATGTTCGTATAACGTTTACATATTTTGACAAAATACAGAAAATATGGTAAAATATTATGTAGAACAGTTAAAAAGAATAGCTATAATATGCTATTTTAAGCTTCGTGATATAGTTCTTAATTTATGGATAAAAGGAGGATTGTATTATGGAAAAAATTTCATTTATTTCTATAAAGAAATTAGTAGCATTTTTGATATTAGCAATTATGGTGATAACACCAGTAACCAGTCAAGCTGCATTTAGTTTTTGGCCATTTTGGAATAACGATCATGCAAATACAGCAGTAGAGAATAAGTATGGAGACATCGAAGATTATAAATCATTTTTAAATGATTCAAAAAATTACTTACAAGGCATTGATAGAAACATGAGTATTGATGAAATGAAGAATACTATCTTTGATAAAATTATGGAACTTCAAGAAAATTATAGTGATACTAGTGCAATACCTTATATATCTAATAAAATCTTAAATGAAACGATTTCATCTACTGAAACAGATCCTAGTAATTTTCTGAATTCCATCATATCTACGATTCAATCAGCATTAGGAAATACCAATATAGCATTAAATAGTTTGGAACCAAATGTTGTTGTAGATGATATGGTTGCAACAACAGCAGGTAATTTATCAGGAGAAGCTTATAGAGTAAATTTAAGTGGTAATATTTATTATGCTGATGTAGATAGTAGTGGAAATCCAACTTCAAATAAGTGGGTTGTTTTAGTACATGGATTTATGATGAATGGACAAGCAATGGCAGATGCATTAGGAGAAATGTATTTAGACCAAGGATTTAATATATTAGCACCAGATTTAAGAGGATTTGGAAATAGTGGTGGTAATAAAGGTAAAGGTGGCATGGGATATCTAGACAGTTTAGATGTTTGGGATTGGTTAACCTATCTTAATGAACATTATACATGTAATGAAATCATCGTTCATGGTGTATCACTAGGTGGAGCCACAACCATTTTCTTATCAGGATTAGAAGTAGATGGTCAAACAATTACAGACAAACATGTTATTGGTCTAGTAGAAGACTGTGGATATACTTCTATGACAGGAATTGTAGAAGATTTACTAAATACTGTGGGAAATAACGAATTGGTTGCAAAAATATTAGGTATATTTGATGTAACAAGTCTATCAGATGTTATTGGTAGAGATGCCATCAAAGATATGCTTATTAACCAAGTAGATGTTGGATTAACAGAAGAAAATTTTGATGAACTAGAAAATGCATTAAATAGTCTAGCAAAATCTTCAACACCATTGTTAATCATACATGGTACAAGTGACACAACAGTTCCATTTAAAAACAGTACTGATGTTTATAATACTGCTATGAGTAATCCAAACATTCCATATGTTCAAAGATTTGAAGCTGAAGGCGAACAACATGCATTTATTGTATTAGGAAATAAAGAAAATGTGTATGAAGGACATGTAGATAACTTTATAGCAGAAGCTGAAATGATTATGTCTGGAACAGAAGTTGATAAGGAATCTGACTATCAAGAAGAAACTGCAGAAAGTACATCTTTCATTAGTGGATTAATCAAAGCTTTAAAATTAATAAAAAATATGTTTAGTTTTTAGATAATGCATAATAAAAGATACTTCTCACTATATGTAAGAGGTATCTTTTTTGTCTAACTTATATTGACAGAATAATTTATTTTATAGTATACTTTATAGGAGAGATTTAATGAAATAAAACAAATGACAAGTATAGAAAGGATTTATAAACATGAATATAACAAAAAAAGCAATTATTTTCATATGCATATTTACTTTAACCTTTATATCTACTTCCCTATTTCATTCTGTATTAGGTGTAACAGCAAGTGAAAGACAAGAATTAATTGATTTGCTAAATGAATATAAAGGTGATTTGGGTAATTTAAATGAATTTAAAGAGATTGTAGATATAACTTATAACGATTTATATTCTACTACTACTGTTGATGACACATTAAAAGAAAAATTAAGAGAAGATGTTGACTTATTAGATAATGTAACAGATTTAAATCCTTTAATATTAACTGTATTAAAAGTAGAATTAAATTCTCAAGTTGATCGTTTAACTAATGATAATTTAGAAGAAATGCAAGAAGAAATTTCTATTATAAAAGAATGGACAGATGAACAATTAGGAGTACCAAATACAGATATACCAAATAATAATAACGATAATAATAATAACAATCACAATAATGATACTAATCTAGATAATGTTCCAAATACAAATGAAGAACAACAAAATAATGATTTTGATAATCAAAATAAACCATCTACATATCCGTCTCAAAATATGAATCCAGTAACCACTTCTCTTCCTTATACTGGTACAAGTAGTATATTAATCGGATTTATTATTTTGTTAAGTATAAGTATGGTTGTTTCAATTATTCGATACAAACAATTTAAAGATGTAAAATAAAAAAAGAGCCTTTAAGGTTCTTTTTTTACATATTTTTATTAACATTTTTTCTTAAGGCTATATAACTAGCAAGCATTAAAACCAATGTCATTAGTAAAATGACAAAAATTACATGTATCATATGTTCTGATGTAAATGTAAAATAGTCCTCTGGTTCTACTTCTGCTAATGGATTAATTGTTTGCACAATATGTGTTAAATCATTTAAGTTTGCACTTGTTCCTAAGCCTTCCACTGACCACCTACATAAAATAAAGTTAGAAATAAAATCTCCTATTCCTTCTAATTTAAATAGCATTCCAGAAAATAATAATTGTGGAACCAGGATTAGAGGAATGATAGACATAGCTATATTAGAATTCTTTACAATTGCAGAAATACATAATCCTAATGCTGCTGAAGATAGTATTGATAAGAAACATATAATTTGAACATCCCAATAAGAATCTATCAAAATACTATGAGAAGAGCTACCAACAATTTCTTGGAATATAAATACCATTAATATTGCTTGTATAAAAGCTAATATTCCTTGAACAATAAATTTTGATAGTAAATATGTCGATAACTTTAAATCTGACATATATTCCTTTTGTAAAATAACTTTTTCCTTACAAATTTCTTGAACTGAATTCATTAATCCTAACCAGATAGATGCACAGCCCAAAGAAAATAAAATTGCCTTTGTATCATCATAGCTTGTATACAAATCCTCAGTAGAAACAAATGTCAATAGTACAGCAACAATTGGTGCTTGTGCAAATAATAAAATAAGTTGCTGAACATCATTTGCTATTAATTTTATATATCTTCTAATTAAAGTTATTAGTTGTTTAAAGAAAGATTTTTTCTTATGTGGGACTTTATTTCTTTTTTTAATTTCTACATGGTTAACTGTTTCTCTTCCATACATGGCTGTAAATTTTTCATACCATTCTTCCATATTCTCATTTAGCAATGTATAAATATCTACAAAATCATCTACACAAAAAAAATCTAATGCTTCCTGTGGTTTTCCATAAAAACATAAATGTCCACCTTTTCCAAAAAATGCAACTTTATCACATAGGTGTAAATTTAATGTATTATGTGTAACAAGTATAATTGTTTTTCCCATTTTAGACATTTTTTGTAATGTCTTCATAACACTTCTTTCTGTATCAGGATCTAATCCACTTGTTGGTTCATCTAAAAAGAATAAACTTGGATCAGCAATTAATTCTGTCGCAATACTGGCTCTTTTTCTTTGTCCCCCACTTAATTGTCGAATATAAGAATTTTCAAATTCTGTTAATTGAACAATTTCTAAAACTTCTTTAATTCTTTGCATTCTTTCTTTTTTGGTTGAATTTTCTGGCATTCTTAACTTTGCTGTATATTTTAACATGTCATGAAGTGTTAAATTAGAATATACAATATCTTCTTGTGGTACATATCCGATGTTATATTTTAAACTTTCATAATTTTCATATAGATTTTCTCCATTTAAAAGAACTACTCCAGAAGAAGGTGTATCTACACCACTGATACATTTCATAAAGGTAGATTTTCCAGCACCTGATCCTCCTACAAAAGCTACAAATTCAGAAGGTTTTATATGCATACTAACATGGGAAGAAATTTCTTTTGTTTTAAATTTAATACGAACACGTTTTACAATATCAATAGCATCTAATTGTACTCCTCTTTTATATATTTGATAAAATAACTTGTTATTATATAAAATCAGTTTAGAATTCCCAATAACAATTACATCTAAGTTATTTAAGGAAATATCTTGAGATGCAAGAAGTTTATTTCCATTAACAAATGTACCATTTAAACTATTGTCATCTTTTATTGATATTTTGTTTCCTATTTTAGAGATTATAGCATGTTTTTTAGCAACTCCATTTGGAGGTAAAATAACATCACAACCTCCCCCACTTCCTAATGTATTATTCCCTAATTGCAAAGGGTAGCTTTTCCATTCATCCAAATTTTGACCAATAGACATAATAAATAAGATGCTATGAGAGATATCTGAAGAAGATGGATTCATGATTTTTATAAATCCACCTTCTGATAAATAAATATCATTAAATGATTTATTATTATTACTAATCATAGAATATTCTTTACTAGTATTAACAGCTAAAACTCCATATTCTGTTATCTCAAAATATCCTTGTTCAAAATCAATTTCTTCTGAATGAATGACAATATCATTATCCTCATCCCTTCCAAAAGTAAAAAAGGTTTTCCTGTACTCTGAAAGGTTAATGGTTGTCAAATTATTTTCATAAAATATGGTTAAAAAATAATTGTCTTCTGTTTGCGCTTTTCTTTTAAATCTCTCGAAATCACTGTATTCCTCATCTTTATTTTTCATACGTACAATTTTTGACTCCCCTATTTTTTATACTATTTTATCATTAATATAAAATTATTTCAATATATAATTGGGTAGAATTTTGACAAACGATGAATTTTGGGACGGATAAATCGGGAAATTGGGGACGGACTCATTTTTCCCTTTTTTTAATTAAGAGGTTTTGGTTGCTTCTTTTAAATTATATAAAAAAGGGAAAAATGAGTCCGTCCCCAATTTCCCGATTTATCCGTCCCCAATTTCCCTTTTCACTTTTTATCAAAAATGGTTTTAAACACACCTTGGTCAATTAAATTCGCAAATATATTTTTAATGATAATTAAAGCAATTGGTCCTAATAATAACCCTATAACCCCTGTTATTTTAAATCCAGTATACATAGCAATTAAAGTAAAAATTGGATGAACACCTATATTTTTACTGACTAACTTTGGCTCTAAGAATTGTCTGACAATGGACATAATAATAAACAAAGTAACAATAGCAATTCCTAAAGATAAATCACCATTTAGTCCAGAAATAATCGCCCATGGAATCATAACGGTTCCAGAACCCAGAATAGGAAGTGCATCAACAAATCCAATAAATAATGCCATTAATAAAGGGTATGGAATATTAAATTTTAAAAAAGATAATACATATAATCCTATCAAAGAAATTACAAATGATACTAGAATTAATGTTGCTTCTGCTTTTAAATAGCCTCCTAACGTTTGAATTAGATCTTTTAAATGTCTACTTAATTTTTTTACCCAAGTTTTCGGTAAGTGATATTCTATTTGATCTAATATATAGATTTTATCAACACAAATAAAATATAATGCTAATATTGTAATTCCAACACATATGGCTATTTCAGGTATTTTTGTAACAATATTCATTAGTCCATTTAATGCATTTCTCAGCCAATTAGAAATGGTTTGTAAAACGTCTCCACTGGATTCTTGAACAATAGTTAATATTTCATCTGACAATTTTATTTTATCAAAATGAAATTGTTCAATAAATCCTTGTATTTGAACAGATGCTTTATCTACATAGTCATTCAATCCTTGCAATAAACTAGATGACTCTGAAAATAATGTAACGATAATCCAAGCTAATATTCCTAAAATTATAGCAGATACGAGAATGAAAATGATAATGGAGCTAGTCCTTCTTGTTAGATTTGTTTTTCTCATAATCAATTTTATAAGAGGTTCAACGATAAGTGAAATAATGAATGCTACTAAAAAAGGCATATAAAAAATAGATAATTTTAATGCCAAATACAAACCAATTATCAATAATACAACATATATGATATTTTTGAATACTCTTGTCCAATATGGTATATTTACAATCATCTCTCCACTCCCTTATGTTTCAAGAAAATATGCTAAATTTATATTAAAATCATAATCATTTAATTGTAACTATTTTATTACTAATATTATATGTATTTTCAAAACTAATATACTTAACAATACCCAGATATATAATATATACCTGGGTCAAAAAATTTTTCTATTATATAATTTCAGTTTCTAATATATGGAAAATGTCAACTTTTTCTAGCTATCTAAAATTTTTATATACAAGATTTATTTTTAATATTCATATATATCATAGAAAGGTTGATAGTTTCTAGGCATGATTGGTGGTCTCATCGGTGGACGTGGATGATGTGGTGGGCTTGGTGGAAAATGATTGTGAGGTCTTCCTAATAATTCTCTAATTAACAATATTTTTATCAAATCTCTCAAATTATTATTTCTAGGACTCCTTTTATTTTCCGCATCTACATTCCTATTTTCCACTTCTTGTTTTTCAGAATTTTTCTTTGGAATTTTTTCTTTAGACAATTCGTTGTTATTTTGACTTCTGTTTGTATTAGATGTAGAGAGGGTATTTCCTAAATGAATATTAACATTAATTTGATTGCTATCTTCTATTGCGGAATAAATTTCATCAGTCATTTGTTCAATCTCTTCCTTACTATTTGCTCTCATATTCCCATCACAGGCTTTTTGAACCATTGGATATATAATTTTATATATCTCAGGATAACATTCTTCTAAATCGTTTCTCATGCGTATTTGCGATGGGTTTGGATATTCATTTTGATACATTTGATTTTGATTCCTATTGGTTATACTTGGATATCCTAAAACACTTCTTATGTACTCTTCATATTGATTATCATACATTCTAACTCCTCCTTATTTATTTTATACAACATATGTTGATAACTTCTAAAAGGTGCATAATATTTAACTTTTTTGTGATTTTGTGGTATAATAAATATATATACGAAAAAGGGCTGCTTACAAAAGGAGGAGTTAGAATGTACTTAGACTCATTATTTATGCAATGGGAATTTCTTGTCGAGAAAGATGCTCCTGACAAACTCAAACAGCAAATTGCTGAAGAAATCCAGAAGTTTGTAGAGCAAAATGAAAAAAGTGAAGTGCGTGTGCGCTTCACAGACAAAGACATAAAAATTATAAACGAAACAAAACTTTTTTTAATGATGAACCGTGAAAACTAGTCTCAGCAGCCCAGTATATGAAAGGGAGCCCTTAATTGGGATCCCTATTTTTTTATAAATTATATAAAAGGATAGATTTATTCTTCTTTAAAATTTCTTACCAAATTTTTGAATTGATTTCCCCTATCTGCAAAGTTTTTAAACATATCAAAACTTGCACTAGCAGGAGAAAATAAAACAACATCACCACTTTTAGCATTCTTTTTTGCAATTGGAATGGTTTCTTCTAAGGTTTCACACATATAAATATTTAAATTTTTATTTTCTTTTTCCAATTCTTCTTTTACAGCATCATAAATTTTTCCAGCTGTTTGACCAATTAAAATTAAAGCTTTTACTTTGTCAATAATTGGTTTTGCAAGAGATGTATAATCTAAATTTTTATCATATCCACCTGCAATCAAAACAATCTTTTCTTTAAAAGCATTTAGTCCAGATAAAGTTCTAGAAGGTGAAGAACTTGCAGAATCATTATACCATTTTACCCCATCAATTTCTTCTACAAACTCAATTCTATGTTCTACTGGTTTAAACCCTTTAATTGCTTTTACAGCAGTTTCTATATCTACTAAACTTGCTGTTGCGGCAATAGCTGTGGCTATATTTTGATAATTATGATTTCCTCTTAAAATGACATCATCTGTATTTAAGATATGTTTTCTAACTTTATCATCACATTCTTTTATCACATCCTCATCAACAATATATCCATTGTCTAATTTGGTTTGACTGCTAAAGAAAATCACTTTTCCATTTGCCTCTTTTGCACATTCTCTTGTAATTTCATTATCATAATTTAAAACTAAAATTCCATTTTCATCTTGATATTTGAAAATATTTTTCTTAGCATCTATATATTCTTGATAATCTTTATGAATATTTAAATGATTTGGTGTTATATTAGTAATAATAGCAATTTGTGGACTGATTTCCATTCCCATTAATTGAAAACTACTTAATTCTAACACAACAATATCCTCAGGTGTCATTTCTGATAGTTTTGTGAATAATGGTGTTCCAATATTTCCACCTAAAAATGTTCTATATCCTGCTTTTTCCAAAATATGATTGATTAAACTGGTTGTTGTTGTTTTACCATCACTTCCAGTTACACCAATTACTTTTGCTGGACACATTTGCATTAATAATTCTACTTCTGTTGTTACCAATGCTCCTCTATTTGCTTCTTCTAGTAATTCTGGTTTTGTTGGTAAACAACTAGGAGAACGAAAAATGACATTGGAATTTTTTAGCTGTTGTAAACAATCTTTTCCAAAATGTATCATAAATCCATAATTGGTAATTTTTTCAACAATATCTCTAGGAATTTGATTATATTCTCTTTCATCAAATATTGTTACATTTGCTTTTTTATCATATAAATAATCTAAAAGTGGTAAATTGCTAACTCCTAATCCTATTATGGCCACTTTTCTGTATCTTATGTAATCATTGAATTCATTTAATTTTTCATTGTTATAACCCATTTGTTAAGCCTCCAATTTTAATGATATTACTCTTTTGATTGTATAGAAAAATGATTTCTGTCATGTGAATTTTTTTATTCAACAAGATAAATCTTTTATATATTCGTTATTATATATCAATTATATAAAAAAAACAAATGATGGGTGAATATTTTTTTTAAAATTCGTGCAAAATAGTAATATACTTTGAGGAGGTGCTTTATATATGAGTAAGAAAAATAAAGAAAACAAAAATAACAATAATAAAAATAATTCTAATAATCAAAATAACAACAATGAAAGACAAAATAATAATAACAGATAGTTTAAAAAAGAGGCAATTAGAACTATGTTCTTTTTGTCTCTTTCATTTTTATTAGGTATCTTGTACTATTCCGATTCATGTATACAAGTGGAACGGTATTCATAAATTATTTCATTACGAATGTGATTGGAGATATTTTAGAATTTGTTATTTAATTTTTTGAGGGATGTTCACGGTACTCACGTAGTGAGGGTCTGAGTGAAAGAGGCTCAAAAAATTATATTATAAATTCTTAAATATCATATTGAACCGAGTAATAAATAATTTATGAATACCGTTCCACTTGTATACATGAATCGGATTTGACGATGTTTATTTTATTTGGTTCCAAATATTCTGTCTCCAGCATCCCCTAATCCTGGTACAATATAGCCTTTATCATTTAATTTTTCATCAATACAAGCTGTGTAAATTTTCACATCTGGATGTTCTTTTTTTAATCTTTCAATTCCTTCTGGTGCAGAAATAATACATAAGAATTTAATTTTCTTAACACCATCTTTTTTAAGCATTTGAATCGTATCTGTGGCTGAGCCTCCTGTTGCAAGCATTGGATCTAAAATAATGGCTTCTCGTTTTGCAATATCTTTTGGCATTTTATAATAATATTGTACTGGCTCTAAAGTTTCTTCATTCCTATATAATCCAATATGTCCAATTTTGGCATTTGGTACAATTTTTAATAATCCATCTAACATACCTGTTCCTGCTCTCAAAATTGGTACAAAAGCATAATTATCTTCATCCAATACTTTTGCTTTTGTTTTACAAATTGGTGTTTCAATTTCAATTTCTTTTAATTTTGCATCTTCTAACGCATGATAACATAGTAATGTAGCTATTTCTCCTATGATTTCTCTAAATTCTTTTGTACCTGTATTTTTATTTCTGATAATAGATAACTTATGTTCTACTAAAGGATTATTTAATACGGTTACTTGATTTTCTTCAGAGTTTTCTATCTCTTCCACTGCATTTGCCTCACTTTTATAATCAATTTCTTTTTTATTTTCTTCTTCTGTTTCATTTGTCTTTTCATTATCATCTTCTTTTTCATCTGGTAATAATAAATTTAATAAGATACCAATAATCGCTGCTAAACTCATTCCTGAAATAGTTACAGATAAATCTCCATGAATAATAGAGATAGCTGCTCCTCCTAATCCTAGAACTAACATAGTAGACGCAACAACAATATTTTTAGATTTTCCAAAATCAATTTTGTTTTCAATCAATACCTTTAATCCGTTTACAGAAATAAATCCATATAATAGTAAAGATACACCACCTAAAACTGCGTTAGGAATGGTTGATACCAATGCAGTAAACTTTCCTAAAAATCCTAAACAGATAGCAATAATAGCTGCTAATCCAATGACCCATACAGATGCTACTTTTGTCATTCCTACAACAGATGTATTTTCACCATAAGTGGTATTTGCTGGTCCTCCCAAAAATCCTGCAACAAATGTTGCTAAACCATCACCTAATAAAGTTTTATCTAGTCCTGGATTTTTTAAAAGATTTTTTCCAATAATGGTACTTAATGCCGTGTGGTCACCTATATGTTCAGCTATTGTTACCAAAGAAATTGGTACAATTGTTAATAATGCTGAAAAATTAGGTGCATAATTTAAAAATGGGATGATAAAGCTTGGCATACTAAAGAAGCTGGCTTCTAGTACAGGTGTAAAATCAACTAATCCAAAACAGATTGCTGAAATATACCCTACAACAATTCCAACTAAAAATGGAATAATTTTTAAGAATCCCTTTCCCCTAACCATGACAATAGCTGTTGTTAAAAAGGTTATTAAGGCAACACCGATACATCTCCAATCAATCTGTGTTCCTGTTCCTAATCCTACTTGAGAAATGGCACTTGGTGCTAAACTTAATCCAATAATCATAATCATTGGTCCAATAACAACTGGTGGTAATAATTTGTCTATCCATTTTTTGCCTATAAAATGAATAATAATAGCAAAAATCACATAGACAAGACCTACCGCCATAACACCAACCATAGCACCTGAAATTCCACCTTTTACATAAGCTGCTGCTAGTGGTGCAATAAATGCAAAAGAACTTCCTAAATATACAGGTGATCTTCCTTTTGTACATAAGATGTAAATTAATGTCCCAATTCCTGATGTTACTAATGCTACTGGAATGGTAAGAACTGTTTCACCAGCAGCTGTATTTACCATGATAGGAACTAAAATAGTTGCTCCAAACATAGCAAAAACATGTTGTAGTGCAAGGATTATCCATTTTGCAATGGTTGGCTTTTCATTTACATCTAATAGTAATTTTTTTGTTTGTTCCATTAGAACGCCTCCTTTTATTTTCTTAGTAAGTGTTTAGATAGGACAAATCTCGCTTTGCGAGAACTTTTCTCTATTTTTTTAATTTAACTATATAATAAAAAATATCAATTCGAAAAGAATTGATATAAACACTTACCTTATGAATTTTAAAATTGGGAATGCTAAATAAACAATATTTCTATTGATATTACTTGCTTTTAACTTTGTAATACTTTCTACAATTTTTGTCATTTTTCTACACCCTTTCTTACTATATACCATTCATGAAAAAGTTGCAATAGGAAATAGTTAAATTTATAGAAAAATCTTAATTATACTAATATAAACATTAAAAATCCCTCTTAAAGAGGGATTTTCTGTATTAAATAAGTCCTATATATTATATTTTTCTCTTTTAGTATAAGTTGTATGTAATAATTTTTCAGCAATTTCACTTCCTGGCTTTTCTAAGAAATCCTTGTATAATTTTTTCATAACAGGATTTTCATGTGATTTCCTAACAATACTTCTTTCATCTATGGTATATAAAGCATCTGCTCTTAGTTTTCTAACATCCACTTCTGCTCTCACCTTAGAACTCTTAATTGGTTGACCACCACCCATGATACAACCACCTGGGCAAGCCATAATTTCAACAAATTGATAATTGGCTTTACCAGATTTAATTTCTTCTAATATAGTTCTAGCATTTGCTAATCCACTTGCTGCAACAACATTAATATCTTTTCCTGCAATATTAATGGTTGCTCTTTTGATACCGTCTCCCCCTCTTACCTGCTCAAAATCAATTTTAGGTAGATCTTTTCCTGTTAAGGTATCTTGTGCTGTTCTTAAAGCTGCTTCCATAACACCACCAGTTGTTCCAAAGATAGCGCCTGCGCCACTCGCTTCTCCCATAGGACTATCAAAATTACTATCTTCTAGCTTTTCAAATTCAATGTTGGCTTGTTTTATCATTCTTGCCAATTCTCTAGTGGTAATAACATTATCTACATCATATAAGTTATCTTCCATCATTTCTGGTCTTTGTCTTTCAAATTTCTTTGCAATACATGGCATAACAGAAACCACATAGATTTTTTCTGGGTCTAGGCCTTCTCTATTGGCATAATATGTTTTTAGAATAGCACCAAACATTTCATGAGGTGATTTACAACTAGATAGATGTGGTAATAATTCTGGATAATTCATTTCTATATATTTTACCCATCCTGGGCTACAAGATGTAATCATTGGTAAATTATCATTTTTTGTAAATCTTTCTATAAACTCATTTGCTTCTTCCATAATCGTAAGGTCAGCACCTGTATTGGTATCAAATACTTTATCAAATCCTAAACGTTTTAATGCAGTAACCATCTTTCCAACTACATTTGTACCAATTGGCATACCAAATTCTTCTCCAAGAGCAACCCTAACTGCTGGAGCTGTTTGAACAATAACCGTTGTTTCTGGATCTTTCAATTTTACCCATACATCATTAATGGTTTCTTTTTCATGTAAAGCACCTGTTGGACAAGCTTCTATACATTGACCACAAAATGTACAGTTAACATCATTTAAACTATGGTCTCCAACAGTTGATATACATGATTCAAAACCTCTATTAATACAATCAATAGCACCGATTTTTTGTACATTTTTACATGCTGCTACACATCTTCTACATAAGATACATTTATTAAAATCTCTTACGATTGATGGTGATAAATCATCAATTTTGTGTTCTGTTCTTTCTCCTTCAAATTCAATATTTAAGACATTAAATTTAGTTGCTAAAGCTTGCAATTCACAATTTCCTGAACGTGTACAAGTTAAACAATCTTTTGCATGATTTGAAATTATTAAATCTAAAATCACATGACGTGCTTCTAATACATTTTGTGTATGTGTGTGAACAACCATACCTTCTTCTACAGTTTGTATGCAAGAAGTAGCAAATCCTCTTCTGCCTTCTACTTCAACAATACACATTCTACAATCGCCTACTTCATTAATTTCTTTTAAAAAACATAATGTTGGGATGTCAATTCCTGCTGTTTTGGCAGCTTCTAATATTGTTGTTCCTTTAGGCACTGTTACTTTTTGATTGTCAATTGTTAAATTAACCATTTCTTTTTCCATATTCACATCTCTCTTTCTTTTAACTATTATTAAATTTCATCATCCATATCTATGTTATACTCAATTGGTTTTTGGTTTAGCAAGTCTCTTTGTTCTTCAGTTAAATATCTTTTGTTTATGATGATATCTATTGTAAATTTGTTAAAATAATTATCATTCATTACATAATATCCATTTGGTTTTTCATCTGGACCTGCACCATAACTATCTTCTACTTTCCATCGTTCAATCTGCTCATTTACTATGTTTACACCTGTAATTACCATAGAATGTGATGAATGAAATTCTGAAAGATCTAGTCCTTCTCTTTTATCTAATGAACGCATATCTAGAGACTTTTCATAATTGTAAATTCTCGTATCTAAAATCCCTTGCTTTTCATACACATACTTATTTGCAATATCAAGACTAATATATACAGGCATTCCATCTTTCAATTGTTTTATAGCACATCTTTTTAAGTCTTCTATTGGTAAATTTAAAAATTGTCTGTAGCTATTTTTATATATATTTCCAAAATGTTTTAATTGATATACTTTGTTATATTCTTTGTTGTAAATTGGCATATTTGCAATCGATACAAAATCATCTAAGTTTAATGTTAGATATTGATTTTTAAAATCAATTGGTGTTATTTGCTTTTGTGATATATATATTCCATTTTTATCCTTATATTCTAAATCAAATGTCATTGGTGGTTCCCCTAATATTTTAGATAGAAATATATAGTTTTCTTTTGCATACACTTTTGTTTTGTTTCTTAATTCTTCTTCATCTTTTCCTTGCTTTTTCTCTTCTATTAAAGAAATTACATCTTTTTTAACTTTTTCTCTAAATATACGAGAAATTTTGTCACCATCTTCGCCTTCTTTTGGATTTGGCATATAAGAATATGGTACAATTCCGTATTTTTTGATAATACTTGCAAACCATTCGTAAAATCCTGCTTCGGTAACACAATCTTTTAAAAGTCTTTCTTGTTTTATATATTCTAAAGTTGTATTTTCAATAGATAAATTGATAATATTTTCATAAACATTATTTGCTTTTTCTAATTTATCAAAGAAAGCAATGTAATTGCTTGATAATTCAAAATTCATCAAATCCATGTCTAAATTTTCTGCCATATTATATTGAATCATATTAAGTCCTGCATATATCCAACATTTCCAGCTTTCTTTCTGGTCATATCGTTTGGTATCTGGAAGTTCAATATTGAAAACTGGTTGATTTTCTCTAATAATGTCTCTGTCTAAGCAAGCATTTTCTAGTCCATTTGTTGTAATGGTGTTTTCAATGATTTTATTGGTTGGATTATCGTTGTATTCTTTGGAAAATGCTTTTATATCTGCTAATGTTAGTTCTAACATAATTCCTCCTTAATTTATTATTCGTTCAATTAATATTTCATGCTATTAATATTAATTAAAAACCATTTCCTTGCATATATATGTCCCTTTCGTTCCAAAATGGAACGATTTGACACGTCCCTATCGTTCCTAACCAATGGCATGGAATGGACAACTTGTGATACATGTACCACATTTAATACATTTTTCTTGGTTGATAATTCTTTTATCTCTTCCTGAACCATCGATTGCATTGACTGGACAATGTTTTTGACATAAACCACAACCTTTACATTTTTCTTCGTTGACTGTGATTTTTGCCATTGCTTTACATTCCTTTGTTCTACATTCTTTTTTTACAGCATGCTCTCTGAATTCTTCTCTAAAATATTTCATTGTGCTGACTACTGGATTTGGTGCTGTTTGTCCTAATCCACATACACTTGATTTTTGTATATTTGCTGCTAGTTTTTCTAATTTATATAAATCTAATTCTTCTCCTTCACCATTACATAGTCTTTCTAATATTTCTAACATTCTTTTTGTTCCAATTCTACAAGGTGTACATTTACCACAGCTTTCACTTACTGTAAAGTCTAAATAGAATTTTGCTAAGGCTACCATACATTTGGTATCATCCATAACGATTAATCCACCAGATCCCATCATAGAACCAATTTGTTTTAAAGATTCATAATCAATTGGCGTATCTAAGTGTTCTTTTGGAATACATCCGCCTGAAGGTCCTCCTGTTTGAGCTGCTTTAAATTCTCTACCATTTGGAATTCCCCCACCAATATCATAAATAATTTCTCTTAAAGTTGTTCCCATTGGTACTTCTACTAAGCCAATATTGTTTACATTTCCACCTAAAGCAAATACTTTTGTTCCTTTTGAAGTTTCTGTTCCAATTGAAGAATACCATTTAGCTCCATTTAAAATAATTTGTGCAATATTGGCATATGTTTCAACATTATTAATTAATGTTGGTTTTCCCCATAATCCAGATTGTGCTGGATATGGTGGTTTTACTCTTGGTTGCCCTCTTTTTCCTTCAATAGATTCTAGTAATGCTGTTTCTTCACCACAGACAAAAGCTCCTGCTCCTAATCGAATTTCGATATCAAAACTAAAATCTGTATCAAAGATGTTTTCTCCTAATAATCCATAATCTCTTGCTTGCTCTATGGCAATTTTTAATCTTTGAACTGCAATTGGGTATTCTGCTCTAACATAAATATAGCCTTTATTGGCACCAATAGCATATCCTGCAATTGCCATCGCTTCTAATACAGAATGTGGGTCTCCCTCTAAGATACTTCTATCCATGAAAGCACCTGGGTCACCTTCATCTGCATTACAAACCACATATTTTTGGTCTCCTTCTGATGCCTTTGTAAGTTCCCATTTCTTACCTGTTGGGAATCCTGCTCCACCTCTACCTCTTAGACCTGAATCTTTTATTACATCAATGACTTCATCTTGTGTCATTTCTTTTAATACTTTTTCTAATGCTTTATATCCATCAAATGCTATGTACTCATCAATTTCTTCTGGATTCACAACACCACAATTTTTAAGAGCAATTCTTTTTTGTTTTTTATAAAAGTTTAATTCATCTAAACTATTGACAACCGTTCCATCAATATCTTTACAAAGTAATCTTTCTACTCTTTCACCTTTTACAATATGTGTTTCAATAATTTCTTCACAATCTTCTGGTGTTACCATTGCATAAAAAGTATCTTCTGGTCTAATGATAACGATAGGTCCTTTTGCACAAAGACCAAAACAACCAGTTTTAATCACTCTTACATTAGTGATATTCTTTTCTTTTAAAATTCTTCTAAAATTTTCTAAAATTTCAGGTGATTTTGAAGAAGTACAACCTGTACCATGACAAACCAAAATATGTTTTTCTCTAGTATCTGCTTTTGTATTAACTCTTAAATCTAATTCTTTTCTTTTTTCTTCTCTTATTTTGTGAATTTCTTCTAGATTTTTCATACTTTCCTCCTTTTGTCCCATTGGGGACGTTTCTGTTTGGACATTTTTTGTTAAATCAGACTAAACCATTTACATTTTTTCTAGATATTTTGACGATTTTACTAAATTTTCAGAAAGGCCAATAACTTCAAATCGTTTTGATTGATTATTTTTTATTTATTTTCCTTGTTGTTGATAATTTCATCTAAAACTTCATCTAATTTTTTAACAGTTGCTTTTCCATAAACTTCACCATTTACAGTAAATACTGGTGCTAAACCACATGCTCCAACACATCTCGTTTCTTCAATGGAAAATAGTCCATCTTTTGTTGTTTCACCTGATTCAATTTGTAATCTTTCTTTTAATCTATCCATAATTTTTTGAGAACCTTTTACATAACATGCCGTTCCCAAGCATACTGCAATATTATATTTTCCTTTTGGTTTTAGGGTAAATCTCGAATAAAAAGTTATGACTCCATAAATTTCTGCCATTGGAATATTTAAAAATTCTGAAAGTTCTATTTGTGCGTTTTGTGGAATATATCCATAATGCTCTTGTACTTCATTTAACATTTGAATTAAATTATCTTTAATTGGTAAGTATTCATCAAATAATTTTTGCATAAATTCGTCCCTTTTAGGACTGCCACATTGACATTTGTTTTCGCTCATTCTAATACCTCCTCGTATATATTATTGCGTAACTACATAGATTATATCAGAGGAACCTTTTTTATACAAGTTTTTTTCTGTTTTATATTGACTTTTTTGTCGAAAAATGTGAAAATTTAATTATGAAGTATATGAAAGGGGGATGTATTTATGGACTATTATGATTATTATTCTTATTATCCAAGTTATTCTGATTATGGTTATACACCAGAAACTGCCGCAGCAACAGGTATAGGAGCTATTTTAGGAGCTTTTCTAGGCATTATTATTGTTATTAGTGTAGTAATTGCTATATTACAATTAGCTGCAATGTGGAAAGTTTTTACAAAAGCTGGTGAAAAAGGTTGGAAATGTATTATACCAATTTATAACATAGTTATTTTATTTAGAATTTCTGGACTTTCACCATGGATTATCTTTGGCTATTTAGCAGGTATTATTCCATTTGTTGGATGGATTGTATCTTTGGGTATTACTATCTATCAATGTAATTCTTTAGCAAAATCATTTGGCAAAGATGTTGGATATACAATCGGATTATTATTCTTACCAACGATTTTCTATATGATTTTAGGATTTGGTAAAGCACAATATGTTGGAAAAGGAAATGTTTCAACTGCAAGTACATATCAAGGTGATGGAGTTGTTAATATTTCTGAAAAACCACAAGATGAACCACCAACAAATAATGATGAGGATAATTCTAATTTATAAGAAAGCTAAAAAAAATAGAGGTCACACACCTCTATTTTTTTGTCTATTTTGTTATTTAGTAATATGACTGAGTTTAAGAATTATATAGATTTTCCCTGGATTTTTTTCTAATTCACTTAATTATTTTCAATCAATTTTTCTAATTCTTTTATTTTATCACGTAATTCAGCTGCTTTTTCAAATTCCATTTCAGCTGCATATTTTAACATTTCGTCTGTTAATTTTGTAATCGTATCTTTGATGTCTTCTTCTTTTTCTAGTTTGTATTCTACGCCTATATCATCTGTAAATGTTACTTTTATAGAATCACGTACAGATTTTCGAATGGTCTTTGGTGTTATATGATGTTCTTTGTTATATGCTTCTTGTATTCTTCTTCTTCTATTTGTTTCTGAAATGGCTTTTTCCATACTTTCTGTTAATTCATCTGCATACATAATCACTGTACCATCTGTATTTCTCGCTGCCCTTCCAATTGTTTGAATTAAAGATCTTTCTGAACGTAAAAATCCTTCTTTATCTGCATCTAGTATAGCAACCAAAGATACCTCTGGAATATCTAATCCTTCTCTTAATAGGTTAATACCAACTAAAACATCAAATTCACCTAATCTTAGATTTCGAATAATTTCCATTCGTTCTAGTGTTTTGGTATCTGAATGCATATAGTTTACTTTGATATCTAATCCCTTTAAATAATCTGTTAAATCTTCTGCCATTTTCTTTGTTAATGTTGTTACTAAAACTCTTTCATTTCTTTCAACTCTTATACGGATTTGCTCTAATAAATCATCTATTTGATTGGTTACTGGTTTTACTTCTATCTTAGGATCCAATAATCCGGTTGGTCTAATAATTTGCTCTACAATATTTTCTTTACTATGTTCTTTTTCATAATCTCCTGGTGTGGCGCTAACAAATACAACTTGATTTAATTTCTTTTCAAATTCTCCAAATGTTAAAGGCCTATTGTCAAATGCAGAAGGTAATCTGAATCCATAATTTACTAAAGATTCTTTTCTAGAATGATCTCCATTATACATCGCTCTTACTTGTGGGATAGTTGCATGAGATTCATCAATTAATAACAAGAAATCTTTAGGAAAATAATCAAATAAGGTGTATGGAGGACTTCCTGGCTTTCTGCCACTAATATGTCTAGAATAATTTTCAATTCCTGAGCAAAATCCTGTCTCTTTCATCATTTCAATATCAAAATTTGTTCTTTCTTCTATTCTTTGTGCTTCAATTAATTTATTATGTTCTTTAAAGTATTTAATTCTTTCTTCTAACTCCTCTTCTATGGTCACAATTGCTCTTTCCATCTTATTTTTTGTCGTTACATAGTGAGATGCTGGAGAAATTAAAACATGTCTTCTAGTTCCAATTGTTTTTCCAGTTAATGGATTAATTTCTACTAATTTTTCAATTTCATCTCCCCAAAATTCCACTCTGATAGCAGATTCTGATTGGTCAGATGGATAAATTTCAACAATATCTCCTTTAGCTCTAAAAGTACCTCTTTGAAAATCAATTTCATTTCTTGTATATTGCATCGTAATTAATTTTCTTAAAACTTCATCTCTTCCTTTTTGCATACCTGGTCTTAAAGATAACATCATTTCTTGGTAATCTTCTGGGTCTCCTAAACCATAAATACAAGAAACAGAAGCAACGATAATAACATCTCTGGTTTCAAATAAAGATAAGGTTGCTGAATGTCTTAGTTTATCAATTTCATCATTCACAGAAGAATCTTTTTCTATATAGGTATCTGATTGTGGAATATAGCTTTCTGGTTGGTAATAATCATAATAAGAGACAAAATACTCAACATTGTTTTCTGGAAAAAACTCTTTGAATTCACTATATAATTGCCCTGCTAATGTCTTATTATGTGCTAAAACAAGTGTTGGTTTTTGTACTTTTTGAATGATATTTGCCATTGTGAAGGTTTTTCCGAGAACCTGTAACACCAAGTAAAGTCTGGAATTTCTTACCTTCTTCTATTCCTTTTGATAAATATTCAATTGCTTTTGGTTGGTCGCCTGTTGGCTTATATTCTGAATGTAATTTGAACATATCATTCTCCTTTAATATCTGATTCTACTTCTTCGTTATTTTTATTATTTTTATCATGCACTTTCAAATAATATGGTTGTATATCTAGTAAACTATCCATATAAACGATATTTCCATTCTTGTCATTAATTTTTAAATTTGGAAATGTTCTAATCATCTTTTTATCTCCCCAAAATTGGTAAATAAATTTTGATAATTTTTCATTTCCATAAATTTTATCATATTGTTCTATTACCAATTCTTTATTAGCAACATCAATATTATTTTGAACAATCATTCTTACTAAAAAGAATTCAATTGCAAAACCAGTAGAAATGCAGTCTATCATCAATACAATAAATACTGTCATAATAAACGTCTTTAAGGCTTTATAGGTTTTGAATTTGCTTTTTATCCAATTAATAACTTTATCCACTCTAGGATTTAAAGAAGCAATTAAGTAAATTCCTAAAAATCCCCAGAAAACTGAGAAATACACACATATTCTTCCATTTATATTTAATGGCATATTAGAATAGTCCCACCATTTTACACCTAATAGCATTTCGCCAACAAAACTAACTACATATTCTACAACAGAGCCTACGATAAATCCACCTATAAACAATGTATTAAATTTTCTAGGAATTTTGTGTAGGCAAACAATCATAATAACTGCGCCTAAACCATAAATACCACAAAAAGGGCCATATAAAAAGCTTTGTCTACTTTCCCATACACCTTTTGTTATCATACCATATACGGTTTCAATGATATAACCTAATATACTATAAATAATAAAGTAGGCTAAAATCCTCCATACACTAATTCCATTAATTGTTCTTTTTTTCTTTATCTTTGTTTGGTTTTGTGGTTCATCATTTTCTTCATATTGATGCTCTTCTATTGGTTTATTAATCTCTTCATTTTTTATTTCTACTTTTTTCATTTTCTTGTTTCTCATATATCGTAAAAACCCTTTCTATAGCAAACTTTTTAAATCTTTAATTTTATTTTTCATCCTCTATGCACTCATTGTATCATATTTAAATCTTATATACAAGAATAATTGCATACGAACATTTATTCATTATCAAGGTCTGTTGCAAAAAAATGTTTGTTTTTATATTAATATTGGACTAATTTGTTCTCCTTCTAAGGCATATTCTAACGTTTTTATGATGTACTCTGCATCAAATACAATTGATCTTGGTTTTGTTATGGGATTATCTTGTCTAAATGGTACAAAATAATAATTTTTTCTATTCAATAATTTTCCTATATTTTCAGCATTACCACTTAATCCATTATTCGTAGATGGTGCTATCACTAATGGTCGATTATTTCTTAAATGTGATTTTGCTGCCATAGTAGCTGGTGTATCTATAATATCACAGGCTAATTTTGACATAGTATTTCCAGAACAAGGTGCAATAATCATCACATCTGTCATTTTTTTAGGTCCAATTGGTTCTGCATCTGCAATGGTATGAATAATCTTCTTTCCTGTCATTTCTTCTATTTCATTGATAAAATCTTCTGCTTTTCCAAACTTTGTATCTAATTGATAACTATTAAAAGACATGATAGGTACAATTTCTGCTTCTTTTTTTATTAATTCTTTCATTTTCGGTAATACTTTTTGAAATGTACAAAATGAACCTGTTAATACAAATCCTATTTTTTTCCCTTTTACATCCAAATAGATTCCTCCTTTCAAATTTTCTGTCATATAGAAAAATGTGTTAAGATGTTCTATTTCATTAACACACTCTTTTTCTATAATATGATTTTATGTAAATAGTTGTTGATGTTTTTTTACATTAATTGCTATATATTCGTTATACCATAATGAAAAAAGGAATTTTGGAGTTTATCCCCAAAATTCCTTAAAATGTCCAAACAGAAACGTCCCCAATTGGACATATTTTAATACTGAAAAAACGGTATCTGCTATGAATATGCCAATTAATATAAAACAAACAATTTTCTGAATATGATTGGTATTTCCTTTTGTTATTTTTTGGATTTTATCTTGGATGTATGGGTGTAGCTTTTCTAATAAAATCAACCCTATCACACCCCAAAATATAGAATATAATAAACTGATTCTTCCTTGAATATTTAAGAAATCATTAGAATAGTCCCACCATCTTAATCCAAATAGCATTTCTAATATAAAGGAAACCATATATTCAAATAATGTAAATGCAATTGTAGCAATTAAAAATTTTAAAAACGGCTTTTTATATAGTTTTTTGGTTGCCATCAATAATAAGACTGCTCCAAAACCATATATCGGACAAATTGGTCCAAATAAGAATCCTCTTTTTACAAAACATCCATGGACAAACATGGCATATATGGTTTCTATTAGCCAACCCAAAAATGAATATATGAAAAAATAAATTATATATTCAATAACTTTATCTTTTGTATTTTTAGCTTTGACTACATCTTCCATAAACTTCCCTTTTATTTCCTTTCTTTCTATTTTATATCTTCTTGTATTGATTTTAAGGCTTCTTGTGTTGTCTTAGTCTTATCAAATTTATTGATAATAAATATAACCACACCAACTAATAAAAATGTAATTCCATATATAATTAAACTAGATTTCCATTCTCCTTTCATTAATGTGTTTCCTGCAAATGTTGATGAAACAACTGAAGGTAATCTAGCAAATGTAGATATCAATATTAAATGCAATGGTTTAATTGGTAATAAACCTGAAATATATACTAATAAATCTTTTGGTGTTCCTGGTATCATAAATAAAATAATTAATATCCATTCAACTTTCTTTGGATTTTTAAATAGTTTACTATTTTCAATTTTCTTTACTTTTTCTTCATCACAAAAATCATATACAAATTTTCTTCCTAATTTTCTTACTAGGAAAAAGATTCCTGTTGTAATAATACATACAGATATGGTGATAAATAATAATCCACCCCAACCACCATAGCACATACCTGCTAATATTTCTATTGGTTCTCCTGGTAATATAAATAAAAATATTTGTGCTACCTGAAGGCCAAATAACATTAATAAGCCAACAAATCCTGAATCGTTCACTTTATTTTTAAACGCTTCTTGTCCTTCTACTGTACTTAGATTTTTCATGACTGGTATTAAATAGATTAACATTCCTATAATAATTACTACTGCTATGATTGTTAATATAATTCTAAATATTTTTATCTTTGTTTTTCTACTCATTTTTATCCTTTCTGTTTATGTTAAAATAAACCATGACATATATATTATACCACATTTTTCCTAAAATGTATGCATTTTGCTGTATTTTTGTCTTACATTTTTGTCACTTTTAGTATATCAGCTATTTATTAAGTATTTTTTTATGAATTATTAAAATTTTCTTAAGATAGTTCCTCGACATTTTATAATCACGAAAATAGACTTTCTATAAAATACAACATATTTTTTGTTAATTAGAATAATTTACTTTTCCTATTCAACAAAAAAGATAAAGTGTCTTCAACTTTATCCTTTTTTCCATATATTTCATTTTTCTTTTTTCCAAGTCATGACATATTCTGTTTCATTAAATTGCTCATTTAGCTGAACCTTCGTATTTTTAAATTGTAGATTTGAGAAAAATAGAATACTATTCATATTCTTTTCAAATACCTTCACAAAAAGTTCTGCATTTTCTTCTAAATTATTTCTGTAATAATTTAGCAATTTTGTTCCAATTTCATGTCCTCTGTTTTCTTCTTTTACAAATATAGCCTTAATTTCATTCTCATTAATAGAAATAAATCCTAAGACCTCATCATTTTCTACATAGACATAAGTTTTAAAATTTTCCAAGAAATCTACTTTTACTTGATTATAAATTTCTAACCAATAATCTTTTTCAATAAAACTATTAGCTTTGAAATTTCCTTTTACCCATATGGTCATGACCTTTGTTAAGTCTTCTTCTTTTATTTTTCTTATCATATGATCACCTTTTTCCTTTGTTTTCCTTAATGTAACAGAAAAATGTGTATTTTTCAATATATTTTCTTAAATTCCTATTCTTCTTCATAAATTCTATCTGCTTTTCTTCTTGTGTTAAATATTTATATTTCATCATCTTATTTAAAAATGTTTCTAATTCTTGTCTTAGTTTTTTATTTAGAAATATCTACTTCATTTTCTAGCATTGAAACTAAATCTATTGGTCTCTTTTGTTCTATACTATCTACTATTTGCTGTGGAGTTGGTAATTTTCCTAAAGCTCTTAAACTTTCTAATCTTTTATTATATATTGTCACTATATCTTTATATTTGTCTAGTCCCACTTTTTTAATACCAGAACATAAAATATCCGTATATACTTTAGCATCTTTATAAGTCATTAAATCCTTCTTTAATTCTTCTGCTGATAATATTTCTCCTTTTTTCCCTTCAAATTCGTCTATGGGTAAATTATTCAATAAATATGTATAAAATATGTCTTGATAATATTCTTTCACTTTCAAAATACTACTTGCTTCATCTTTTACACTATCTAACTTATCTACATCTGAAGTTTTTCTATCTAAAATATTAAAATATCGTGCTTTTGCTATATCTTTCTTTTCCGCAATATCGTCTATTGCTTTTCTTGTTTCTCTACTGATATTATGATCTTTTTCTGCACTTAAAGACAAGTCCTCAACTGTATATCCATTTTCTTCTAGTTTAGCTTCTATGGCTTTTTTTGTTTCGCCTTCAAACATTTCCACTGTTAAGTTTAAACTCTTTAGTCTTTCCTTCTCTTCTGGTGATAGACTATCATATCTATCTTTTTTTATTAAAACAATCGCATCTGGGGATAAAGTCATTTTACCTTTAAATGCTGTATCTGTTGGTATTAATGAAACACATTTTCCTTTGTTTATTTGATTCATTAATGGTTCAATAATAGCACATGTTTTATTTGAAAAAGTATTATTTATATCATCTGGTACGATTCCATTTATTGAAAATAATAATGTTGAATTATAGTCTGAAGTATATGGTGAATATTCCTCTAAAATTTGTTCTTGCTTTTCTGCATATTGCTTTATTCCCTCTTCAGAAAAATCTGTAAGCATTGGTATTACCCCAGATTGTAAAAGCATATCTGACAGTGAATTAATAAATTTATTAGCACCATTATAGTTTTTAGTTAAATATGGTTCTTCACTAATTGGCAATATTGTTTGACTTTTCGGAACGATATTAGATACTCTTACTAGTGCTAATCGGTATATGGCATTTTCTAATTGTGTAAAACTTTCTTGTAAATCTGAACTTGTAATTCCTTCTTTTTCATAAATATCTCTTAGAATTTCTGGTTTCATATATAACTCCTTTTAAAATAATTCCCATTATTTTTTATTAAATAATTTTCTCAAAAAATCCATTATTTTTACATAAAATGGTTTATTATATTCTACCATATATTTGAATTCTTCGATTTTTTCTGTATTTTCATTTATCTTTTCTTCAAATACATTTTTAAATAAGTCGTCCAGATTATATTTTCTATTCATTTTCTCTTCATATTTTTTTTGATTTTCTAAAAAAATATTTCTTAATTTATTTTTCTCTTCTTCTGTTTCACACCAATAATTAAGATGTAAAAGACCAATCATAGCAATTGTTTCTTTTTTTATATTTTGTTCTTCTATTGGTATATTCACATGATAAACAGGATGATAATCTTTATCTTTGTGTTCTTTAAATAAATTTCTCAATTTTATTGGTATTTTATTTTTATATTCTTCATCAATTATGTCTAAAAAAGCATCTACTTCTGAAAATACTCTTTTTTCTTCTTTTGTTCTCATTATTTTTTACTCCTTTTTTAATGTTTAATTAGAATATAACATATCATTTAAAATTTAACAAGATAAGTTCTTCCTCAAGCTCTTTTTTTCTTTTCTCGTCTTTTGTAATTGCTAATTCTGAAGTAATTTGTGATATCTTAAAATCTAATAATAGTTTATCATTTTCGTTTTTACTTTGTTGTTTATTACTTCTATCTTTTTCATATTGTAAATATGAAGAATAATTTCCTTCATGTTCTATGATTTTATGATTTTTTATCACTAACATATCTGTTGCAATATGATCAATAAATGTTTTATCATGTGTAACAAATAAAATCGTTCCATTATATTCCTTTAATAAATTTTCTAAACTTTCAATAGATTCTATATCCAAGAAATTAGTAGGCTCATCTAATATCAGTAAATTATTGTCTGATACCAATATCTTAGCAATCGATACTTTTACTCTTTCCCCACCACTTAAATCTTTTATGTCTTTTTCTAAGTCTTTCTCTTTGAATAACAAATTTGCTAATATGTTTTTTACAATCATTTCTGATTGATTCGTATCTTGCATGACATTTTGTAATACATTTTTACTAAAATCTAAGTTTGAAAAATCCTGAGAAAAATAGCCTATTTTCATATTTGGATTTATTTTTATATGAGGGTTTCCATTTATTATTTGCTTTATGAGTGTTGTCTTTCCTGCTCCATTTTCTCCTATTAAAGCTGTTTTTCGATTGGTTTTGATGACACAATTTGCATGTTCGAATACTTGTTTTTCTCCTAATTGGATATTCAAATTTTCAATATATACTGCAATTTTATTTTTTGTATTTTCTTCTGTTTGATACTTCATATAGATTTTTGGATTGTTTTGTGGTTTTTCTTTTACTTCTAATTTCTTTAATCTCGTTTGCAAGGCATTTGTATGTCCTTCTAATTTTTCTCTTATATTTTCAACACCTCTTTTATGTAGTCTTGCTTCAGAATTTCCCATTCGTTTTGGCGTTTTTCGAATTTCTTTTGCTGTATTTTTTGAAACATGAATTGCTTTCTCTAACCTCTGTTTTTCACTGATATATTGCATATATTCAAATTGTTTTCTTTTCATTTCCGTTTCTTTTTGTAACTTATATTTCGAATAATTCCCCTCATATCTTTTGACTTTTCCATCTTTTATTTCAATAATAGCTGTACAAATTTCATCTAATAAACTTCTATCATGAGATATGATTAATATCGTTCCTTGATATTTTTTTAATTCCTTTTCAATATGATTAATCCCATTTCTATCTAAATTGCTTGATGGTTCATCTAATAATAAGATGCCATTTTGATGTAATACTTTTTGATGAAATGCTTCTTTCTTTTTCTCTCCACCACTTAAATTCTTATTTTCATAATTCATTTCTTCAAACTGCTCCATATATACGATATTTTGCTTACGAATCATTTCTCCTGTATCTGGCTCTATTTTCCCAGCTATGATGTTCAATAAAGTGGTTTTTCCGGATCCGTTTTGTCCTACGATTCCTATTTTTTCATTTTCATATACTTTTAAATCTTCAATTTCTAATATCTTTCTATCACCATAATATTTTGATATATTTTTTAATTCTAATACCATAAAAACTCCTCCTTTAATCATATTAAAGAAGGAGTTTATTATATTATATTTCTACACGTTAATTCGACAGTTTTTTTATATAATTCTTTAAAATTTGCATTATTAATAAACCATTCTAAAATATGATTATATTTTATTTTATATTATCTAGTTTATTAATAATCATCATCTTCCCACCATTTAACCTTTCCTTTTAATTCTTTTTTATTTTACCATATATTTACTTCTTTTTCAATAGAAACTTTTCTTTATGGTTAGATACTCATGTTGTTGTGTCAATGATGTGAAACAAAATTATATAAAAATTTAATCTATATAATTAAATTGCACAATTAACCATACCAAATTCTTCTAAATTAGCT
>CASEOS010000008.1 GCA_949289635.1 uncultured Eubacteriales bacterium | reverse complement strand
GAGCTAATTTAGAAGAATTTGGTATGGTTAATTGTGCAATTTAATTATATAGATTAAATTTTTATATAATTTTGTTTCACATCATTGACACAACAACATTTTTATTTAAAAAATTTTTATGAATATATTGCAATTCATGAAAAATATGATACACTTTAATAAATTGATTGATATTTGTATCAACCGTTATGAGAGCCAAAAAGTTGTAAATAACTACTTCGTTGGCACCAATAAAAGCTTTCTGTATTTCAAGAAATTGAAATCTTAGAAAGCCTTTATTTTTTTCTAACAAATTTTATAAAACTTTCTAACGAATAAAAAAGGATTATAATATAATTGATAATGCACATTATATATTTCAAATATGGTGTGTGTTATTTTTTATTAAGATAGAAGATTAACTAATATATATTAATGAAATAGATATAAAAAACGTTCCTAGAATCTTTTAGTTTAATACTCTAAGAACGTTTTTTACATTTCAATTTTAGCAATAAAATATAGTAAAGTCAACAAAAAATATGAAAAATTTTTTTGAGAAAATATGTGCAAAATTTTTGAATGTTAAAATGTTTTTGAGTATTAAAAAATCAGAGAAAGTAGTAATATGAATACTTTTAAGTGATGTTATATATTCTTAGAGTATTAAAATCTAAGTAAAAAAATAAAAAACAAAAGAGATGGAGGAGATAAAAGATGAAAAAACAAAAGAATAGTGGAATTACACTAATAGCATTAGTAATTACAATCATTGTATTACTAATACTAGCAGGAGTAACCATTGCAACATTAACAGGAGAAAATGGAATATTAACCAGAGCGAGTGAGGCAAGTGAACAAACAGAAATAGGAGATGAACAAGAAAAAATAAAATTATCAGTAACAGGGGCGATAACAGAAAATAATGGAGGAGAAATCACAAGAACAAATTTAAATAAAGAACTTACTAATTATATAGGAACAGAAGGAACAGATTATACATTATCAGAAACAGAAACAGCACCATTTGTAGTAACTTATACAGATAGTGGAAGAAGCTATGTAATAGATGAGAATGGAAATGTAAGTGAATATGTAGATATATCAAAATATGTTGGAGTAGGAGACTATGTAAATTATAATCCAACAGTATCAGATAAAAGTGGAACACAAGTAGAGGCAAGTAAATTAACATATACATCACCAACAGGAACTGGAACAGAACATGGAAATGGATATACAAGTACAGAAGAAGATGGAGGACAAAAATTCACTGCAACAGCAAGTACAAAATGGAGAGTATTAGATATAGGGAATGGAACAGTAACATTAATATCAGAAAATCCAATAACAACAGATGCAGGTGAAAACTTTACAATGAACGGTGCAATAGGATATTTATATGCAGAACAAGAATTAAATGAAATATGTAAAATATATGGTTATGGATATGGAGCAGATACATCACAAGTAACGAAATATAACTATGGAGGACCAACAGATGGAGAATTAACAGGAGAAATAAGAGGTTCAGGAGCAAGAAGTATAACCATAGAAGATATAAATAAGCAAGCAGGAATTACAGAAGCAGACTATACAACATTAGATAACAATTATGGAAGTACAACAAATCCAATAGAAGATGTATATTATCCAACAATAACTACACCAAATGGACAATCAAGATCAGCAGGAGTAAAAAATTTAGAATATACTTATTATTACTACAATAAGACAAAAATAGAAAATACAGATGTACAAAATATGCTATTTAATGGGAACTACTGGTTAGCCTCTCGCTGTATCAATACTTATTCAGGCAGCAGTAACTTCTATGTGCGCCGTGTGTTTGGCAGCGGCACGAACGCGGAACGCTTGTGCTATGGCAATGGTTCGAACTTGGACGGGATCTCGTACAGCCTTTATGCAGTTCGCCCCATAGTAATTCTAAAATCTAATGTCATAGATATAAACACAAATTATGAAACAGAAGGACATTGGAATTTAAAGTAAATTCAAAACAATATGGTTTTATATCTTTTGAATTATAAATTGAAAAGTTGGAGGTAATATTACATTACCTCTTAATTTTATCTTATTATTAGTATTTCTTACAATAGCATCAATCATAAAGAATTTTGTAAATCGAAAAAAAATATTGTATATAAAAATTAAAAAATAGAAAAAACTAATTGACTTTAACAAACATTTGTTTTATAATAATCTTGAAACATAAAAAATAAAATATTATGAAATGGAGATGATATTATTGAAAGATATAGTTAAGACTAATAAATCATTTGAAGATATAAAACATATTGATGAAAATGGAATTGAATATTGGTATGCGAGAGAATTACAAGCAGTTTTAGATTATAAGGAATGGAGAAAGTTTGAAAATGTTATAAAAAAAGCTATAGACGCATGCGGAAATAGCGGTATTAGTACGTTTGAACATTTTGTCGGCACCGACAAAACGATAAAAATGCCTAAAGGAGCAACAAAAAATATAAAAGAATACAAATTAACTCGTTATGCTTGCTATCTAATAGCACAAAATGGTGATAGTAGAAAAAAAGTAATTGCTCTTGCTCAAACATATTTTGCAGTTCAAACTAGAAAACAAGAAATTAGTGAAAAAGAATATAGTATGCTAACAGAAGATGAGAAAAGATTTTATCAAAGAGATTTAACAAGAAAAGGAAATTACTCACTTAATCAAACTGCTAAAAATGCAGGAGTTAAAAATTTTGATAAATTTCATAATGCAGGATATAAAGGTTTATATAATGGTGAAACTGCTGATGATATTGCAAAAAGAAAAGGCTTAAGATATAGGGAAGATATTTTAGATAACATGGGAAGTGAGGAACTTGCAGCTAATCTGTTTCGCATTACACAGACAGAATCAAAATTAAAGAAAAATAAAGTTAATAGTGAAAAAGAAGCGAATAAAACTCATTATAATATAGGCAAAAATATACGAGAAGTAATTGCAAAAAATGGTGGAACTATGCCAGAAAATTTACCAACACCTAAAAAAAGTTTAAAAGAATTAGAAAAGGAAAATAATAAAACATTAAAGAGAAAATAAAATTTAATTACTGTAATGGTGTCATTTGCTGGATTTATGTATAAATTATTTTTCCATAAAGGGCTTTCTGTATTTCGAAAAATTGAAATCTTAGAAACCCTTTATTTTTGCAATTTTATGTGAAGTGTAGTATAATAATAGTAGTATGACTAAATGGTCATACAAAAGAACTGTAAATCAAAGCATCTTCCCAACTGGGAGAAAGGAGAGACTAAATGTCAATGACAGGTAGTAGAGAGCGGAAAGAAGAGGAGCTAAGAATTTTTAAGTTCTACAATTCACTGAAAGCAACCAGTCCCAAGTGTAATTATGGGAGCAAGAACTGCGAGTCTTGCAAGGATGAAGATTGCAAATGGCGGCAGTTTTTGTTAAATCCGCCATACTAAAACGGGAGAAGCATTTGCCAGAGAGCTATTTCTGGGAAATGCTTTTCTTTTTGTTTTAAAATATACAAATATATAATTATATATACTTGTAATTTTATGTAAAATATTGTAAAATAATAAAGACAGAAGTTAGAGCTTGTAAAAGTAGGAGGAAAGGATATGGAAATTGGATTTTATGCAGGGAGTTTTGATCCATTTACAAATGGACATTTACATGTTGTAGAAAAATCAGCTAAATTATTTGACAAAGTCATTATAGGAATTGGTGTGAATCCAGATAAGAAAAGAAGATATAATCAAGAGATAATGAGAAGAGCTATAGAAAAAATGATTAAAAATAGAAATCTTACAAATGTGTCAGTGGTTTGTTATGATAGTCTTTCTGTTGATGCAGCATTAGAACATCATGCAACACTTTTAGTAAGAGGGATTAGAAATGGTATGGATTATCAATATGAAGAAACATTAGCATCTATTAATGAAGAAATTTCAGGATTAGATACCATGTATATTAGAGCAGGAAGTTTAGGAAATATTAGTTCAAGTATGGTAATGGAATTATTACAATATGGGAAAGATGTTTCAAAATATTTACCTAAAGAGATTATGGAAGTTATTTAATGGATAAGTGAATAGGCTTATAGTCAATAAAGCATAAAAACAATATAGTTTGATAGATTTTATGAAAGAATTATATAAAATCAAAAACAGATATAAGGATTTTTACATCTTATATCTGTTTTTTTACTATTTTATTAGTTGTTTTCACTAGTTATATTTTTATATATTATTTCAACAAAAGCATCCATACTTTGTTTTGTATAATCATTATTAAAGATAAAGTCAAAAGATAATTTAGAATAATCCAAAGTAGCAGACTCTCTTTTATTAAAATATTCAAGAGAAATGTGGTCTCTTTCTAATATTCTTTCTTTTCTTACGGTATCATCAGAAGTAACTAATATTTTTATATCACACATATCCCAGAATTTTACCTTAGGAAGCAAAGCCCAATCAAAAATGAAATACTGTTGCTTTTGCAACAAAATATCATCTAATTTATGTTCCATATATTCCCATGTAATATCTGTTAAAATTTGCATTTTATCTGTATCACTAAACACAATATTACCTAATTTTTTTCTATCAATCATTCCATTTACATCTAAAAGAGCATTGCCAAATATATCACAAAGTTTTTTTGCAATAGAAGGGTCTGAAGTTGCTTGATGCCCGATTTTATCAATGTCAACATATTGACCATTTAACTTTTGAGCTAATATTGTTGCAATAGTAGATTTTCCAGTTCCTGTTTTACCAGTAATTCCAATCAATTTCATATTGAAATCCTCCTTAAATGTTTGGGAAAATTATATCATCTCAAATAGAAAAATGCAATAAATGAAAGGAATGAAAAGAAAATGGTAAAGAATTATCAATTTTTCGGTAAAAACCTTGTAAAAAGTCAAAAAATATAGTATGATATTAAGGTAGAATATGAAAGGAGAAAACCAATGGAAAAAAGTTTTAGTGAAAGTTATAAAGAAGCAGGCGTAGATGTAACAGCAGGATATAAAGCAGTAGAACTAATGAAGAAAAGTGTGCAAGAAACATATACAAAAGGAGTTATGTCAGACCTTGGAGGATTTGGGGGTCTTTTTAAGTTAGATATAAGTGAAATGAAGGAGCCTATTTTAGTGTCAGGAACAGATGGTGTGGGAACGAAACTAAAATTGGCTTTTTTGCTTGATAAACATGACACCATAGGACAAGATTGTGTAGCCATGTGCGTAAACGATATTGTTTGTTGTGGTGCACAACCATTATTCTTTTTAGACTACATATCATTATGGAAAAACATTCCTGAAATGGTAGCAAGCATTGTAAAAGGTGTAGCAGATGGTTGTAAAAAAGCAGGATGTGCATTAGTTGGTGGAGAAACAGCGGAAATGCCAGGACTATATTCTGATAATGAATATGACTTAGCAGGATTTAGTGTAGGTGTTGTAGATAAAGCTAAAATCATTAATCCTGATAATATCGAAGAAGGAGATGTAGTGATTGGCCTTACATCTTCAGGAGTTCATTCAAATGGATTTTCTTTAGTTAGAAAAATATTTGATGTGAATGAAGAAAATTTAAGAGAATATAGAGAAGAATTAGGAATGACATTAGGAGAAGCATTATTGACACCAACCAAAATCTATGTAAAACCAGTTTTAAAATTAATAGATGAGGTAACCGTAAAAGGAATTTCTCATATAACAGGTGGAGGATTTTATGAGAATATGCCAAGAATGTTAAATGACCATGTTTCATTAGAAATCCAAAAAGATGAATACCCAGTACCAGAAATCTTTAAATTAATCCAAAAAGAAGGAAATATCCCAGAAAGAGATATGTATAATACCTTTAATATGGGAATTGGTATGGCAATCATTGTTCCAGAAAGTGATAAAGAAAAGGCTTTAAAAGTATTGGAACAAGAAGGCGAAAAAGCTTATGTGATTGGAAAGGTGGTTAAAGGAAACAAGGAGATAAAGGTTATATAAAATAAGTAAAATTGAATATGTTATGTAAATGTGATATAATATCTATAGGAAACTTTATAAAAATATGCATCGGCTTGTAAAGCCAAGGAGGAAGAAAATGAGCACATTATACACTATGGTAGTGGGAAAGAAAGATGTTATCGTTCTTAATCGGAATTATACCGATGAGCAATTAAGAGAAAAACTTTCTGTCCCTGGTGATGGCTATGATGAGGATTGGATTAACTATATCCTCGAAAATGGGATACGCATTCCAGAAGGAAAGTGTAAAGTGGTGAGAATCTGGCACAGCAACACTATTATAAGAACACAGTTTCACTTTTCTAGATACTATGCCCATTGGGGATATAAGGTCATCATACATCCGGATGGGAGTTTTGAACGAACTCCTGGCATTTTTATTAGGATTAGAGATTGGATGGATGAAATAAGAAACCACTTTTCTAATTCAGGAGACCAGAAGGAAAGAGAACGTTGATGTGCGAGAAGACAGGTAGATATTATATAGGCATTTATTGTCAAAATGATATCTGCCTGTTTTCACGTTGAACAGGAAAATCGAAAGGAGATTATTATGAAAAATGTAATAATTACAGGTTCAGCAAATGGAGTGGGAAAGGCAATAACTAAAATGCTCAAAGACGAAAACTTAATTTTAGTTGACATAGATGAAAATAATTTAGAAAAAATAGCTATAGAAACCAACTCCAAATATTATGTTTGTGATGTTTCAGAAGAAAAACAAATAGATAAATTTATTAAGGATATTAAAAAGAAGTATGAAAAAATAGATTGCTTAATAAATTGTGCAGGAATGTGGATTTCAGGAGATATGTCAAAAGTAGATGAAGATACTTACAAAGAAATGAATGATTTAAGCAGAATTAAAAAAGTTATTGATACAAATATATATGGAACAATAGCAATGATAAGGTCAATATTTCCAATAATGAAAAAACAAGGATTTGGACAAATCATTAATATTAATTCTCAAAGTGGAGTTATGTGTGAGCCACCATTTCCTATATATAATGCTACAAAAACAGGAGCAAATGCATTTAGAAAAGCAATACAAACAGACTTAGCACAAAATAATATAAAGATAACAGATGTATGTCCAGGTCTAATTCAAACTGATTTTTATAAAAGAGCAAATAATCCATTGGCTCAAAATATAATGAAAACAGGTTTAACACCAGAAGATGTAGCAAATACTGTAAAATTTGTATTTGAATTACCACATGAAATAACAATACCATGCATAGAGGTAAGAAATATAAAAAATTATTAATAAAAAATACCAAAATAAAGGAGGAATTATTAAATGGTAAGAAGAATTTATGTTCAAAAAAAACCAGGATTTGATGTAGAAGCAAAAGGAATCCTAGAAGATTTAAAAGAAAACTTACAGATAAAAGGATTAGAGCAAGTAGTTATCTTAAACAGATATGATGTATCTGGAGTGGATGAAGAAAGTTACAACAAAGCAAAAACAACTGTATTTTCAGAACCACAAGTAGATGACTATTTTGATGAAAGCTATACATTTGATCAAAAGGATAAAGTATTTGCAGTAGAATATTTACCAGGACAATTTGACCAAAGAGCAAATTCATTAGAAGAATGTTTACAAATCGTAAGTAGCGGAGAAAGACCTATTTGTAAATCTGCAAAAGTATATATCTTAAAAGGAAATCTTTCAGATGAAGAACTAAAAACGATTAAGAACTATTTAATTAACTCAGTAGATGCCAGAGAAGCAAGTTTAGAAAAACCAGAAACATTAGAAGATAAATTGGCAGAGCCAGAAGATGTCCAAGTTGTAGATGGATTTATTCACATGACAGATGATGATACAGAAAAATTCTATGAAAAATATGGTTTTGCTATGGATATTGCAGACTTAAAATTCTGTCAAGAATATTTTAGAGATACAGAAAAAAGAGATCCAACCATGACAGAAATGAAAATGATTGACACATACTGGTCAGACCATTGTAGACATACAACTTTTCTTACCAGATTAGAAGAAATTGACATTGAATGGGATTTATTAAAAGACATATATGGAAAATATATAGAATCTAGAAAATTTGTATATCAAGATAGAAAAAAAGATATTTCTTTAATGGACGTTGCAACCATTGTTGCAAAAGAATTAAAGAAAAGAGGAGTATTAAAAAATCTTGATGAATCAGAAGAAATTAATGCTTGTAGTATTAAAGCCAATATCATGGTAGATGGAAAAGAAGAAGAATATTTAATCATGTTCAAAAATGAAACACATAATCACCCAACAGAAATCGAACCATTTGGTGGAGCTGCTACTTGTTTAGGAGGAGCTATCCGTGACCCATTATCAGGACGTGTGTATGTATATCAAGCGATGCGTGTAACAGGTTGTGGAGACCCAAGACAAACGATTGAAGAAACATTACCACATAAATTACCACAAAGAAAATTAACAAATGAAGCTGCAAGAGGATACAGCTCTTATGGAAACCAAATTGGTCTAGCAACTGGACAAGTTGCCGAAATCTATCATCCAGGATATGTAGCAAAACGTATGGAAATTGGAGCCTTAGTAGGTGCAGCACCATCTAAAAATGTTATTAGATTAAGACCAGAGCCAGGAGATAAAGTTATTCTACTTGGTGGAAGAACTGGTAGAGATGGTTGTGGAGGTGCAACAGGTTCATCTAAAGCACATAATAGTGAATCATTAACAAGCTGTGGTGCAGAGGTACAAAAAGGAAATGCACCAGAAGAAAGAAAAATTCAAAGATTATTTAGAAATCCAGAAGTAACCAAATTAATTAAACGTTGTAATGACTTTGGTGCTGGTGGTGTATCAGTCGCTATTGGAGAATTAGCAGATGGATTAGAAATAAACTTGGATAAAGTACCTAAAAAATATGAAGGATTAGATGGTACAGAACTTGCTATTTCAGAATCACAAGAGAGAATGGCAGTGGTTGTTGCAGATAAAGATGTAGAAAACTTTATTAATTTAGCAGAAAAAGAAAATATTGAAGCAACAGTTGTTGCAAAAGTTGTAGAAGAACCAAGAGTAAAAATGTATTGGAGAAATAAAGTCATTGTTGACCTTTCAAGAGAATTCTTAAATACAAATGGTGATGTAAAAAATACTAATGCAAAAATCACAAAACCAGTAGATGCAGAAAACTATTTTGAAAATAAACAAGTAAGTGATATAGAAAAAACATGGAAAGAAACCATTACAGACTTAAATTGTTGCTCACAAAGAGGATTGGTAGAAAGATTTGATAGTACAATTGGAGCAAATACTGTTATTATGCCATTTGGTGGAAAATATCAATTAACACCAGCAGAAGGTATGGTAGCAAGAATCCCAACATTAGAAGGATATACAGATGCAGGAACCATCATGACATATGGATATAATCCATATATTGCAAGTTGGAGTCCATTCCATGGAGCTGTATATGCCATCGTAGAATCAGTTGCAAAATATGTAGCACTTGGCGGAGATTACAAAAAAGCATATTTAACATTACAAGAGTACTTTGAAAAATTAAGAAACGAACCAGAAAGATGGGGAAAACCATTAGCAGCATTATTGGGAGCATATTATGTGCAAGAACAATTACAAATAGCTGCAATTGGTGGAAAAGATAGTATGTCAGGTTCATATAACGAGCTAGATGTACCACCAACATTAGTATCTTTCTGTATCGGTGATGTAGATACAACAAAAGTTGTTTCAAATGAATTCAAAAAAGCAAATTCAAAAGTATATGTATTAAAAACAAAAATGGGAAAAGAAAATATTATTGATTTTGATGATTTAAAAGAAAACTTTGAATTGGTACATAAATTAATCAATGATGGAAAAGTTTTATCATCAAGTACAATCAAAAATGGTGGAATTGCAGATGTTATCACAAAGAGTTGTATCGGAAATAAGATTGGATTTAAGTTTAACAATACAGATGATTTATTTACACCACTATATGGTTCATTTGTTTTAGAAGTAGCAGAAGATATAGATAATGCAAAATTAGAATTATTAGGAACCACAACAAGTGAGAAAGCAATTGTTGTAAATGAAAATGTCGTATTAGACTTAGAGGAATTAATCAAACTTTGGGAAGAACCATTAGAAAAAGTATTCCCAACAAGGGTAGAACAAAAAGGTGAAGCAAAAAATATCTTAAGTCAAAAAACACCTACTATCACAAGAAAATTACCAATTACAAGACCTCATGTCTTTATACCAGTATTCCCAGGAACAAACTGTGAATATGATTCAGCAAAAGCATTTGAAGATGCAGGTGCAAGAGTTAGTACAGTAGTATTTAAGAACTTAAAACCACAAGATATACAAGATTCTATTGAGTTATTTGCAAAAGAAATCGAAAAAGCACAAATCATCATGTTCCCAGGAGGATTCAGTGCTGGAGATGAACCAGATGGTTCAGGAAAATTCATCAGTAGTATCTTTAGAAATCCAAAACTAAAAGATTTAATCCATAAACATCTATATGAAAAAGATGGATTAATGTTAGGAATTTGTAATGGATTCCAAGCATTAGTAAAATTAGGATTATTACCATATGGAGAAATTAGAGAAATGGATGACACAATGCCAACTTTAACATTTAATACCATTTCAAGACACCAATCAAAAATGGTTAATACAAAAGTCGTATCAAAAATGTCACCATGGTTTAGTGAAGTAGAATTAGGAGAAACATTTACAGTTCCAATTTCACATGGAGAAGGTAGATTTATTGTTTCAAAAGAATTAGAAGAACAATTAATTGCCAATGGACAAATTGCTACACAATATGTTGATTTTGATGGAAATGCAACATATCACATAGACTTTAACCCAAATGGTTCAATAGACGCCATTGAAGGTATTACTAGTCCAGATGGTAGAATCTTAGGTAAGATGGGACATTCAGAAAGATGCTATAGAGATATCTTGAAAAATATGCCAGGCAAGAAAGATCAAAAGATTTTTGAGGCAGGGGTTAACTATTATAGATAGTTGAAAAATAATTGCGTTTTGGCGTTGTTAGACGAACCAAAAAATCAAATCAACGTGCAAAAAGCACGCCTCATTGATTTTTTAATTCGTCTGCCTAGCCAAAAGCACAATTCTTTTCCAACTAAGCATTTATTTGAAAAAGGAGTAATTTTGATGACAGAGCAAAAAATCATCATTGTTACAAATTAATATATATAGTTATAGAATTAAAGAATATATAATGATGATTTTTTGCTCCGTCCCCAAAATCCCTCAATTGAACAAATAAAAAAGAAAGGATTGAAAAAATGGAAAACAATAATATATATAAAACACCACTTTCTGGTAGATATGCCAGTCCAGAAATGAATAGAATATGGTCAAATAATGAAAAATATTCAACATGGAGAAAATTATGGGTTGCATTAGCAGAAACAGAAAAAGAATTAGGAATTGATATAACAGATGAACAAATTGAAGAAATGAAGAAAAATGTAGATAATATTGATTATGACATTGTTGCCAAAAGAGAAAAAGAATGTAGACATGATGTTATGGCACATGTATATGAATTTGGTTTAAAATGTCCAAAGGCAAAACCAATTATCCACTTAGGAGCAACTTCATGTTATGTAACAGATAACACAGATGTTATTTTAATGTCTAAAGCATTAAAACTAATCAAAGAAAAATTAATCATTGTTATCAAAAACTTAAAAGCATTTGCAGAAAAAAATAAAGATGTAACTTGTTTAGGATATACACATTTCCAACCAGCACAATTAACAACTGTTGGAAAAAGAGCCACTCTATGGATGCAAGATTTACTAGAAGATTTAGAAGAATTAGAATTTGTTGAAAGCCATATGAAATTATTAGGTTGCAAAGGAACAACAGGAACACAAGAAAGCTTTATGAAATTATTTAAAGATGAGACAAAAGTAAGACAAATTGATGGAAAAATTGCTGAAAAAATGGGATTTGAAAAAGTATATAATGTATCAGGACAAACCTATACAAGAAAACTAGATTCAAGAGTTTTAAATGTATTAGCACAAATTGCACAAAGTTGTTCTAAATTTGCAAATGATATGCGTTTATTACAACATGAAAAAGAATTAGAAGAACCATTTGAAAAAGGACAAATTGGTTCATCAGCAATGGCATATAAAAGAAATCCAATGAGATGTGAAAGAATCAACTCTTTATCAAGACATGTTATGACATTAGCAATAGATCCAAGTATTACAGCTGCAACACAATGGTTAGAAAGAACATTAGATGACTCAGCAAATAAAAGAATTTGTGTACCAGAAAGCTTTTTAGCAGTAGATGCGATTTTAATTCTTTATGCCAATATTTCAAGTGATATTGTGGTATATAAAAATGTTATAAAAACACATATGATGCAAGAATTGCCATTTATGGGAACAGAAGAAATCTTAATGAATGCTGTTCTAAAAGGTGGAGATAGACAAGAATTACATGAAAAAATTAGAATATATTCTATGGAGGCTGGAAAACAAGTAAAAGAATATGGAAAACCAAATGACTTAGTACAAAGAATTGCAGGAGATGAAACATTTGGCTTAACAGAAGAAGAAATTTTACATATCTTAAATCCAGACCATTTATGCGGAAGAGCTGTTCACCAAGTAGAAGATTTTATGAATGAAAGAGTAAATCCAGTTTTAGAGAAATATAAAGATTTAGGACAAGATGCTACAATTGAGGTAAATGTTTAGAAAGGATATAAATAATGATAAAAAATATAATTTACAGTAAGTAGAAAATGAATATGACGAGGAGAAATAATATGAACGATATCACAATATATAAGACTGAAACATTTATTGCTTGTGTACCAAAAGTGCCACATATTTCAAGAGAAGATGGTGGACATATTTGGATAAGGTCAAAAGAAAAGTATTTTGCAAGTAGATTAGACTTAAGTCCTAAAGAAGCCATAGAAGTGATGAGATTAACGATGTTAGTTAGTGAAGCAATGATAAAAGGAATAAAAAATAGAGGCATAGAAATAGAAAGAATCAATTATCAAGAAAATGGAAATTGGGCATATATAGAGGGAACAAAACCTATTTTTCATATACATTTGTATGGAAGAACTAGAAATTCTAAAACACAACCTTTTGGACAAGCTTTGAATTTTCCATACAAAGATACAGGATTTTATGATACATTTGAGCCATTTAATGAAGAAGATATACAAGAAATTCAAAAACAAATACATGTATTAGAAGAAAGTAAAAAATATGATATGACTAGCTGGAATTTAACATAAATAAAAATGAAATAGGAGGATAGATAAATGAAAAAATGTCTATTATTAGGAAATGGTGGAAGAGAAGCCGTACTTGCTGAACAAATTGCAAAAGGATATACATTATATGCGATATTACCATATGCCAATCCATCAATTGTAGAGCAAGTAGAAAAATCAAATGGAAAATATATCATAGGAGACCCATTTGATAAAAAGCTTGTAGAAAAATTTGTAAAAGAAGAAGAAATTCAAGCAGCTGTGGTTAGTCAAGATAATTTATTGCAAGAAGGATTAATTGATTTAGCAAGAAAACTTGGCTTGCAAACTTTTGGACCAACATCAAAAGGGGCAAAAGTAGAATGGAGTAAAACCTATGCTCTAGATATTGTAAAACAATTAGCACCTGAAATGATTATCAAAAATGAAAGTGTAAAAACCATTGAAGAATTAGACGAAGTCATGAAAAACTACAATGATGACAGCTTTGTTGTAAAACCAGAAGGATTAACAGGAGGAAAAGGTGTTAAAGTAGGAGGTATTCACTTTAAAGGAAAACAAGAAGGATATGATTATGCCAAATCTTGCTTAGAATCTGATGGAAGTGTTATTGTACAAGATAAAGTAGAAGGTAGAGAATTTACAGTTATGGCATTAACAGATGGTGAAAATATTGTCGTAACACCAATTACCTTTGATTATCCATATCGTTTTGATGAAGATAAAGGACCGGGAACAGGTGGAATGGGATGTCTTAGCTTTGAAAATGGATTATTACCATTCTTAGAGCAAAAAGATGTAGATGTATGTAGTAAATTAATAAAAGATACTATTCAATATGTCAATAAAGACAATTTAGAATTTACAGGTGTTATTTATGGTGGATTTTTCAAATGTAAAGAAGGCATTAAATTTATCGAATTTAATGCAAGATTTGGAGATCCAGAAGCATTAAATGTATTAAACTCTTTAGAAACACCATTTACAGAAGTATTAGAAAATATATTTAACAAAAAATTAAGTACAGAAAATTGTAAATTTAAAAAGAATTATACATTTACGATTTATGTAGTAAGTCCGGATTATGCAATACAAAAAAGTAAAGAACCATGTGTATTTACAGTCAATAAAAAAGCAATTGAAGAAAGTGGTGCTAAAATATATTTTGCAAGCACAAAACCAGTAGAAGGAAATACCTATGAAGCTGTGGGAACTTCAAGATTATTTGGTATAACAACAATGGGAAATACATTAGAAGAAGCAAAAGAAAAAGCATACAAAGCACTAGAAGGAAATATTAGTGATAATCTAGATTATAGAAAAGATATTGGAGAAATTTACGAACATTAAAAATGACAAATTTGGGACAATTGGGGACGTTTCTTTTTGGACATTTTGAGGGATTTTGGGGACGGACTCATTTTTCCCTTTTTAAGAGTTAATTGCTTTGTCATATATAAATCTAGAAATGAAATAATTCTTTACATAATTAAATTTTGAAAATAAATTTATGTGATAACTTATAAATTATTATAAAAAAGGGAAAAATGAGTCCGTCCCCAAAATCCCTCAAAATGTCCAAAAAGAAACGTCCCCAATTGTCCCAAATTGTCCCTAAAGTTCACCTGTTTCAAATTTCTTAATGACATTAACTAATTGAATTTTTTCAGCAGCTTGTACTTTACTTGCTAACGTTTCAGGAGTATCTGTTTCTAAAACATCAACAACGGTTTGACTAATGATATTACCTTTGTCATATTCGTTATTGATAAAATGAACAGTTACACCACTTTGTTTTTCTTTAGCATCGATAACAGCTTTATGAACATGCATACCATGCATTCCTTTACCGCCATATTTAGGAAGTAAAGAAGGATGTGTGTTAATGATTGTATAGTTAGAAAGTAATTTATCACCAATTAATTTTAAATAACCTGCTAAAACAATTAGATTAATGTCATAATGAGATAATACTTCATATAACTCATTATCAATATCTTGATAATTCTTGTTTTTTATGATATAAGTAGGAATGCCTGCTTTTTTGGCTCTTTCTAATGCAAAAGCATCAGGATTATTTGAAACTACCAATACGATTTTAGAATTTAAAATTTTATTATGAATTGCATCAATAATTGCCTGTAAAGTAGAGCCATTACCAGAAGCAAAAACAACTAAATTATACATATAAACAACTCCTTATATAATTTATATTAATTTGTACATTTGATTGCATTGTAGCAAAAACATATTTAAATGTCAAATTTGGAACGATAGGGACGTGTCAAATCGTTCCAGAAGAGAAGAAAAAGAGGAGAAAAAAGGTGGAACGATTTGACACGTCCCTATCGTTCCAGAAAGAGAGTAGTGGAAAAATGTTTGGAGAAAAAATAAAAGAAGAATGTGGAATCTATGGAATTTATGGAATTGAAAATCATGAAGATGTGGTAACACCTGTATGTGTTGGTCTATCAGGACTTCAACATAGAGGAGAGGAGAGCTGTGGAATTGCAGTAAATGAAGATGGTGTGATTCATTTTCATAAAGATTTAGGTTTAGTTTCAGATGTATTTACAAAACATATTCAAAACGGATTACCAAAAGGAAAAATGGCCATTGGACATGTTAGATATTCAACAACTGGTGAGAGTAGAAAAGAAAATGCTCAACCAATGGTTGTAAGGCATAAAAAAGGAAATTTAGCAGTTGTCCATAATGGAAATATAACAAATGCCTTAGAATTAAAAAGAGAATTGGAAGACCAAGGAGCAATTTTTACAACAACAAGTGACACAGAAGTGATTTGTCATATTATTGTTAGAGAAAGAATAAAAACAGATTCAATCGAACAAGCAGTTAAAAACACAATGAAAATTTTAAAAGGTGCATATTCTTTATTAATTATGTCAGCACAGAAATTGATTGCTGTAAGAGATCCTCAAGGATTTAGACCATTATGCATGGGTCATCTAGGAGATGATATCGTATTTGCTTCAGAAAGCTGTGCATTAGATATTACAGGTGCAAAATTTGAAAGAGATATTGAACCAGGAGAAATTGTCGTTGTAACAGATAATCAAGTAAAAAGTGAAAAATATATGCCAAATGAAAGAAAAGGTATGTGTATTTTTGAATATATCTATTTTGCAAGACCAGACTCTGTAATAGATGGTATCAATGTACATATTTTCAGAGAAAATGCAGGTAGATATTTAGCAAAACAAGCACCAGTAGATGCGGATATTGTAGCAGGTGTTCCAGATTCTGGATTAGATGCTGCTTTAGGATATTCAAAAGAATCTAAAATCCCTTATGATATGGTATTTACCAAAAGTAAATATATAGGAAGAACTTTTATCCAAAATGCACAAAGTAAAAGAAAAGATTTAGTAGCCTTAAAATTAAATCCTTTAAGAGAAACAGTAAAAGGAAAGAAAATTGTTTTAGTAGATGATTCTATTGTAAGAGGAACAACTATTACAAGAATTATCAGAACATTAAAAGAGGCGGGAGCAAAAGAGGTGCATATCAGAGTAGCATCGCCAGCTTTTGTGGGTGTATGTTATTTCGGAACAGATGTTGACAAAAAAGAAGCTTTAATTGCAAATCAAATGTCAAAAGAAGAGATTGAGAAAAAAATTGGAGCAGATTCTTTAGAATATCTAAGTATGGATAGTTTAAAAGAAATTGCAAAAGGATGCAAAATAGACGATTTCTGTTATGGATGTTTTACAGGAACATATCCAATTGAAGTGCCAGAAACTCTTGAAAAAGATCGTTTTGAAAAAATTAAATTTTAATAAAAGAAAGGGGATTTTGGGGACGGACTCAATTTTCCCTTTTTTTAATTTGAGATACAAAAAAATATAGAATATAAAACCATTACACAATTTTGTATAAGCCAAATTTTCATAGAAATTCTAAAATAAACCTGTGATTTTCTTTCATTGTTGCTTTATTTATAAAAAGCAAAATGCAAGAGAATCACAGGTTTATTAATAATTTCTAAATTCAAATTTAGATACGCAAAATCGTTTCATTTTTTTATATTCTATATTTTTTTACTCATTTATTTTTAAAAAGGGAAAAATGAGTCCGTCCCCAAAATCCCCTTTTTAGAATTATTCATATTTTTTACCTGTTAACATTTCATAAGCTTCAATATATCTTTGTCTTGTTGTCATAATCACATCTTCTGGAATTGGAGTAGTACCTTCAGGATTATATCCACTAGATTTTATCCAATCACGAAGATATTGTTTATCAAAGCTTTTTGGGTTTGTTCCAACTTGATAGTCTTTTGCAACCCAGAATCTACTAGAATCAGGAGTTAATACTTCATCTCCAAGAACTAGTTCACCATTTTCATCAAGTCCAAATTCAAATTTTGTATCAGCAATAAGAACACCTTTTGTTGCAGCATATTCAGAACATTTTGTATATACTTCAATTGTTTTTGCTCTTAATTTATTAGCTAAATCTGTTCCAATTAAATTACAAACTTCTTCAAAAGAAATATTTTCATCATGTCCTTCTTGTGCTTTTGTAGTAGGTGTGAAGATTGGCTCAGGTAATTTTTGAGCTTCTTGTAATCCTTCAGGAAGTTTAAGACCACATACAGTTCCATCATTTAAATAACTTTTCCAACCAGAACCTGTAATATATCCTCTTACAATACATTCTACTGGTATCATTTTTAATTTTTTAACTAACATACTTCTTCCTTCAAATTCAGGTGTTTGGAATTCTTCAGGGAAGTCTTTTAAATCAGTTGAAATTACATGATTAGGTATTACATTTTTTGTATAATCAAACCAGAATTTTGAGATTTGGTTTAATATTTTTCCCTTATCAGGAATTAAATTTGGTAAGATATAATCAAATGCAGAAATTCTATCAGATACAACAAGTAATAATTTGTCATCATCTACTTCATAAATTTCACGAACTTTACCACTACTAATTTTTTTCATTATTTTCACATTCCTTTCAAATTTTATTAGGTTGCCAAAGGGGACGTGCCATTTTGGCAACCTTTTCTATTGTATAGGAAAAATCGACTGCTATCTTGACCCTATGTAGATTTTTCCGTATACAACAAGGTTAGGCTTCCTATATTTGTGAAGTACTGCGAAGCAGTCTTCACATGTGTGCGTCGAAATCTTTGATTTCGTTAACGCACGCCTTTCTTATTTATTCATATTTTCTAAATAATTTGCATATCCTATTTCTTGAAGTTTTTCATCTTTTTTAGAAACAGCATCTTTTAAAGAATTTTTATAAGCTGCTAATTTTTCTTTTATGCTTTCATTTCCAACAGCTAAGATAGAAGTTGCTAAGATTCCAGCATTTTTAGCACCATTAATGGCAACTGTTGCAACTGGAATTCCTGAAGGCATTTGGACAATTGAATATAAAGAATCAACGCCTCCTAATGTTTTTGTATGAATTGGAATACCAATGACTGGAACAGTAGGTAACATGGCAGCAAATACACCAGGTAAATGTGCAGCACCTCCAGCACCAGCGATAACAACTTTTACACCATTTTCTTTTAAGCTATTTGCATATTCCATAGCTTTTTCAGGTGTTCTGTGAACAGAAAGAATTTTCATTTCATAAGAAATTCCCATATCTTCCAAAAATTTAGCAGCATCTTTCATAATAGATAAATCAGAATCACTTCCCATAATAATGGCAACATCAAAATTTTTCATTTTCTCCTCCTTTAAATTTTATTTATTTTTATTTATTGTATAGGAAACGATATAAGATATAAGAGTTTTCCTATACAAGGTTAAACGTTTTATATTTGTGAAGTACTGCAAGGAGATCTTCACATATATGTATAGAAATCCTTAATTTCATTATGCATATTTTTTATATATACTAAGATGTTCTTCGACTACCAAGTTGACCAATGACATCTCTAGAAGCTTTATTGGCAGTAGAAAATATCTTATTAATAAAATCTGAATTGATAGTATCTGTATAGGCATACCCTTGAATAACTGAAGCAAAGAAAGCATCACCAGCGCCTGAAGAATCGATTACTTTTGCAATCACTTCTGGTTCTTTATCAATTGTTTTTAATTCATTGTTTTCTTTAAAGATAAAGGTAGCACCCTTTTTTCCTTTGGTAACAACTAACAAATCTAAATCTAGTAAATTAAAAAATTCAAATTCATTTTGAATTTGTAAACGTTCAAATAATAAAGGTTTCACGGTTTCATTTAATTGAATTAAATTTGCAGTTTTAAAAAACATGGTTAAATATTGTTTTGTAAAATGTTCAATGAAACGAACATGTCCAATATCTAAGCAAACTTTTTTCATTGGAAGATTTGAAATAAAATCAAAATTAATGGTTTCAAATTTATCTAACAAAACATAAATATCATGTTCCAATATATTTTTTGATAATTCTATTGGAAGATTGTCTCTAAAAAATAAAGTACGTTTGTTAGTAATGGGTGAATACCAACTGTGAATAATACTATTATCACCTAATTCACTTTGATTTGGAATAATAATATTCATGATAGAAGTTGAGATATCATCACGGCGAACAAGGTCAGTATTTACATTACCTGCTTTTAAAGAAGAAAGGGCAATATCACCTTCTTTGTCTTTACCACAAGTACCAACAGCGTAACAGGTTTCACCTAAATAAGATAAGTTATATAATGTATTCCAGTTACTACCACCACCATCTTGTTTGATTAGTTCTAAATCTCCATTATAGATATTATCTAAGATAATATCTCCATGAGATATAAATACTTTAGACATAATCCATTCCTCCCATGGGAAATTATATTATAAAAAAGCAAAATATACAAGTATTTCTGAGATAAAACAAGAAAATATTCTAAAAATTTACATAATTTTGCAAAAAATATGTAAAAAGCTATATATGTACAAATTTCAAGATTTGTGGTATAATTTTAATAGTTGTGAATTTGAGTGAAGAAGAAAAGGGAGAAGATTATGAAAATTAAAAATACGATAAAAGAATTCCAAGGAAAAGCAATTGATAAAACAAAAAGGTTTAAAAGACAAATCGAATTAAAAAGATTAGAAAAATATGCAAACGAAATAGATATGGTATTAACTTTATATAACAAGAAAAGTTGCGATGAAACCATGATGATAAAAGGGCTTAGAAAATCATCAGGAGAAACGACAGTTAGAAAAACACATCAAGAGGATGTAGAAAAAATCACAAAGGAGATTGCTAAGAAATTAGGATTAAATGAACAAGTGGTAGGAATTATGGCAAAACATCATGATGTTGGTCATACTTTTCTAGGACATAGTGGAGAATGGTGGATATCTAATATCCAAGATGATGATGGATTAGGAATGGTATGTCATAATGCGGTAGGAACTAGAGAACTTGTTTTTACAGAACATATATATGACCAAATTATGAAAAAGATAAAAGTACATAATCCAGAAATTGGTCCTAAAGAATTAGATAAAATAAAAGAATCTTTATGGCTTATCATGGATGGTATCAATACACATAATGGGGAGACACCAGAAAAAGAATATATACCAAATGTAAGTAAGACAGAAAGAGAATTTGAAACAGAAATTTTGAGATGCTATGGTATAAGAGGATATGACAGAACCATCAAACCAGCAACAGCAGAAGCATGTTTAATGAGATTAGCAGACCAAATTTCATATATCCCATTAGACATGGTAGATGGATTAAGAGAAGGATTAGTAAGAGATAAAGACGGGAATATTGTAGATACATTAGATGAGGATTATATTCGTGTATTAACAGCTTTAGGAATTGATAGAACAGAAATAGATATAGCCAATAAAGAAAAATCCTATTCCAAAATAGCAGAAAGATTAAAAGAAATATTTGTAAATGACGTTATAGCCAATAGTACAAAAGGAAAAATAACCATGTCTCCAAAAATAATGACTTTAATGAATGAATTAAGAAATTTGAATAATCAAAAAGCAGTAGACAATGTTATATTAAAAGAAGACCAAGAGACCTATCCATCAGCAATTCGTATATTAAGAGATAAATATGCAAAAATCTTTTTAGAAGAAAATTTGGATGAAAAAATTAAACAAAGAAGTGAAGAAGATAGTCAACATCAAGGAAAAAGAGAATGTAATAAACTTTTAGAAGCAACTTTAAAGCTTTCACAAGAAGAAATGAAAATAGAGGACGAGGAAAAAGTAGAAACACCATCAGAATATAGTGAAAATGATGAAAAATTTATCAGATATATATTAAAGTCAGATGCCAGAGATTTACAATTCACAAAGAGAAGTGCCCAAATAGCTTTAAAGGAATCTATTGGAGAAGAATTAGATATTGCTAGAGACCATGTATTAAAGCAAAAACTATATCTAGATAAAGAAGAACTAGGATTAGATTATACAAAGAAAAATGCAAGAATAAAAACTTATATATCTCGTTATATGAGAAAATTAAATAAAGGAGAAATGGTCGGATATGATGCAAAAACTAGAAAGGCAGAAATAGAAACCATATACAAAGGTGTACTTTCAGGAAAATTACCTAAATATTATGAAGATATGGAAACAAGAGTTGCCAAATTAATGGCTGGTAAATATATTGCTTCATTAAATGATTCTGAGTTTTTAGAATTACTAAAAACAGAAGGATTGATTTCACAAGAGCAATCAGAATCTTTAACAAGAAAATATAGAGATATAGAAGACTTACAAGATGAAGTATATGTACAAAGTAACTGGAAAACTGTAGCAAAAGCACAAAAAGATCATACACAAATACAAGGAGAGACAAAATAACCATAAGATAGGAGTCAAAATGGAAATACCAGTAAAAAAGAATCAAGAATATATTGTAGATATTATAGATAATGGATTTGAAGGAGAAGGTATCGCCAAAATTGATAATTTTACCATATTTATTCCGAATAGTATCAAAGGAGAAAAGGTAAAAGTATTAATTGTGAAGGTGTTATCTTCTCATGCTTTTGGGAAAGCAATAGAAATCTTAAAAAAAGCAGATAGTCGAACAGAAAGTGATTGCAGTACATATAAAAGATGTGGAGGTTGTCATCTAAGACATATTCAATATGCTGAAACATTAAATATGAAAAGAAATGCTGTTCAAAGTTTGGTTAACAAAACACTAGAAACCAAGATTGAAGTAGAAGAAACTTTGGGAATGGAGCATCCATATCATTATAGAAATAAAGCACAATATCCAGTAGGTATAGATAAAGAAGGAAAGCCAGTGATTGGTGTTTTTGCCAATCGAACACATGAGATTATTCCAATAGAAAAATGTCTTATTCAAGATGAAAAAACAGAAGAAATTGCAAAATATATTGTAAATTATATTACAGAAAATCATATTTCTATATATAATGAAAAAAACAGAAAAGGATTAATAAGACATATTGTTACAAAAATAGGAAAAAGAACTGGTGAAATTATGGTCATACTTGTTATCAATGGAAAAGAATTTCCAAAAGAAAAGCAACTTGCAGAAACACTAACAAGCAAATTTTCAAATATTAAAACAATTGTCAAAAATATAAATGAGAAAAATACAAATGTGATATTAGGAGAGAAAAATATAACGATATATGGAAAAGGATATATAACAGACGAATTAGGAGAATTAACATTCAAAATTTCGCCATTGTCGTTCTACCAAGTAAATCCTATTCAAGCAGAAAAGTTATATATGATAGGTGTTCAATCTGCTAATATCACAAAAGAAGATACAGTATTTGACTTATATTGTGGAATTGGAACCATTTCTTTATTTATGGCAAAATATGCAAAAAAAGTATATGGGATTGAAATTGTAAAACAAGCAGTAGAAGATGCCGTAGGGAATGCAAAAATAAATAATATCCATAATACAGAATTTATTGCAGGAGATGTGGAAGAGGTATTAGATGATTTAATCAATAACAAGAAGATTATTCCAGATATCATTATGGTTGATCCTCCAAGAAGAGGTCTTGATAAGACAAGTATTCAAAATATATTAAAGATAAAACCAAAAAAACTTGTCTATATTAGTTGTAATCCAGCAACTTTGGTAAGGGATTTAAAAGAGTTGGAGGAAAGCTATGATATAAAAAGTATAAAACCAGTGGATATGTTTCCGTTTACAAATCATGTGGAGTGCGTGGCAGTGTTATGCCTAAAATAAATCCTGTAATTTATAAGAATTATATATTTTAAAATATTAGGAGAAGATATTATAAAGTGAAAACAGGAAAAGATTTATCACTTACTCCAGACACAGCCGGAGAAGCTATGAGAATAATGGATAAAATAGATGAACTAAGAGAAGTTATGAGACATTGTAATCATAATAATTCCCAAAATGCAAAATGTGTTATTGGAGTAAAAGATATATTAATTAAATTTAAGTATATAAAAGCATTGATGTTAAATGGAGATGAAGAGACAAGAAACGATGGAGTTATATTATTTACCAAAACTGCTTTTCTATATTCAGGAGAAGAACAAAAAGCATTTGTAAGTATGTTAAATGCAGATGAATTACATTATATTATGCAAATTGCCAAACAAGAAGGAACAGTTATAGACAAGGTTGTAACAAAATCAAAAATGTTTGGATTTGCTAAAGCTAAAATGCAACAACTGGGTGACGAACTAGATAATTATATATGTTTTTAAATCGCACAGGTTTATTAAAATCTGTGCTATAAATATTATATGACAAAAAATAAGAAATAATAAATGAAAAATATTTTACAAATTTTGTAAAAAAGATTGAATACATAAGATAAACATGATACAATACAAATGTTCGCATCGAAATAAGAAAATAGCTAAAATTTAATTTGTAGGAGGTGATATAAATGAAGTTAGAAGATTATAAATCAGGTGAATATGTAAAAATGAATGATTACAAAGCATTTATTCCCAGTAAAATAAACTATAACTGGGGGTGGGATGACACTAAATTGGACAAACTATTAGCAGAAGCAAATAGACAAATAGGAGAGTTAAATGCATATTCATTACTAATACCAAATGTAGATTTATACATCAAAATGCATGTAAAAATTGAAGCTAATAAATCAAGCAGAATTGAAGGAACAAGAACGACCGTAGAAGAAGATTTATTAGATGTAACAGATATTAACCCAGAAAAAAGAGATGATTGGGAAGAAGTACAAAACTATGTAAAAGCTACAAACTATGGTGTGGAAAGAATAAAAGAAGGCTTTCCAGTATGTACTAGACTAATGAGAGAACTTCATAAAATATTAATGCAGGGAGTTCGAGGAGAGCGTAAAACACCGGGAGAATTTAGAACATCACAAAACTGGATTGGAGGAAGTATGCCAAGTAATGCTGTATATGTTCCACCACCACATACAGAAATCGCAGAATGTTTGACTGATTTTGAAAAATTTATAAACAATGAAGAAATAGATACACCAGACTTAATAAAAATTGCTATTTTACATTACCAGTTTGAATCAATACATCCATTTTTAGATGGGAATGGAAGAATAGGAAGACTACTCATACCATTATATATTCAAAGTAAAGGTATGCTTGAAAAATCATGCTTATATATTTCTGATTACATTGAAAGAAATAAAGATACATATTATGATTTGCTAACAAGAGTAAGAACTCATAATGATATAATAGGATGGATAAAATTTTTCTTGGAAGCAGTTATAGAAACGTCAAAAACAGCAAAAGAAAAATTTAGGAATGTAGTTGAACTTACAATGGAAATGGATAAAACTATAATAGATTTACCAATTAAAGCAGAAAATGCAAAGAAAGTAATAGATGCTTTATATAACGAACCAATAATTAATAGAAAAAAATTGATGGAAATAACTAATATAAGACCATCAACAATAAAAGATACAGTAAATATTTTATTAGAAAATAATATAATAGTAGAAACAACAGGGTATAGTAGAAATCAAGTTTTTGCTTTTCAAAAATATATAGATTTATTCTTAAAATAAAATTTATAAGACGAAAAAATGAAAAAAATTGACTTATAAAAATTTATAGGACGAAAAAATCAAAAAATTCGTCCTATAAAATTTCATAGGACGAAAAACTTGAAAAAATCGTTCTATGAAAAATCTGTAGGTCAAAAAAATCGAAATTTTTGACCTATAAATTACTTTAAGTCAAAAAATTTGACTTATAAAATTAGAAATGAAAAAGTACAGAATAATAAAAAAGAAGAAAAACACTTGATATAAGTAAAAATAATATAACTATGTACTTTTTAATGCAGGAGAATTAGAAAAAAAGCAGATGTGTGAATATATTTAGCATAATAAATATTATAAAAGGAGAAACAATTCTAATAAAGTGCTTTGATAAGTACTTTATTTTTTGAAAACTTACAAGAAATGTTTGCCGTTTTTGCTCGTAAATGGTACAATATTTACGAATGAAAACGGCAAAGGAGAAATAAATATGAACGATATACAATATAAAGAAAAAATACCAGCACCTGAAGAGTATAATTATATAGCAGATTCTGTAGGATGGGGAACGGCAGAAAACAAAATAGTAGAGACAGCTTTAAATAACTCAATATATTCCATTTGTGCTTATGATGGAGATAAAATGATAGGATATGGAAGAATAATAGGAGATAAAATGATGTTTTTATATATCCAAGATATCATGGTTCTCCCAGAATATCAATCACAAAAAGTTGGAAGTCATATAATGGAGAAAATTTTAAAAAAGGTTAAGGAACTAAAAAAATTAAATCCTAATATAAGAACATATGTAGGACCATCAAAAGGATTAGAAGGTTTTTATAAAAAATTTGGCTTTATCAGTAGAGAAGAAGCTGATTTAGGAAAAGGAATGATATTAAAAATATAGTATAGAGGTAATTAATAGATGGAATTTAGGAAAATAAAAAAAGAAGAATTTGAAAAATTGAGAAGATTGTTTCCAGATAATGAAGATATGTGGATTAAGTATAAAAAGAAAAGGTTAGAACAATTTGAAAAAAAAGAGATAGATGTGTTTGTAATTGAGGAAGATGAAAAGGTTATTGGAGAAATAACAGTTAGTTATAAAAATGATGAATTGGAAACAGAAACAATACCAAATAAAAGAGTATATTTACAAGCATTTAGAGTAGACAAAAAATATCAAGGACAGGGGTTAGGACAAAAGTTAATAAAATATTGTATAGATAATTTAACAAATAGAGGATATACTGAATTTACAATAGGCGTAGAAGATGACAATGAAATAGCAAAACATATATATTTTAAATTAGGATTTAATGAAGCAATAGATAAAGGACATGGCGATGAGTTTGATCCTTCTGAATATACTTTGTATTTAAAAGTTAATTAGGAATAAAGATATAAATAGAAAATATATTAAATTTTTTGAGAGTATCATTAAAATTATGATAGAAGTAGTTTTATATAGTAGGGAGAGTAACAAATGGAATATAGTTTTAGAAATTGCACATTAGAAGATTTTGATTTTTTATTTAATTTAAAAAAAGAAAATTTTAAATGGTATGTTGATAAAATTTGGGGTTGGAAAGATGATGACCAAAAAGAAAGATTACAACAAGATTTAAAAGAACACTTGCCCCATAAAAGAATTATCATGCTTGATAATAAGCCAATAGGAGTATATGCAATACATATGACAGATGATGGTGATTTATTTATAAATGAAATAAGTATACTGGCAGAATATCAAAATAAAGGGATAGGAAGAAAAATTTTAGAAGAACAATTAAAAGAAAATCATAAAAAAGGAATTAGAACAATTTTACAAGTATTTAAAGATAATCCAGCTAAAAAATTATATGAACAATTGGGATTTAAAATATATGGAGAAACAGAAACACATTATCAAATGGAAAATGTAAATGATTTTATGATTGATAAAGAGAAGATATTCCCAATAGGAATAGGTACATGGAAAATTAATTATCAAGATAACAAAGATATAGAAGCTTTATTTCATTCATATAAATTAGGACAAAATTATTTATCTTTGTATATGTTATATGAAAATGGTAATATTGTAAAATCATTAAAAAGTTTTATTGAAAAGTGTGGTAGAGAAAATTTATTTATAAGTGTTAATATAGAGCCAACAGTAAATGAAAAATCTGATATTGAAAAGCAACTAAATGAATATTTAGACATATTAAATTTGGACTATGTAGATAATTTACAATTACATTCACCTAAATTTACAAAACTTCCCCTATTAGATACTTATTTTGAAATGAAGAGACTACAAGAAATAGGTAAAACAAGATATTTAGGAATCAGTAATTGCTCATTAAAACAATTAAAAGAAATCAATACAAATGTTAAATTGGATTTTTTTGAAGGTGTATATAATTTAGAATGTAAAATAAAAGAAAGTATTGGAATATTGGATTATTGTAAGAAAAATGGTATTGAATTTGTTGCATATCAACCTTTAAGAAGAAATCGAACCCAATTAAAAAATTATGAATTATTAGTAGAATTATCACAAAAATACAATAAAACTCAAAATCAAATCATATTAAATTGGATAATGAAAGAAAAGAAAATTAATGTTTTAATTAAGAGTACAAACTGTGATAGAATAGATGAAAATATAAAATCTTTAGATTTTGAAATGGAAGAAAATGATTATAAAAGGTTAAATGATTTTAAAAATGAAGAATTTGAAAATATAAAAATAGATTGGGATAATGTAGGAGATGGCATTAGCATAGACCAATTTCCAAATCAATTTTAGGAGGATATATAGGAGTGGATTATTATTATATATCATTATAGGAATGAATACGACTACAATATATTCTACAAAGTATAAAAATGAAGATGTTACTGTTATACTACTAGAATCAACTTTGGGGTTAGAAGAAAATATCAAAATGCTACTTGCCCATGAATACACACATTGGATTAGAGAAAAAGAAATAAACCATGATATATTTGAAAACTGCATTGGAGAAAGATTTGTTACAGAAGGAATAGCATGTAATTTTTCAGAAGAAGTAGTACCTAATAAGCAAAAAAGTTATTATACAATAGTGCCTAATACTACAGTTGAATGGGTAGAAAATAATTTAGAAGTTATAAATAAGGTTGTTGAACCAGAATTAAATAAAAATAATATGATGTATGATTTTTTCTATATGTTTGCAAAAACGAAAATACCTAATATGCCAGAAAGGACAGGATATGTTTATGAATATATAAAAGTAAAAGAGTATATGAGAAAGAATAATTTTAAAATAAAAGATATTGTAAAATCAGATTGGAGAGAAGTTTTAAATGGATAAACCTATAAGAAAAGCAGTTAGGTGCTATTTAATACAAGTGGATGAGAAAGAAAACATATTAAGTGTAAATTATAAATTGGAAGAGAGGTAAGTATAGCACCAGTATTTATATCAAAATTTTTAGTTGAAAATAAAGTAAAAGTTAAAAAATTAATATTTGTGTGTGGATTTAACAACTACCTAGGAATAAATGAAGAATATGATAATGTTAATAAATCTATGTATTTTGATAATTTAGAAGATGTGAAACAATATTCTAATGAAATAATTTGTTTTTATTCGGATAATGATCCATATGTAAAATATGAAGTAGAAAAAGATTTTGCAGACAAAATTGCAACAGAGCAAGTTTTTATACCAAATGCAGATTTTTAAATAAAAAAACTGTAGCCTATATATTTCTATATAAGCTACATTCTAAATCATAACTGCTCACCGAAATGAGCCTTCTCAGTCATCTAATTAAATAGATTTCCTATTAATTAAATGATACTATATTTTTATGTAAAAATCAAGGATTTTATGCAAAAATTTTGATAAATTATGAATTATTTTTAGAAGGTTTATATTTAAAGAGGTCAGAATCTAAAAATGCCTTTGATATATTATCTAAATCAATTCCTTTAACATTTCCCTTTTTCTTTGTAAAATCTATTCTTTCAATACTTATAGGATTAATGTTAAAAATATTTACCCATCTTTTCATTGTTTTAAAGTTATATATTTTGTCAAGTTCAACATAGTTTTTACTAGCAAGTTGTTTTTCTGTTGGTTGTTTACTTGTAATAGGTAAAACTAATAATGTTTTACCACCGTTTTTTAAAACCAGAGCAGGATGCCTGCCACTAAATTCTTCACCTATGTTGAATCCAAATTCAACCCAAACTACATCTCCACGAACAATATATTCTTTTGATTTTTCTATAAATTTTGGAGAATTCATTATAATTTTAGTTTTCTTATCAATCCATTCAAGGTAGTCTTTAGGAGTATTTCTCTTGTTATAAAAATTTTCATCTTTATGTGCTTCATAATAGTTATCAAGAGTACTTTTTGTATTATTTAAAATATTTAATAATTCTTGCATATACCAAACATCCTTTCTTGTGTGATTTATTATAACAAAAATACATAAAAAATCAATAGTTTTAATAAAAAACAGTACATTTGTTCTAAAATATTGGCGTATTACAGAAAATTAGTGGGACAATTGTAAATACTGATGAAGATGAGGGAATAACAGGAACATTAGATTATAAGCGAGATGGCTTTATGAAAATGATACAAGATGCAACAAACAAATTACAAACTGGAAACGAAATCAAATGTCAAGAAGATATTGAAAAAGCTCTATTAAATGGAGAAATAATAGAAGAATATGAAAATGATTATCCATATCCAAGTTGTTTAGTATATGGAATAAATTTAAATAATAAAGTTATACACATAGTATGTGGAATAAATGAGATAGAATTATGGATAATTACAGCATACTAAGTAATGAGGTTGCATAAAATAACAAGTATACCAAGTAAACTTGAAATATACCTATATAAGATGTAATTGGAAGTCTTTGGAAAAAGGCTTTCTTTTTTTTGATTTTCATGATAAAATTACTAAAACAAAGCTTTCGGATGAATATATGACAAAAAATATTTAGAAAACTATTATGAATTGCATTGTTCTGGAGGAATGATAGAATAAAACATAAATGAAAAGAATATGAAAAGGTGTGAAAAGTATGGAAATAAAAGAGCAAACAAAAAAGATGAAAGAAATGATTAATGGATATAAATTGACATATCTAATCATGTCAGCGAATAACATTGGGCTATTGAATATATTAGAAGATAAAGGAAAAACATTGACACAGATAGCTGTTGAATTAAATTTAGAAAAGGATAGAATTGAACCTATATTAAATGGGCTAACATTTCATAAAATAATTAGTAAAAATAAGGATAGTTATTATTTAGAAGAATATAACGAGGTATTAAATAAGAACTCAGAATATAATCAACTAGGGTATATACAATTTGCTGAAACCATCATAAAAAGATATGAAAACTTAGAAAATGCTATTAAAAATAAAGAAACAGCAACTAATAGTTTTAAGGAATTAACGGAAAAAGATGCAGAAAGCTTTATACAAGGAATGAATGCAAATGCAATCAACCCATCTAAGTTTATTGCAGAAAATTATGATTTTGATAATCACACAATATTAGATGTTGCAGCTGGTGCAGGAACATATTCTATAACAGTAGCCAAAAAGTATGAAAATGTTACAGCAAAAATGATTGATTTGCCAGAAATGGTCAAAATACAAAATAAAAAAATCCATCAAGAAGGATTAGAAGATAGGTTAACATCTGAAACTTATGATTATAATATCAATTTTCCAACAGGCAATTATGATGATGTATTTCTATTTGCAGTAGTTCATCAAGAACCAGAAGAACAGGTAAGAAAATTGTTAGACAATATTTACCATGTTTTAAAAACAAATGGAAGGCTTTTCTTAACTAGCTTCTTCTTAAACGAAGATAAAATTAGTCCAGAATATTCTGTACAATTTGCTATTGAAATGTTAATAAATACAGAAAAGGGAAAAGCATATACACATAATGAGATTCAAGACTTAATGAAAAAGAGTGAATTTAAAGAAATAGAAAGAGTGGATGAAATACCAGGACCAGCAACATTATATATTGCGAAAAAATAATCAGTTAAGGAGGAAGTTTATGAATGATATATCAATAACCAATAGATTCCTAGAACTATTTTATAAATTATCACAAATACCAAGAGAATCAGGAAAAGAAAAGAAATTTGCTGACTTTTTAGAGGAATTTGCGAAAGAAAATAATCTAGAATGTTATAGAGATAAAAATAACAATGTTTTGATAAAAAAATCTGGTAACAAGAAAAATAATGAGCCAATCATATTACAGGCACATATGGATATGGTATGTGTAAAAAGAGAAAATAGCAACCATGATTTTGATACAGATCCAATTGAAATAATCAGAAATGGTGATATGATATCAGCAAAAGATACATCATTAGGAGCTGACCAAGGAATTGGACTAGCTATCATGTTACTTATATTGGAAAGTAGTAAAATAAAACATCCAGATTTAGAATGTTTATTTACAACTGAAGAAGAAACGACTTTTCATGGTGCAGGAAACTTTGATTATTCAAAATTGAAAGGAAAGAGATTAATTAATATAGATCATGCTAAAGACGATTCTATTGTAATAGGTTGTGATGCAGATATTTGTAATCAATATATATTTAAAGGAAAACATATTGCTACCAATATGCCATCTTATAAAATAACAATTAGTGGTGTAGAAGGTGGAAATTCAGGATGGTTTATAGAGAGAAGTAGTAAAAATGCAATTTCCATGATGGCAAAGATAATGCAAAAGTTACAAGCTGAAAAGGATGTATATATTTGTCAAATTGCAGGAGGTAATTCAGAAAATGATATAGCAATTTCATGTGAATGCATTATAAAAACGGACATTAAAGATATAGAAAATAAGATAAAGAACAATATAGAGGAACAACATATAGATATACAAATAGATAAAGTAGATAATGAAATGTCATTTTCTTTAGAGAACAGCAAAAAAATAATAGAAGAAATAATCAATTTAAAACAAGGTTTGATTACAAACAGAAACAATATCATTACATCAGGAAATATAGGAAAGATAGAAACCATAAACAATAAAATTATAATAACAGAAATTTTAAGAAGTATAGAAGAGAGTGAATTAGAAGAGCAAAATAATGAAAATAAGCGTATATCTAAAAGTAATGATTTTGAAACTAAAGAAGTTTACAGAGATTCAGCATGGATACCTAATAAAAATTCAAAGTTAAAAGAAACTTATACAAATATGTATTATCAAGTAAATGGAGAGTATCCTGATTTTGAAATTACACATGGAGGATTGGAATGTAGTTGTATTGCTCAAAGAATAACAGGATTAGATATGATTTCTATTGGAAGTATTATAGAAGATTTTCATACTGTAAATGAAAGGATGTATGTTAGTTCTTGTGAGAAAATGATAAAAACATTGTTAGCTTTTTTAGAATATGAAAATAATTAATTTGATAACAAGTGAAACTAACCAGTATATCATTTGAAAGAGGAGTGAAAGCTATGGACGAGAAATTTATGAACATTGCTATTGAGATTAGTAAACATTCAAAATATCCTTATGGGGCAATTATTGTAAAAGATAACGAAATTATAGGAAGAAGTGATGATGATACACTAATGAGCAAAACAATGTATACGCATGCAGAATTAATGGCAATAGAAAGTGCTTGTAAAAATCATCCAAACCTATATGGAGAATTAAAAGGAACTACCATGTATGTATCTTGTGAACCATGTATGATGTGTATGGGAGCTATTCTATATGAAGAAATCAGTAGAATTGTATATGCTAGTACAATAGAAGATTCTGATCAATATATTTGTAAAGAAGTGATATGTGATACAAATGAACTAGCTAAATGTGCAAGATCTAATATTGAGATTGTTAAAGAATTTAAGAGAGAAGAGGCTGTTGGGGTATTAAAAAATTATCAATATAAAGATAAAAATAGAATATTAATTACAGGAGCGGTATTAGGTTCTGATTCTTCTAGTGTGGAAACATATGAAAAAATAGTTTCACTAATAGATTCAAAATATATTGTTTCTAGTCCTTTGGATACGATGAAATTTAAAGGAAATGATACTGAAAGATATGAAAAAGCCATGCAATTATTACAAGATACTAAAATGATAATTGCAGAGATGAGTAGAGTATCTACAGGACAAGGAATGGAATTGCAAGAGGCTGTCACTTTAAATATTCCTGTACTTGTCATAGCCAAAGAAGGCAGTAAAATATCAGGATTAGTAAAAGGTTGTGTAAATGTAAAAAATATAGTATATTATCATAAAATAGAGGATATTGAACATCAAATATTACAATTTATCAAAGAACAAGAATAACCTATAGAAGGGAATTTAAACAATGAACTTAATCAATATTGGAATAGAAGAATTTAAAAAGGAAGTATATCCAGAATATATAAAAATATTTCCAAAAGAAGAAAGAAAAGAATTAAAAACTATAGAACAAAATTATGATAAAAAGATAACAAAACTTATCAAGATATGTGAACATAATCAATTTGTTGGATTTTTTATCATCAATACAATCAAAAATAACCAATATGTGCAACTAGATTATTTTGCTATTTTAGAAAAATATCAAAATAAAGGATATGGAACAAAAGCGATACAATTACTAAAAAAACAAATGGAAACATATGATGGGATATTTGTAGAAATAGAAAAACTAGGCTTAGGAAAAGATAGGCAAGAAAATCTACTAAGAGAAAGAAGAACAAAGTTTTATGAAACTTTAGGTTTTGAAAAATTAAACTTTGAATTAAAATGGTTTGAAACTTTAATATTATCAATCTATGTACTTCCGATTTCTACTTATAAAGATACTGAAGAGAAGATTATGAAAAATATGTTTCAAATATATATTTCAGTACATGGAAAAGAAAAAGTAGATAGAAATTGTAAAGTAATAAAATAGAAAAGGAGAAAAGAGATGAAAATAGTTATAATAAGACATGGCCAAACAATGGCAAATATTTTAAATGATAATGGAACAGCTTTATATACAGGAACATTAAATAATGAAATGACAGACCTAACAGAATTAGGAAGAAAACAAGCAAGTAGTTTAGCAAACAATGAAATCGTAAAAGAAATAGAAAAAGTATATTGTTCCAGTTTAAATAGAGCAATTCAAACTGCAAAGTTAGCAAAACCAGGATATCCATTAAATGTATGTGAAGAATTGAAAGAACGATGTTTAGGAATTTTTGAAGGGAAAGAGAAAAAAGATTTGATAGATTCTAAAGAATATAGAAAATATATAGTTGATGAGGATTTCAATAAATTTAGAACTGATTTTGTTCAAAAAGCGCCAGAAGGAGAAAATTATGCAGATGTAAGTGAAAGATGTAGAAAATTTTTAGATTCCTTAGATTTTCAAGAAGATATAACTATAGGAATATTTTCTCATTTTCATGCAATTAGATGTCTATTTTTAAATATGTTTCATATTGAGCCTAAAGAAAAAATATTTCATTTAAAAATAGAACATTGTATGCCGTATGTTATAAAAGGAAATTCTATTCAAGATTTAAAATTAGTTTCTCATAATTTAAAGGATATGATTGAAAATTAAGCAAAATCACATAAATGTAATTAATAAATTCAAAATAATAAATGAAATAAATTAAAAAAGAAATAGAAAAACTATTGATAATTTAATATTCATGTGATATATCTGAATTAACTACTAAAGAAAAAATAAATGGAGAAATAAACGGAGAAGAAAATAAAAGAGGTAGTTAACATGGAATTAAATATAAAGGAACCTAGAGATAGAGAGCAATTAAGGGAAATAACAAAAAATATGGGTTGGTGTTTAGTTGATATTTCTACTGATATTTCTATAAGAGTAGAAAACAATATTTTTTCAATAGATGGAAAATGGTTATTAAAAACTACAAAGGGAAATACAGAAGGAAATTTAGAAAATATACAAGTTTTAGTTGACAGTGATGAGGACAGAACCAATTTTAGAAGTGAAGTAAGAAAAATGACAGAAAACTTCGATGGAAGAATGGATGTGGATATAAAAAAACTTCTATATACAAGATTAGATATGCCAAATGTAACAAAAGACAAGCCGTGTCTTACTTTATCTTATTTATCTATCTTAGAAACAGGAAACTCAGCAGATATAGAAGCATGGAAAAAAGAGGGATTTACATGGCAAGATATTAAAACAGTAGATAGAACACAATTAACGCCAAGTACAAGCTATACCTATGGTGTTATTAGACAAAATGAACAAGAAATAGAAAATTTACTAAAAAAATATAGAGAATTTGATGAAAAAAAATTTGACCAATATTTTTTGCATGGAATAGAAAATAGATACGACTTATTAGAAGGGATTATGTATTATACAAACCGTGACCTAACAAATAAATATTTAGAATTAGCAAATGGGGAGAATTTCCCGACAAAAGAAGAGAAAATAGAAATCTGGAAAAGAGAGACGGCTAAAATTTATGAACAATTATATAGATTTATATATGTATTAGATGGAGAAGATGGTAGATTTGATTACTCTTTGCGAACTGAAGAAAAGGAAGAGATAAATGAAATGATTGAAGAAATATTGCAACGTTTGCAAGGTAAAGATCAAAATGAAGATGAAGAAAATAGTGAAAGTCAAAATAAAGAAAATCAAAATGAAGAAAATCAAGATGAAAAAGGTGTATTATTATTTTTTAAAAGAGGAATATTTTTTAACGATAGATGTAATGAGTGGGCTAGAGTAAGAGGACTCACTTATGATAAGGTAAGAGGATATACATGGACAAGAGAGGTGTATCGAATTCTTCAACAATTGGAATTTATGGAAAGAATAGATGGCTATCAATATTATAAAAGATGGCTACAAGCAAAAATAGGAAGATTAAAAACAAGTAATCAATATCCAGAGGAGAAAATAAGTAAATTAGAAGAAATTTATGAAAACTTTTTTAATAGGAAACCAAAAATAGAAGAAAAAGATGTAGAAAAGTCATAAAATAAACATAAGTTAAAGTAAGTCAAAATAAGAAATGACTACTTTAACTTTTTTTGTTGCATAGAAGATATATTCTCAGAAAGTTAAAAATGTTTTTGGTAAGAAAATTGCTTGTATAAAGGTATAGGGTATGATAAAATGAAAAGGATTAAGTATGCTATAAAGAGGAAAAGATTAAAAGAATGACAATATATTTAATTCTTTCCAATTAGATTATGTTTTAAGAAAGGAACGGTAGGAAAAAATGAAAGTAGCCATTGGACAAGATAGTCATAGAATAGATTATACAAATACAGATAAAAAACTACTATTAGGAGGAGTGGAATTCGATGAGAATTTTTCAATTGTAGCCAATAGTGATGGAGATGTTGTTTTACATGCGATTACAAATGCCATTTCAGGAATTACATGTAAAAATATACTTGGAAAAGTTTCTGATGAGATGTGTAAAACAGGTATAACCAATAGTGAAGAATATCTAAAAGAAGCCTTAAAATATTTAGATAATAAAATTATACATCTATCGATTTCTATAGAATGTAAAACACCAAAAATAAGTCCTAAAGTAGAAGAAATGAGAAAAAATATAGCAAGAATATTGAAAATCAATGAGAATTGTATCGGTATAACAGCTACTTCAGGAGAAGAACTAACAGAATTTGGAAAAGGTAATGGAATTAGTGTTTTTGCCTGCATTACAGTAGAGTAAAATAAACTAGATTTGTGTCTTAGGAAGGAATAAGATGATATATGGAAGAAATCTATATAAAAGCGAGAGCAAAAGTAAACTTGAATTTAGAAATATTAGGAAAAAGAGAAGACAATTATCATAATTTAGAATCTATATTTCAAAAGGTAAATCTATATGATGAAATTTATATAAAGAAGACAGAAACAGATGATTTTAAATTAAACATTAATGTAAAGGAACTAAATACAAAAGAAAATATCATTTATAAAGCCTATGTAAAATTAAAAGAACAATATAAAGTCATTAACGGAATTGAAGTAACAGTCAATAAAAAAATTCCTATGCAAGCAGGAATGGCTGGAGGAAGCACAGACTGTGCTGCATTTATCATAGCCATGAATAAACTATTTGACTTAAAGTTAACGAAGAAAGAGATAGATTCTTTAGGAAAAAGTTTAGGTGCAGATGTTGTTCCTTGTTTTTATAACAAAGCAGTAAAAGCAGAAGGAATAGGAGAAATGATTACCAGTATAGATACACATTTTAAATACTATATGGTAATTATTAAACCTGAAATGGATTGTAATACAAAAGAAATGTATCAAAAAATAGATGCAAAAAAAGATTTAAAACAATTACATACAACAGAAAATATCATAAAAGCATTAGAAAATAACGATGTGCAATTATTGGCAAATAATTTATATAATGTATTTGAAGAAGTTATACAAGAAAAAGAAATGATGCAACATATAAAAAAAGAACTTATGAAAAAAGGAGCATTACAGGCATTAATGACAGGTTCGGGTTCTTGTATTTATGGAATATTTGAAGATAAACAATCAGCAAAAAATGCCTATTTAGCACTAAAAGATAGATACCAGACATATATTTGTACATCATATAATGTAAAAAAGGGGGAAATGTTTTGATAGAAGGAAAAACAGTAACAGCCATTATCTTAGTCGCAGGAAATAGTACAAGATATGGACAAAATAGAAATAAAAATTTTGAAGATGTCAATGGAAAATCAGTGTTATTCTATAGCTTAAACGCATTTGATACCAATACATATGTCGATAACATTGTGGTAGCAGTAAAACAAGATGAAATAGAAACTGTAAAAGAAATCATACAAAAAGAAAACTTTCGAAAACCAATTCATATGGTAGTAGGTGGAAATTCTAGAAAAGAATCTGTCTATAACGGCTTAAAAGAAACAAATGCAGATATTGTGATGATTCATGATGGTGCAAGACCTGCCATAAAACAAAACTATATTGATAAATGTATAGAAAGTATGAAAGAATTTAAAGGTGTAACAGTTGGTGTAAAATCAAAAGATACCATTAAAATTACAGATGAAAATCAAGTAGTTGTCAATACGACTGTAAGAGCCAATACATGGATTATTCAGACACCACAATGTTTTGATAGAAACATATTGTGGAATATGCATGAAAAATATAAACATGATGAAGTAACAGATGATTGTATGTTATTGGAAAAAGAAGGATATCCAATAAAAATCATTGAAGGAGATTACACCAATATAAAAATTACAACTTATGAGGATATCCATATTATAAAACAATTTGTAAAATTAACATAAAATTCAAAAAATGTTTGACCAAAGCACTTTTATGCTATATAATAGTAGTGCAGTGTAAGTATTAAAACCAAATATAAAATATAAATAATAATTAAGGAGGTAATTATGAAAGCATTAATTAGCGTTTCAGACAAAAGCGGAATAGTAGAATTTGCAAAAGAATTAGAAAAATTAGGAATCGAGATTATATCAACAGGAGGAACATACAAAAAGCTAAAAGAAAATGATGTAAAAGTAACAGAAATTTCTGATTATACAGGATTTCCAGAATGTTTAGATGGAAGAGTAAAAACACTTCACCCAAAAGTACATGCAGGAATATTAGCCATGAGAAGTAATCCAAACCATATGAAACAATTGGAAGAACTAAATGTAGATACCATTGACTTTGTAGTTGTTAACTTATATCCATTTAAACAAACCATATTAAAAGAAGGTGTAAAAAGAGAAGAAGCAATTGAAAACATAGACATTGGTGGACCTACTATGCTTAGAAGCGCTGCTAAAAATTACCAAGACGTTACAGTCATAACAGATCCAAATGATTATGAAAAAGTATTAACAGAATTAAAAGAAAACGGACAAGTATCATTAGATACAAAATTCTATTTAATGAATAAAGTGTTTGAACATACAGCAAGTTATGATGCTATGATATGTAAATACTTGAAAGAAGAAAGAAAAGACAATTCATTACCACAAGAGTTAACATTAACATATGAAAAAGTAGAAGAAATGCGTTATGGAGAAAATCCACATCAAATTGGTGCATTATATAAAGAAATCGGAAAATGTGAAGGTTCTCTAACCATTGCAAAACAATTAAATGGAAAACAATTATCATTTAATAATATTAATGATACAAATGGTGCATTAGAGTTGCTAAAAGAATTTGACGAACCAACTGTTGTTGCTTGTAAACATGGAAATCCATGTGGAGTAGGAAGTAGTAATGATATTTATGAAGCATGGAAAAAAGCTTTTGAAGCTGACAAAACTTCAATCTTCGGAGGAATTGTTGTAGCAAATAGAGAAATTACAAAAGCAATTGCACAAGAAATGAAAGAAATCTTCTTAGAAGTAATTGTTGCTCCATCATATGAACCAGAAGCTTTAGAAATATTACAAACAAAGAAAAATGTAAGAGTATTAGAATTACCATCTATTACAGTAAAACAACCAGAAAATGCTTTAGATATTAAGAAAATCAATGGTGGAATTATTGTACAATCAATCGATTCAAAATTATTAGATGATTACAAAGTGGTAACAGACAGAAAACCAACAGACAAAGAATTAGAAGATATGTTATTTACATGGAAAATTGTAAAATATGTAAAATCAAATGGAATCGCACTTGGAAAAGATAAACAATCAATCGGAATTGGACCTGGACAAGTAAATAGAATTTGGGCTACTGAGCAATCAGTAGAACACGCAGAAGAGCTAATTGGAGAAGGTGTAACAAAAGGAGCTGTACTTGCATCAGATGCATTCTTCCCATTCTCAGATTGTGTAGAAGCTGCACATAAAGCTGGAATTACAGCAATCATTCAACCAGGTGGATCTATAAGAGATCAAGATTCAATTGATAAATGTAACGAATATGGAATTACAATGATTTTCACAGGAATGAGACATTTTAGACATTAATAAAATTTAAGTACATATAAAAATAAAAAATGTAAAAAATAAATATGTAGATATTTCACATATCTGCATATTTTTATTTAATAAGGAGAAGCAAATGATAGTTGAAAATCAATATTTAGAAGATATTCAAAAAATATGGGAAGAAAATAATAGTGGATATATTACAGAAGAAAGCAATCAAATGCTTTTAAGTAATGATAAAATATTGAAGATAGTATATTTAGAAGAAAATATACCAGCACGGATATATTGCTGTATATCAAGGAAATGATTTTTGTGAAATAGAAGGGTTTCCAAATAAAGTAGAAGACATGCCAGAAAATGTTGTATACATTTGGGAAGTTGTTACCAGAAAAGAATTTATGGGAAGAGGAATTGCTAAAAAGCTATTAGCATATGTACTAGATAAATTTAGCAATTGTACAATGTATAGTTGCATCAATGTAAATAACATACCATCTATTCGTTTACATGAAAAGTATGGGTTTAAAGAATTGTATAGATTTGAAGAAAAAGAGGATAACGAAAGAAAACAACAAATAATGTTTGTAAAGAATATTGATTAAAGAAAAATACCTGATATTTTCAGGTATTTTTTGTTAATAGAAACTATATAGATTGAGAAAAAAGAAAATATATGATATAGTAAAGGCAATAAAATGAAACGGAGAAAAATATTATGATAGTTATAGCGGGGTGTATCGTAAGAAAAGGAAATAAAATACTAATGGTAAAAGAAGCAAAAAAGAAATGTTACGGACAATGGAACTATCCAGCAGGACATATGGAAGAGGGAGAAAAAATAACAGATGCAGCAATAAGAGAAACATTTGAAGAAACAGGATGTAAAGTGAAATTAACAGGAGTATTGCCAATATGTTCATTTAATAAACCAGAAGGAACAAGAATATTAGTAAAATTCACAGCAGATATAATAGAAGAAAACATAACATTTGATACGAATGAAATCTTAGATGTACAATGGATAGACATGGATACAATAAAACATATGTCAAGAGAAGAACTAAGAAGTTATGATATCAATATAGCTCATTTAAAAGATTTAGAAGAAAATAAAATATTTCCATTAGAAGTTTTTGATGATACAACATATTTAGGAAAATAAAAAGTAAAGGAGTATACGATGATTTATAAGTATAGAAAGGCACCTAAAAGAAATGTAGGAGACAATATGATAATAACAGATTTATTTGCAGAAAAAGAAAAAGCTATGGATTTTGTAATAGGAGAATTAGATGGATTTCATGGTACATTTATAAACGAGAAAAATACAAAATATTATTATATATTAAATGGAAAAGCAACAGTTATTATAAATGGCGAAAAAAATGAAGTAGAAGAAGGGGATTTTGTAGAAATTCCTATAAATGCAAAACATAGTATTGAAGGAAAAGTAAAGTTCGCTATTATGTGTACACCACCATTTGATATTCATAGTGAAAAAATTATTTAAAAGAGAGGAGAGTCTCTATGAATCAAGAATTAATAAGACCATATTCGACAGATGGAATACAACTGCCAGGATTATTATATATACCAGACATGCCAACAAATAAAATTGTTATTCATATTCATGGAATGAGTGGGAATTTTTATGAAGATGAATTCAATGACAACTTAGCAAGAGTTTATACAAATAATGGATACGCTTTTTTACCATTTAATAATAGAGGAATGAACTATATTACAGAGATGCATAAAGGAAATGAATTTGTGATTAAAGGCAGTAGTTATGAACTTTTTGAGGATTGTGTATTAGACATAGAAGGGATTGTGAACTGGGTAAAAGAAAGAGGATATAACCATATTGTATTAGAAGGACATAGTTATGGTTGTAACAAAGCAGTTTATTATTATACACAAAAACAAGATGAAAGTGTCAAAATGATTGTATTACTAGCACCTTGTGATATTCCAAAAGAAGTAGAAAACTATACGGGAAAAGATTATCAAAACTGTATTAATAAAGCAAAAGAATTGCTTGAGAAAGGAAAAGAAGAGGAATTAATTGATTTTTGTGTATTTGCCAATGGAAAAATCAGTGCCAAAACTTTTTATACAGATTTATTATATAATCGTACATGTGACTTTTTTAGATATAGAGAAAGAGAAGGAAAAAGTCCAATTTTAAACAAAATAGAAATTCCTATATTTATTCCATTTGGAGATAAAGATGAATGTGTTTTAACACAGCCAATTGAGGATGTTATATATTATTTACAAAATAATTTGAAAAATTGTGACATTAAAGTGATTAAAGATGCAGACCATGCTTATACTGGGAAATATGATGAGTTGGAAGAAGTAATAGATACCTATCTAAAGGAAAATGCGTAGTGAGAGTAGAAGGTGATATAGATGAAAACAATGATTATTAGTTCAAGTCCGAACAGAATCGGATTAACAAATTCCTGTGTAGATATTTGTATAAAAACATTGCAGGAATTAAATGTTGAAACAAAATGGGTTGTATTAAATCAATATAATATAAAAAAATGTGAAGCCTGTGGTAAAAGAGGTTGGGGAATCTGTTTAGAAGAACATATCTGTAGAATGGAAGATGATTTTAATAATTTGCAGGAAGAAATGGGAGAATATGATAATTTTATTATTGTTTCACCTGTGTATTTTTATGAAATGAGTGAATCAGCAAAAACATTTTTTGATAGATTAAAAAGATGTCAATCTTTTAATGAAGACTCAAAATTAAAAGGTAAAGAAATGTTATGTATTGCATGTGCTGGTGGCAGTGGAGATGGAACCGAAAATACATTACATTCTATGAAAAATTTAGCAAAGTTTTTACATACAGAAGTAGTAGATTATATTGGAATAACCAAAAAGAATTTTGAAAATGAAAAAGAAAGAATTGCAGAAAGTACGAAGAAATTATTAAAGGGTAAAGTATTAGAAAAATAATATAAAGGAATATGAAAGTTAGAAAAATCAAAGACTGGAGTGATGAATATCGCTTCAGTTTTTACATTTTATAAAAAATATAAAAAAAGTATTGACTTAGAGTAGACTTAAAGTGATACACTCATTAACAATAAAAGTACCATTAGCCCTAAAAAGCATTTGGTACAAAATAAGATCCCCTTTTATTTTTAGGACTACTATTTCTAGTAGTCCTTTTTTAAAAGCAGAAATTTAATTCAGAAAAATTAGAATAAAAGAAATAAAAAATTCTTAAAAAAACAAAATGAATCTAGTAATTTAGCCTAAAATATGCTAAAATATAGTTGCATTTTTTTGGAAAATGTTGTAATATTCATAAAATACATTTTTAGAATAAGATTAAAGATAAGTGATAATAAGTGGGGTGCTAAAAGTAATATAAAATATAGCAAAAGGAGGTATCGTGCATGAAAAAAAAGAAAAAAAAGAGAAGTAGCAAGAATCATAATAAACAAAATTTAAACAGAAAAAGAATGCATAAAAAAGCTAAAAATAGCACTTCAAAGAAAATAAATCAGAAGGCTGAACAAAATAATGCTAAAGAAATTTTAGAAAAGGGCAAAATACAAGAGCCTAATAATAAAATAAATAAAGAGATAGAAAATACTGTTAATGTAAAAGAAAAAAATAATAAAAAAGAACAAGTAAAAAGTGAAACAAAACCAAAGACAGCTGTTTTATTGGAAGAAAGACCAGCGAAGACACAAGAAAATAAAGAAAAAGAAGAACAAACATTAGAAAAAGAGAAACCTAATAAAAAAGAAAACAAAGAAAACAATGATAAAAAGATAAAAAAGAAAACAGAAAATGGGAAGAAAACAGAAAATCCAAATAATAAAAAAGAGAAAAAGAACAAAGAAGATATTCAAAAGAAAAATAATGAATGGAGAAAAGTAGAAAAAAATGAAGAACATAAAATAGACAAAGAACAAAGAAAGCAAGAAAAACTTCAAGCAAAGAAAGAGAAAAAAGCAAAAAAAGAAGAAAGACGTAAAAAACATAAAATTTTAAAATTCTTTCTAAAATTTTTCTTAATACTAATCATTCTTTTGCTATTACTACTAATTGCAGGGATGTGGGGATTTGCAGGATTATTATTAGGTTGGTATGGTAATGAAGATATACAAATTAGCAAAGAAGATTTAGTAATAAAAGTATCGAATTCCGTTATCGTAGATCAAAATGGTATAGTACTTGCAGACTTAAGTGGTGATGAAAAAAGAAAAATTATTACATTAGAGGAAATGGCAGAATATTTACCAAAAGCATATATTGCCATAGAGGATGAAAGATTTTATGAACATAGTGGTGTTGATTTTAAAAGAACAGCAGGTGCAATTGCTAATACATTATTAAATGGTAATAGTAGTTATGGTGGAAGTACTATTACACAACAATTAGTGAAAAATATAACAAATGATAATGAAAGCACAGGAATTGAAGGAATTAAAAGAAAAATAAGAGAATGGCAAAGAGCTTACCAGGTAGAAAGAATGATATCCAAAGAGCAAATATTAGAATTATATCTTAATATATTATTTGTTGGAGCCAATAATTTACATGGTGTAGAACTTGGTGCGGAATATTATTTTAACAAAAGTGCAAAAGATTTATCTTTAGCAGAATGTGCTTTTATGGCAGGAATCAATCATTCACCAAATTCATATAATCCATATAATACAAATGTAGATAATTCAGAAAAAATAAAAAATAGGACTATAACAGTTTTAGATAAAATGAAAGAATTAGGCTATATATCTGAAGAAGAATATCAAAATGCAGTCACAGACGTACAAAATGGATTACAGTTTGGTACTGGAGAAATCATGGGTGGAAGTGTATTTTCATACCATACAGATGCAGTTATTTCTCAAGTTATAGAGCAAGTGATGGAAGAAAAGAATATGACTGAACAAATGGCTAAAAACTATGTATATAGTAGTGGACTTACCATTCATTCTACGGTAGATACAGACATTCAAAATCGATTAGAAGAAGAGTATGTAAAAGAAAAATATATCATTAGTGGAAGAGAAAGAAATAGTGATGGAACATTATTAAATGAACATAGTGAGTCTGGAATGGCCATTGTTGACTATAAAACAGGAAATGTAGTAGCAGTTGTAGGAGGTTTTGGAGAAAAAACAAGTGCAGGATGGAATCGTGCAACACAAATGGAAAAACAAACAGGCTCTAGTATGAAACCTTTAGCAGATGTGGCACCAGCTTTACAAGAAAAAATAATAACAGCTGCAACTGTTTATGATGATAGTAGTACAAGATTTGGGAAAAATTATGAACCAAAAAATTATAATGGATTTAAAGGATTAATCAATATTAGAAGTTTTATTAGAACTTCACAAAATATACCAGCTGTTAAGATTATGGTAGAATTAACACCTAAAAAATCATTAGAATATTTGCAAAATATGGGAATTAGTTCGTTAGATCCTGTTACAGATAATGTATTAAGCTTAGCATTAGGAGGAATGACAAGTGGTGTTAGCCCATTAGAAATGGCATCAGCTTATGGAACAATTGCAAATGATGGTGTATATATTAGCCCAACATTTTATACAAGTGTCACAGATGCTAATGGAGAAACAGTTTTAACACCAAAACAAGAAACAAGGCAAGTGATTTCAAAGCAAAATGCGTATATCATGAAAACCATTATACAAGAACCTGTAAAATCAGGAGGAACAGCAACATATTGTGCAATTCCAGGAATAGATGTGGCAGCAAAAACGGGAACAACAGATAATGACTATGATAGATGGCTTTGTGGATTTACACCATATTATTCAGCTGCAACATGGTATGGATATGATAATAGTGAAACCGTATATTTTAGTGGTAATCCAGCAGGACAAATTTGGGATGCGGTTATGACAGACATACATAAAGATTTACCAAGTGCTACTTTTGTAAGACCAGAAGGGATTGTAGAAAGAACTGTATGTAGAACAACAGGTTGTTTAGCATCAAAAAAATGCACAAATACCTATACAGAAATTTTTACAGAAGATAATCTTCCACAACAATGCAAAAATCATAAAAAGGTGCCAAAAGAAACCTTAGGTTTATGGACACCGCTAAATAAAAATAAGAAATAAAGAGAATGTCAAATAAATAAAAAGGAAGAGAAAAGTTATGAAAACATTATATTTTGATTGCTCAAGCGGAATTAGTGGTAATATGACATTAGGAGCATTAACAGAAATTATCGGTGATGAAAACTATCTCATAGAAGAATTAAAAAAATTACACATAGATGGTTACAAAATAGATATATCTAAAAAAGTAAAAAATGGAATAACAGGTACTTATGTTGATGTGATTTTAGAACATCAGCATGAGCACTCTCACATTCATGAACACCATCATGAACATAGAAATTTACATGATGTATGTGAAATTATTGATAATAGTGATATTGATGAAGAAAGTAAAGAATTAGCCAAGAGAATATTTATGAGAGTAGCTAGAGCAGAAAGTAAAGTTCATAACAAACCATTAGACGAAGTACATTTTCATGAAGTAGGTGCGATTGATTCCATTGTAGATATTGTAGGAACAGCTATTTTAATCAATAAAATTCATCCAGATAAGATTATATCAAGTATTGTAAATGATGGACATGGCTTTATAGAATGTGCGCATGGAACAATGGCAGTACCTGTTCCAGCAACAAGTGAAATATTTGCAAACTCTAATGTGAAATTCAGACAAATCGATATTGATACAGAATTAGTAACACCAACAGGAGCGGCCATCATTGCAGAATTAAGTTCTGAATTTACAACTTTACCTGCTATGAAGATTCAAAAAATTGGTTGGGGAGCAGGAACAAAAGATTTAAAAATACCAAATATATTAAAGGTATATTATGGTGACATACAAGAAGAAAATCAAAAAATTGTAGTCATGGAAACAAATATTGATGATTGTTCTGGAGAAATCTTAGGATATACAGAAGAAATGTTATTCAAAAATGGAGCATTAGATGTATTTTATACACCAATCTTTATGAAAAAAAATAGACCAGCATATTGTTTAACAGTTGTATGTAAAGAGCCAGATATTCAAAAATTACAAAACATTATATTCAAAGAAACAACAACCATCGGTATCCGTTATCGTTATGAATATCGAACAGAATTAGAAAGAGAGCAAATTTTGATAGATACAAAATATGGAACATTAAAAGCAAAAAAAGTTGTCAATAATGGAGAAACATATATTTATCCAGAATATGAAAGTGTGAAAGAATTGGCTCAGAAAAATAATGTACCATTAAAAGAAATATACTGATGTCCAATTGGGGACGTTTCTGTTTGGACATTTTTATGTAAATTTATCGAATCAAAATAGATTCATCTAATGCATAGGGTATTTATGGTCTAGTTTTGCCAATAACAACATTAATTTATATGATCTATTTAAATTTTAAGATTAATAGTTATATTCATATTTGAGTTTGATTTTGTAATATATTTTATAAACAACATAGAATTTACATAAAAATGTCCAAACAGAAACGTCCCCAATTGGACACTGAAGGAGGAAACATAAAATCATGGAGATGAAAGAAATATTAGAAAAAATTCAAAATCATGAAATGAGTGTTGAAGAAGCAGAACAAAAAATTAAACATAACCAATATGAGGATTTAGGATATGCGAAAATTGATCATAATCGAAAAGAAAGAATTGGTACAGGAGAAGTGATATATTGCCAAAGTAAGCCAGATGAATATTTGTCCAAGATTTATAAGACAATTTATAAAGAAAACGGAGAAGTATTAGGAACAAGGGCAAGTAAAGACCAGTTTGAACTGCTTAAAAAAGAGATTCCAGAAGTACAATACAATTCGCTTTCAAGAATCCTAAAAATTGAAAAACAAAAAGAAAAAATAGGAAATATTGTTGTTTGCACAGGTGGAACATCAGATATTCCAGTGGCAGAAGAAGCAGTAGAAACAGCAGAATTCTTTGGAAGTTATGTAGAAAGAATTTATGATGTTGGAGTAGCAGGAATTCATAGACTTTTATTACAAAGAGAAAAAATAGAAAAAGCAAATTGTATTATTGCTATTGCAGGAATGGAAGGAGCATTAGCTTCTGTGGTAGCAGGATTAGTGAAAGTACCAGTTATTGCTGTTCCAACATCTGTCGGATATGGTGCAAATTTAGGAGGGATAACAGCTTTATTGGGAATGATTAATTCTTGTAGTAATGGTATTGCGACTGTTAATATTGATAATGGATATGGTGCTGGATATTTAGCCAATCAAATCAATCATTTAGCTGTCAATGGAAGAGGGTAATAACTATGATAGAAAAAATAAAACAGGAGAAACATAAATGAAGAAACAAAAAGAATTGGAAGAATATCTAAAAACATTAAAAAAAGTAGCCATTGCTTATTCAGGAGGCATTGACTCTAGTTATTTGCTTTTTACAGCCAATAAAGTATTACCTAAAAATCAAGTATTAGCAGTTATTGCCAATGGCATTATGGTACCAAGAAAAGATTATAAAGAAGCAATTGCATTTTTAAAAGAAAATCATTTTCAATATCTAGAAGTACCATATAAACCATTAAAAATTAAAGAATTTAGAGAAAATCATAAAGATAGATGTTATCATTGTAAAAAAGAGTTAATGACAATTTTAAAAAGAGTAGCAAATGAAAATGGATACGAATATCTTTTGGATGGAAAAAACGCAGATGATTTAACTGTATATAGACCGGGAAATAAGGCAACAGAAGAATTGGGTATCATTAGTCCACTTGCTAAATTTGAAATTTCTAAAGAAGAAATAAGACAATATAGTAAAAATTTAGGAATTCCATTTTGGAATAAACCATCTAATTCTTGTTTAGCAACGAGATTTCCATATCATACAAATTTAACAGAAGAAGGACTAAAAAAAGTAGAACAAAGTGAAGAAATAATAAAAGAATTAGGAATTCAAAAAGTACGAGTAAGGGTTCATGATGATATAGCAAGAATTGAAGTAAATCCAGAAAATTTTGAAATCATATTAAGTCACATTACAAATCAGAAAAAGAAAGAAAATGTAAATAGTCATGCTAAAAAAAATAATATGGAAAACAATAACGAGGAATATTATATTAATATAGTAGACGAAATAAAAAATTTAGGATTTTCCTACATTACATTAGATTTATCAGGATTGAAAAGTGGTAGTTTTGATTAGTTAAGAAATTAGAAAATAGCAGATTGAAATTGCTTTTGTCTTTACAGATATGTGGTCACAAATTGTGACCACAAGATTGCAGTATTTAAGGTCACAATCTGTGACCTTAAACATTAAGATAAAAATAAATAAGTTTTATTGAATTTCTAAACAAAATAAGTTAAAATAATAAATATAAACAAACCTATGAGGAGGGAATTCATATGATTCTATATATAAGTGGAAGCAATAGAAAGAAAAATTGTTATAAGATACTAGAAGATTTAAAATGCGAAAATGATAAATTAATAGCATTAGCTGATAAAAATATTCAATATTGTTTAGGATGTAATACATGTGTAAATAATTTGGAAGAATATTGTGTGATTGATGATGATATGAAAGAAATATATCACGAAATGAAAAAAGCTGACAAAATCGTAATAGCAACTCCAATATATATGAATCATATACCTGGAATTTTAAAAAATATAATAGATAGATTAAATCCATATTCTAATCATGATGAATTATTAAAAGGAAAAACAGTATACATTATTACAGTAGGGCAAATGGATGAAGAAGAAAATGAAGAGATAGCAGATAATATAAAAACATATTTTGAAAGTTTAGCAGAAGAAGATTTTATGGATTTTAATGTAGTATTTTTAAGAAACTTATCTAGTGGAGATATAGAAACCATAGATGATGTATCTAAAAATTATGATAACTATCATCAAATAATAGAAGAACTTAAACAAAAAATAGAAAAATGAAGGAGACCTGCCATATTAGCAAGTCTCCTTCTTTTTGGAAATTTGGATTTTTACCGGGTATTCACCCAACAGATTTATCTCTGTCTGAATTTTTCGAACTTCAGGTTCTCCAGAGCTATTATTCTGCAAGGTTATATACCTTTCAGAAATATGAATAATGGAGAACTCCTTAAGAAGATCGTTCAGCTCCATATGAAAATCCAGCTGCTGCATATCAACAGTGGAATAAATGGAGTGTTCACTCCAGAGAACAATTACCCCATTTGGCATAAGACAGAGATTTTCCTCCATTGTCAATAAATTAATGATGCTATCATTCATAACAGCAATGTTATGACCATAGCAATCTTTGTAATAGACAAAAAGCTCATTCTCCTCCTTAACCTGAGCAATATGGACCGAATGAACCAGATGGTTTAGTGGCATATTTTTACCAACAGCTTCATACACCGTTTCAGAAACAACGGTGTATTCGCGAATCTCTTGATTACCAATCACCACCCGGATTTGTCCAACTTCTTTTGTTTCATACTTAAAAATCCTTTCCATTTATATGTACCTCCTTTATTTAGTCAATATTTATTATACCATATTTTAGGGAAAAAATAAATACTTCTATGTTTTAGAAAGCATAAGAAATTATTGATAAACAAATATAAATATGATAGAATATGCCTAAAGAGAGGAAAAGAAAATGAATACAGAAAAAATACAAAATATCATCCATTTTTATGTTTTAGCATCAACATTAAAAGATAAAATAAGAAGAGGTTGGAAAATATGGCATATTGAAAGAAAAAGAGTAGAGAGTATAGCAGAGCATATTTATGGGACATGTATGCTAGCAATTGCCATTGATTCAGAATATGATTTTAACATAGATTTAATGAAAGTCATTAAAATGCTTGTCATTCATGAATTAGAAGAAATAGAGATAAAGGACTTTACACCATTTGATAAGATTACAAATGAAGAAAAAAGAAAAATAGGAAAAGTTGCAGTAGAGGATGTATTAAAAGATTTAACAAAAAAAGAAGAATTAATCAAACTGATAGAAGAATTTGAGAATATGAAAACAAAGGAATCTATTTTTGCAAAAATGTGTGACAAGTTAGAATCAGATATACAATGTAAGCTATATTGTGAAGAACATTCTCTAGATGCAAATAAAGATGAAAACAAATCAATTTTAGAAGATGAAAGAATACAAAAATTGATAGAAAATGGTTCTAAAACAATATCAGACTTTTTTGTAGAAAATCATAAAAATGAAATATTACATCAAGATAAAGTTTTTGAAGAAATTGCAGATTACATTAAAAACAATACTTTATTATACGAGGAGTAGAAAGATGTTAAAAAATAAGAAAGTTATTATTTTTGATATGGATGGAACATTAATAGATTCTATCGGTATATGGAATGCTATAGATGAAGAACTTATCAAAACAATTGGAGATGGAACAATTGATAATGTAGATATTGCTAAGCAAAGAGATGATAAATTAAAAGAATATAAACAAGAACAAGACCCATATTTAGAATATTGTGGTTTTTTAAAAGAAAAATATCATGCGACTATGTCAAAAGAGGAAATCAAGAAAATACGATATGAAATTGCAGATAGGTATTTAAAAGAAGTGATAGATTATAAACCAAATGCGGATAAAGTAATAAAATACTTGAAAGAAAAGGGATATATATTAGCAGTAGCAAGTTCAACCAATGAATTTGCAATGGAACATTATAAAAAAGAAAATAAAAATATTATGAAAAAAGCAAAATTAGAAGATTATTTTTCAGTTATCTATGCCAAAAATGATGTAAAAGCCATTAAGCCAAATCCAGAAGTACATGATAAAATTATGGAAAAATTACATGTCAAACCAGAAGAATGTTTGATTGTAGAAGATGCTTTGGTAGGTGTAGAGGCAGCAAATAATGCTAATATAGAAGTTGCTGTGATATATGACCAATATTCTGATAGTAACAGAGAAAAAATCAATCAATTGTCTCAATATCAATTTAAAGATTTTGAGGAAATGTTAAAAGAGATAAAAAAGGAATTAGGAGAATAAGGAAGAAGTTATGAAAAAGTATTGTATAGTTACTACAACTTGTGATAAATTAGAAATTGCCAATAAGATAATTGATACACTTTTAAAAAAGAGATTAGTTAGTTGTTGTCAAATGAGCAAAGTGGAAAGTAGTTATTGGTGGAAAGACGAAATTGTAAAAGAACCAGAATTCTTGATACAAATGAAAACAAAAAAAGATTTATTTAAAGAAGTGGAAAAAGAGATATTAGGCATACATGATTATGAAACTTGTGAGATTATTTCTTATGACATAGATGAAGGAAATGACAAATTTCTAAAATGGCTAGAAAATGAAATGAAATAGTAAAAGTAAAAATAAAAATTATTATAAAGGAGGAGGAATATATATGGATAATTATTTTATCATACATGGATCATTTAGTAGTCCATATTCAAATTGGATAGGATGGTTACATGATTTTATTGAAGGAGAAGGAAAACAAGTATATGTGCCAGATTTTCCAATAGGTGTTGGATTTCAAAATTATGAAAATTGGAGTAAATTATTGAAATACTATGTAGACTTAGGACTTATCAATGAAAACACAACAATCATAGGACATAGCATTGCACCAGCTTTTATATCTAAATTTTTGATTGAAAATAAACTAGAAGTAAAAAAATGTATTTTTGTTTGTGGATTTAACAACTATTTGGGAATTGATGAAGAATATGATGCTGTAAATGAAAGCATGTATACAGATGGAATAGAAAATGTAAAGAATTATGCAAAAGATATTATTTGTTTCTATTCTAACAATGATCCTTATGTGAAATATGAAGTAGAATTAGATTTTGCAAATAAAGTAGGAACAGAGAAAATTTTGGTACCAAACGCAGGACATATCAATAGTGAAAGTGGATATGATATGTTTGAAGATATTGTACCATATTTATAAGAAGTAACTAAGAGGAGAAAAACATGGAAATATGGGATATATTAGATAGTGAAGGAAACCAAACAGGAAGAACTATGGTAAAAGGAGAAGAAAACGTACCAGAAGGATTTTATCATTTAGGAGCAGATGTCTGGATAAAAAATTCTGAAAATAAGATTCTGATTCAAAAACGTTCTCCGCAAAAAAGGTTATCTCCTAATGTATGGGCAATGACAGGAGGCTCTGTTATAAAAGGTGAAACAAGTATAGAAACGATTGAAAGAGAAACAATTGAAGAATTAGGAGTGCAATTAAATATAAAAGATGCAAAAATGCTAGCACATTTTAAAACAGGAAATGTTTGGATAGATACCTATTTTTTAAAGCAAGATATAGATTTAAATAAAGTGACAATGAAAGAAGATGAAGTTTCTGAGGTAAAATGGGCAACTTTTGAAGAAATAGAAGAAATCTATCAAAATGGTCAATTTATCAAAAATCGTTGGGAATTTGTGAAAGATATTATTAGAGCATTTTAAAAATAACATAGATATCTATGTTATTTTTCATTTGAGTATGAAAATAAAATATGATATAATTTGGCTATTAAAAAATAATAGGAGTTAATATGAAAATACCAGATATATTAGAAAATGCGATTGAAGAAAAATTAAATCATGTAAAACTAACAGAATTAAAACCATATGCGAATAAGTTAAGTGAAAAATATATGTATCAAGAAAGAACAGGAAATACATTATTAAATACAGAGATAGAAGCATTAGCTTATTCTATTATGAGAATGCCAGCAACCTATGGAGCAGTCTATACAGCCTTAAAATATACATTAGAAAGAATAGATGGTAATATACAATCTGTATTGGATATAGGAGCAGGAACAGGAGCAGTGACTTGGGCAATTAGTGAATTGTTGGATACAAAAAACATTCAATGTTTTGAAAGAGAACCCGTTATGCTAGAATTAGGAAAATCTTTTATGAGCCAAAATCCTAAATTAAAAGATATTTCGTGGGACTATATGGATATTGTAAAAGATGATTTAAATGCTAAAGCAGATTTGGTAGTTACAAGTTATATGTTAAATGAAATCAAACCAGAAAACAGAAAAGATGTCATAAATAAACTAATAAACAGTTCAAATCATATTATTCTAATCATAGAACCAGGAACGCCAGAAGGATTTAGAAATATTAAGGAAGTACAAAAAATAGCGATTGAAAATGGTCTTCATATAATTGCACCATGTACTTTTCAAGGTATATGTCCATTGCCGGAAGAGGATTGGTGTCATTCCATTGTCCGAATGGAAAGAACAAAAGTACATAAACTATTAAAAAATGCAGATTTGCCATATGAAGATGAAAAATTTTCATATATAGCGATATCTAAAGAAAAATGTGATAATTCAGGAATCAGAATTCTAAGACATCCTATGATTGAAAAAGGAAAAATTACATTAAAGGTATGTCATAACGGTAAGATAGAAGATATGATTATAACAAAAAAGGACAAAGAATTATTTAAAATGGTAAAAAAGAAAAAATGTGGAGATTGGGTCAAAACGGACCAGGTCCAAATGGACAAAAATTAATCAATAAAAGATTGTGTTATATCATAAAATGTGATATAACAATATAGTTTAATATCAATAAAAAGAAGGGAAAAATATGACAAACTTATTAATAAAATTATTTATAAAAGATAAAAATGTAGAAAAGCCAGAAACAAGAGCCAAATATGGAATGCTTTCTAGTATAACAGGAATTGTAGTGAATATTTTATTATCAGCAGTAAAATTAATTATTGGTATATTTGCCAATTCCATTTCTATTATTTCAGATGCATTAAACAATGTGACAGATGCAGGTTCATCTATTGTTACCATGATTGGTTTTAAGGTTTCACAGAAAAAGATAGATAAAGACCATCCATGGGGACATGGTAGGATGGAGTATATTACAGCATTTATTGTAGATATCTTAATTGTATTAGTAGGTGTTGAATTATTCAAAAGCTCTTTCGACAAAATTATCCATCCAACATTACCAGACATTAGTACAGTTACCATTGTCATTTTGGTAATTGCTGTTTTAACAAAATTATGGCTATTCATTTTTTACAAGAAAATTGCAAAAACAATAGATTCTACAGCAATCAAAGGAAATGCTTATGACAGTATTTCAGATTCCATATCAACATTTGTTGTATTATTATCTGCGATTGTTGCTAAAATATTTGGAGTATCTATTGATGGGTATGCTAGTATTTTAGTTGCTATATTCATATTATTTACAGGATTTAAAGCTTTAAAAGAAACCATAGATTTACTACTAGGAATGAAACCAGATATAGAGTTTGTAGAAAAATTAGAGGAATTTACTAAAAAATATGAAATGATATCTGGTATTCATGATATCATGGTACATGATTATGGACCAGGAAGAAAGATTGTATCATTCCATGCAGAGGTTCCTGCAAACTGTGATATTTGCAAAGCTCATGATGTGATAGACCAAATGGAACAAGATATTTATGATGAATTTAATTGTATTACAACCATTCATATGGATCCTATTGTAACAGATGATGAAGAAATTAATGAAATGAGAAAGAAAACAGAAGAGATTGTAAAAAAAATCAATTCCGAATTTTCAATTCATGATTTTAGAATGACAGATGGTGGAGATAGAATCAACTTAATATTTGATTTGGTTGTTTCTCCAGAAAATAAAATGAGTCATGAGGAATTAAAAAGTATGGTTCAACAAAAAATACATAGTGTAAATAATAAATATTATGCAGTACCTAAAATCGAAAATTCATATATATAATAAGGAGGTAGTTATGAGAAAATTAGCAAACACTTTATGGGGAATTGTATTAGTAGTAATTGGTGTGATTCTTACTTTAAATGCTTTAGAAATTACAAACATCAATATCTTTTTTGAGGGATGGTGGACATTACTTATTATCATCCCAAGTGCAATAGAATTGATTGCAAGAGAAAACAAATTTTGGAGTGCAGTATGGTTAATTATTGGTATTTTATTATTATTAGCTTGTAGAGATATCTTAGATTTTGATTTGATTTGGAAATTGACAATTCCTGTATTATTAATAATTATTGGAATTAATCTTATATTCAAAGATAAAATTGATAGAAAAATGGAAAAGAAAAATAAGGAATTAAAAGAAAAAGGAAAAAACTTAGAAGAATATGCTGCCACTTTCGGTGAAATTAGAGCAGATTTCAATAACCAAGAATTCAATGGTGCCAATATAAATGCCATATTTGGAAGTGTGGATTTAGACCTAAGAAAGGCTATTATCAATGAAGATAAATTAGTAAAAACATGTGCCGTATTTGGTGGGATTGAAATATTAGCTCCAGAAAATGTAAATGTGAAAGTGAAATCAATACCAATTTTTGGAGCGACTTCAAACAAAACTGGTAAAAAATATGATGAAAAATTACCAACCATATATATAGATAGTTTTTGTATGTTTGGAGGTGTCGATATTAAATGACAGGATTTCAAAAATTTATTAAATATGCTGCCATTGCATTTGGAATTTATCTTTCTATAACAATTGTATTAGTATTTTTAGGGATTGCTAGAGAATTTGTAGAAAGCTCTAAAGATGAATTTAAAGCTTTAATAAGAGATGATGGGGAATATTACTATACAGAGAACAATATAAATATTTAATGGTTTGTAAATTTTATGTGAAAAATATTGAATATATTAACTAGTCATGTTAAAACTATACATGACTAGTTGTCATTTTTGGACTTTTGAGAATTGGTTTGGATTAGAAAAATAGAGAAAGTTTTAAGAAGAGAAATTTTTAGATAAATTACTTGCTTTTAGGCAATTAAAAATTAAATTTGTAGTAGGATTATATAAAATCCAAGTCTTATTAAAAATACGATTTTAAAATTAATTTAATATGAGGAGATAAAGTATGTTAGAATTAAAAAATATTACAAAAGATTATATTTCAGGAGATTCAACGGTTCAAGCATTAAAAGGAATTCGTATTGAATTTCGAAAAAGTGAATTTGTATCTATTTTAGGGCAAAGCGGATGTGGAAAGACAACCTTGTTAAATATTATTGGTGGACTAGATAGATACACAACAGGAGATTTAGTAATTAATGGAAAATCAACAAAAAAGTTTAAAGATAAAGATTGGGATGCTTACAGAAATTATTCTGTGGGATTTGTCTTTCAAAACTATAATCTAATCCCACATCAAACCGTGCTTTCTAATGTTGAATTAGCACTTACCATATCAGGAGTCTCTAGAGAAGAAAGAAAAGAAAGAGCAATCAAAGCATTAGAAGATGTTGGATTAAAAGAACAAATCCATAAAAAGCCGAATCAATTATCAGGTGGACAAATGCAAAGAGTTGCCATCGCAAGGGCTTTGGTAAATAATCCAGATATCATTTTAGCAGATGAACCAACAGGCGCATTAGACACAAAAACTAGTGTCCAAATAATGGAGATTTTAAAAGAAATTTCAAAAGACAAATTAATTGTTATGGTTACTCATAACCCTGAATTGGCAGAAAAATATTCTACTAGAATTGTAAAGATTTTGGATGGTGTCATCACAGATGATTCAAAACCATTCACAGAGGAAGATAGAGAAAAGGAAAAAGATGCAAAAGCAAAAGATGGCAGAACTGCCATGAAATTTTTTACAGCCTTAAGACTTAGCCTAAATAATTTGATGACCAAAAAGGGAAGAACATTGTTAACAGCATTTGCAGGAAGTATAGGAATTATTGGTATCGCCTTAATTTTATCAATTTCAAATGGTGTACAAAGTTATATCAACCGAGTAGAAGAAGACACATTATCTTCTTATCCAGTGACGATTGATGAATCAACAGTAGACATCTCTAGTATGATGGAAGGATTAATGGGAGAAACAGAAGAAAATACAGAAGCACATGAAGATGGAAAAATCTATTCTAGAGATATTATGAATGATATGATATCTACTTTATCAAGTAAAGTTTCAAACAATAATTTAGAAGCTTTAAAAAACTATATTGAAAATGAAAATAGCACCATAAAAGATAATGCAAGTGCTATCAAATATAATTATCATTTAAACATTAACTTATATAAAGAAGACATTTCTAATGGCGTTGTTCGAGTAAATCCAAGTACAGTTATGAATGCATTAGGAATGGAAGATATGATGGAAGCACAAAAGAGTTCAACCATGAATTCTATGTTTGGCTCTAGTATGACCAGTATGTCAAATACAGATGTCTGGGAAGAAATGCTAGATAATGAAGAATTATTACATTCTCAATATGATTTAGTAGCAGGAAACTGGCCTACAAATTATAATGAAGTCGTTTTAATCGTAAATGAAAATAATGAAATTAGTGACTATACTTTATATGCCTTAGGATTAAAAGACCAAAAGGAATTAGAAGAAAAATGGAATAAAGTACAAAATGGAGAAACAGTAGAAGAAACAGAAACAACATCATATACTTATGATGAATTATTAAATTTATCTTTTAAATTGATACTAAATTCTGATTATTATAAAAAAGAAAATGGATTATGGATAGACAAAAGCGAAGATGAAGACTATATGAAAGAATTACTTAACAACTGTGAAAACATAAATGTAGTAGGAATTATTAAACAAAATGAACAAAGTGTAGCAACAGGAATGAGTGGTGGAATTGGCTATACAAAAGACTTAAAAGAATATGTTATTAATAAAACGAATGAAGCAGAAATCGTAAAAGAACAAAAAGATAATCCAGACATAAATGTATTTACAGGATTAGCATTTCCAGATAAAGATACAAAAACATTTGATTATAGCCAATTAAGTGATGAGCAAAGAGCTAGGCTTGCCATGTTAAGTACAGAAGAATTAGCTGAAATCATGGAAACATATAGCAATAATGTGAATGCTAGTTATGATGGAAATCTAGAATTATTAGGCGCTGTCAATCTTGATAAACCATCATCAATTAGTATTTATCCAAAAGACTTTGACGGAAAAGATAGGATAACACAAGAAATTGATAACTATAATCAAAAACAAAGAGATGATGGAAAAGAAGAAAATGTCATCAATTATACAGATTTAATCGGTATTATGATGAAATCCGTTAGCCAAATTATTGATACCATTAGTTATGTATTAATTGCATTTGTTGCGATTTCATTAGTAGTTTCATCTATTATGATAGGCATTATTACCTATATATCTGTATTAGAAAGAACAAAAGAAATTGGAATTCTAAGAGCAATCGGAGCATCTAAAAAAGATATATCAAGGGTATTTAATGCAGAAACCTTTATTGTAGGATTAATTGCTGGATTACTAGGAATTGGTGTAACTATATTATTAAATATACCAATCACGAAAATCATTTATGCTATAACAGGTGTTAGTGTTACTGTCTCACTTCCAGTAATAGGTGGAATTATTCTTGTGTTAATTAGCATGATACTAACGATTATTGCAGGTTTAATTCCAGCAAGAATGGCAAGTAAAAGAGATCCAGTAGAAGCATTAAGGACAGAATAATAGGTAAAGTTGCCAAAGGGGACGTGCCATTTTGGCAACTTTTTACTGTTTAAGATAGAAAGTTACAAATGATGATTAACAAAAGGTTATCGTCCAGACTGAGTCATCTTAAGGTAGGTGTGATACATGATATTTTTAAGATTCTCGGCTACCCTTCGATTCCCATTTAAGAAATTCTAAAGCAAAAACTATAACAATACCCGAAAACAGGACCCTTTATAGTTTTTGCTTAAGAATTTCTAAAATAACTCCGGTCGCATTCGAATTCTTAAAAATATCATGTATCACACCTACCTTAAGATGATTCGGTCTGAATGGAACAACAAAGGTTGCCAAAATGGCACGTCCCCTTTGGTGTAGTGTTACAATTGATGTGAAACAAAAATAATAAAAATTGAATAAGTGATTCAAATCATATATAATTAAGTTGCCAAACAAAAATTATATAAAGGAG
>CASEOS010000007.1 GCA_949289635.1 uncultured Eubacteriales bacterium | reverse complement strand
AATATGCTTACAGTATAATCTAAATATAAATTATTAGCATTATTACTTACGGAATATGCACATTGGAAAATTCATATCTTTGTTTTAAGCAAGAAGAAAAGAACATAAAAAATTGCAATAAATGTGCATATTTGAAAGAATAATGGAAATAATGAAAATAGTTAAATTGAAAATACATAATCAAAAGTTATGAAAATGTTAGTAAACAGGAAAGAAAAAAGCAAAGATATGGAAAAAGGTATTACCTTAATAGCATTAGTAATCACTATCATTGTTCTTTTAATATTAGCAGGTGTAACAATAGCCACATTAACAGGAGAGAATGGAATATTAACAAGAGCAAGTGATGCAAGTGAAGAAACGAAAAAAGCAAATGTAGAAGAACAGGTAAAATTAGCAGTAGTAGCAAGTATAGGGGAAGATGGAAAAATAAGTTTAGATGATTTAAATACAGAATTAGGAAAGATAGAAGGAGAAAAAACAGGAATTCCAGTCAGTAGTTTGCCAGCTGATATCACCATAGATGGATATGAAGTGCATATAGATGGAAATGGAGTAGTTAGCATAGAAGATAATGCTGGTGGAGGAAATATAGAAACAGGAGAAACGGTAGTAGATGGTGTAACCATTCCAGAAGGATTCTATTATGTAGGAGGAACTAAAGAAGAAGGAATTGTAATTTCAGATGATCCAAATGATGAAAATCAAGGAACAAGTTGGGAAGTAGCAAAAACATTAATAGGAAATCAATTTGTATGGGTGCCAGTAGAAGATGATAGTGCATTTAAGACATATGAAGGATATTGGGATGGAGATTTAGATTCAATATTAGATGATTGTGAAGAGCCATATACAAATGGATATGCAAATGAAGTAGCAGAATATAATGCAATGAAACAAAGTGTATTAGACCATAATGGATTTTATGTGGGAAGATATGAGGCAGGAACAGCAAGCCCAGAAGAAAGAACAGAAGAATCTGGAATCACAGATGATGTTGTTGTAAAGCAAGGTGCAAATGTATATAATTATATAGGTTGGTCAGATAGTAATGATATGAAAAATGAAAAAGGAGGAGCAGTAGAGAAGGCAAAAGAATTTGCAAGTAAAAACAATTATACATCAGTTACAAGTACATTAATCTATGGAGTGCAATGGGATGCGATTATGGCATGGATAGAGCCAAGATATAAATCAGAAGATATAGAAGTAAAAAAAGAATTATTAGAAGAAAAGAATTTTGTAGCAGATTCAACAGGAAAAGGAAACTATACAGGAAATTTACAAGTAACGGGTTTAAGTGATGATTATGACATAAAAAATATATATGATTTAGCAGGTAATGTATATGAATGGACGATGGAGTCCTACCTCACCAACAATCATGTTTATCGAGGAGGCATTTGCGTCAGTACAGGTGCTGATACTCCAGCTTCTGGTCGTCGCTTCAAATTTCCGTCTTACAGCGTCGTTTACATCGGTTTCCGTCTCACTTTATATTTGTAAAACTGAACGCCGTAAAACAGCAAAAGACAGGAAAATTTATCCTGTCTTTTTGTTGATCTTTGATTAATCATCTTCATTAATTGGACCAAATAATTCATCAAATTTAGCCTCTAACTCTTTTTGTAAGTCATATATATCATCCTCTTCTTGTGCAGGTTCTTGTGGAAGAACTGGTGCATCATCAAAGCTATTTAAGTCTAATATATTTTCTTTTATTTTATGTTCTTCTTTCTCTGGCTCTATCTTTGATTGATTTTCCAATGGTTTAAATTCTTCTTTTTTCTCTTCTTTTGATGGCATATCATCATTAAATAAATCATCTAAAGATTCTACTTTTAAACTATCTACTTTTTCTTTTTGCTCATCTTCTGGTACATAAGGATTATATGGATTATATTTTCTCCATGTACCTCTATCTATTTCGCCAATATCATTATGGCTAATTTCTAATCTTTGCATTTCTTTTGCCATTGGATGTTTAAAATAATAGAATTTATTTGCTTTTACTGGTTTAATTCCTTTTTCATAGATAATACATAAATCATTATCCATTCTTCTTAATTCATCTGGTGTCATTAAAGCTCTTGCCATTACTTGGTCTGATACACTTTTTCCTGTTTTCCAGTTTTGTCTATCTCTATTAATTGATACACTGTCTCTTTCGATTGTCTTTTCCCCTAAGGCTTTTGAGAAATACTCAACTGTTTTATAGGAGTTACTTCCTAAGAACACATGTGTATCACAGTTACCCATGATGGTCTCATATGATTTTTCATATACAGCCTCTAATTGGTCTATATTTTGTAATATAACACTAAATGATATTCTTCTACTTCTAGATGTAGAAATCTTTTTATCAAAATCAGGTATTTTACCAATATTGGCGAACTCATCTAATATGAAAAAGGTTTGTTCTTTTAATGCTCCTCCATTTTGGTCTGCATAATCATATAATTGTTGTATCATCTGAGCAAAGAATATCGTTAATAAGAAATCATAAGCTGTATGTGTGTCTGATGATATAACATATACGGCTGTTTTTTCATTTCCGATTTCTTCAAAGTTAATCGTATCTGTTGAAGTTAATTCTGCAATTTCTTTTGAATCAAATTTACCAAGTTTAGATTGTAATGAACTTAAGATAGAACTATAAGTTTTTTCTGGCGCAATCTCAATAGATTTATAGTTCATTCTTGCTGGATGATCATATGGTAATTGACTCATCAATTCTGTTAAAAGGTTATTTCCGCCATTTGTGTTAGCTGCCCTAACCAATTCTGCACAGCTGGCTAAGTTTTGTTCTTCTTCTGGTCTAGTTGCTAATAAATAATAAATTAATGCTTTTAATAACATCTCGGCAGAGTCATCCCAGAATGGGTCTGAACTTCCACCTTCTGCTTTTTGCCCTTTAATAATGGTATTGGCAATGACATCAACATCTAATCCTGATGATATGTGCATTAATGGGTTATATCCATCACTATATTCTGGTCTTACAAGATTTAATACTTTAATTTTATATCCATGTGCTTTTAAATATCCTGCTGTTCGATCATATAATTCTCCTTTAGGGTCTGTAAAAACATAAGAACCTAACATTTGATAAGCATTTGGAATAGAATATGATGCAGATTTACCAGATCCTGATCCGTCCAACTACTAAAACGTTTACGTTTCCTCTTTTGTCAACTGGTAAATAATTATTTTCTGCTAAGATAATTCCTTTATTTTTACTTAAAATTTGATATTGCTCTCCTCTTTGGCTCCAATCACTTGAACCATGTTCTATATCAGAAAATTCATTTTTAGGAGCTGATCTCACAAATCCTATAAAGAAAAATACAGAATAGAAAATCGTTACAATCATTAAAGTTGAAAAATATGTTCCTATAGCACCTTCTGTTAATACAGTTCCTAATGTATTTAGTGGATGTGTTATAGATGTTCCAAATGTTGTCATAAATACTGTAAAATCAAATCGTCCACTTGCATTTGCTTGAAATGTACTATGTGCTATTGGCGTAACAAATACTATGGCTATAAATATCCATAGTATTGCGAAAATAATAAAATTTGTTCTATTTCTTCTAATAGCGCCTTCTATTTTGTAATTCACTCTAAATCACCTACTCTTTTGTTTTTTATCTATCTTCATGTTCTGTGTTAGACTCTCTGCTATTTGTCTTTCTTGTTTCTACTTTCTTTTCGTTTAATTTTGCTGCATTTATTTTTTCCATTCTTTCTACTTTGTAGTCCATTTTTTCCATGTCTTGTCTTTGTGAACCATTTTCTCTATGTCCTTGTTTATCTATTGCTAAATCTCTTGCTGGTATAACCATATCAGAAACACCTAAATTAATAGATAAATTCTTAGCATCTTCTGGTTGCACTTTTGATGCACTTCCAGCTTTTTCTTTAGATTTTAAATAATTTCTTTCACAATTAACCATAAAAAAGCATACTTTACTTTTTCCATCTGTTAAATTTGTACTACTCATTTAAACTTTCCTCCCTTAGTCTCCTTTTTCGTCTCTGATTTCAAAAGCGAAATAAGGTTTATTTGGTTTCAACTTACATTTTCCCTTTACTTCATTTGTTGCTTCATCAAAATAAAGTACAGGTTTTATTTCTTCTGTAGTTTCTGGGTCTATGACACATATTGGTCTCTTTAAATTTGGTGTATATTTAAAGTCTTTGATTTCTGTTTCTTTTTCTGAATATATACTATCGAATTTCAAAGGCATTGGTTTTTTACTGATAGAAACTTTATCACCGTCCAAAATAGCAGTATTAACAACCACCCTATCTTTTCCAAAAGATAAGATAACTAATTCATCTTGATCTACTGATGGAAAATCTACATAAAAAGTCTTTCGAATCATGTCTCCTCTTATCTCATCAGTTGACTCTAACCTTTCTAAGGCATATTTAGGGTATTCCTTTAATAAGGCTTTTGGAGTCTTTATAATTTGATAGATGACTGTACTTACTCCCTTCGGATCTGTAATGCTAAAGCTCTTTCCTTCCCATGTCTCCATTTTTTTCCCTCCATTTCTATGTTTTTTAATCCATAGCTTATCATTTGTTTTATACAACATACACTATTTATTTTACATGAAAATACATATATTGTCAATATGTATTTTATGTAAATATGTTCTTTTTTCTTAGTCTTTTCTTGGATTAAAGGTTGATATATGATTTAATTGTTCAAATATAGTTCTTTCTTCATTTGTCAATTTTTTAGGTACCATGATTTTAACTTCTGCAATTAAGTCACCTCTTGAGCCTTTTCCATCCTTGTAACCTTTTCCTGGTATTCGGATTTTTTCTCCACTTTGTATTCCTTGCGGAATATATACCTTTGTTTCTTCATCTATGGATTGAATATTTACCCTTGTCCCTAATGCTGCTTCCCATGGTGTAATGAATAAATCTGTATACATGTCACAACCTTGTAGTTTGAATTTTTTATCATTTTTTATATTAATTTTTATAAATAAATCTCCATTTTTGGCACCATTAATTCCTGGTTTTCCTTGTCCAATTAATCGAATTTTTTCCCCATCTCTTATCCCTTGAGGAACTGTTACTGTAAATGTTTTCATTTTTCCATCAACTGTTCTTAAGGATATTTTCTTATCTAATCCATAAAAAGCCTCATAGATTGTTGTATTTATTTCAGTTTCAACATTTTCTCCTCTTAATGGGTCTTTATCTTTTTTACCATTTTTTACTTCTTCATTATGTTTGATGTTTCCGAAAAACATTTTTACAATAGAATCTTTTCCTTTCATATTAAACTTTTTATTTACCAAATTTTTTGAATTCCATATTCTATCATATTTTCTTTTAGAACTTGGTATAGATAAGATTCTATATGCTTCATTAATATCTTTTATACGTTCTTCTGCTAAATTGTCTCCTACATTAACATCTGGATGATATTTTTTAGCAGCATTTCGATATGCTATTTTTATTTCATCAATAGAAACTCTACTAGTTTCTAGCCCCAAAATTTTATAATAATCTTTGTAAATCATTTGACATCCTCCCTAATAATCAGGTGTTTTTATTATATCATAAAAATGAAAAAAATCCATAGTTTTATGGATTTTTTTACTATATAATTTATTGAAAGCATTTTATTGAAATTTTATTTTTATTTTTTCTGCTATATCAAAAAATCTCATGCCATTTGATGCTTTCAATAATATGACATCTTCTGGTTGTATACACTTTTTTAATAATTCTACTATATCTTCTTTATTATCAAAATAATATATATTTTTTTCATCAAATCCATTTTCTTTTGCAGATTCCACTATATATTTTGCATTTTCTCCACTACAAATTAAAACATCTACTTTATTTTCACATACAATTTTACCAATTTCTTTATGTAATTTTTCTGCAAATTCTCCTGTTTCTAATATATCGCCTAATACTGCAATTCTTCTATTTGCCTTCATCTGACTCATATAGGATAAACTTGCCTTCACAGATTCTACACTAGAATTGTATGCATCATTGATTAATTTAATGTCATTTTTTAATTCTATGACTTCCATCCTATTTTTCGTAAGTGAAAATGTTTCAATTCCTCTTTTTATGTCTTCATTTTCTATATCTAATATTTCTCCTACTGCAATGGCACATAAACTATTTAATACAAAATGTTCTCCTCCCACAGGAACTTTTATTGTTTCTTCTTTATTGTTTAAGTGAATTTTATATTCACTACCTTCTTCGTATAGTTGAATATCTTTTGCTTGTATATCACTTTTTTCATTGATTCCATATGTTTTTATGGTTATCTTATCTTTATTTTCTTCATACCATTTATGTAATAAATCATTATCATGATTGATAACCATATATGGATTTTGGGCACCATCTAATATTTCTAATTTTGCCTTTAATATATTTTCTCTTGACCCCAAATTTCCTATATGTGAAGTACCTATATTGGTAATAACACAAATATTAGGTTTTGCAATTTCAGAAAGTAAGTGAATTTCTCCAAAATGATTCATTCCCATTTCTAATACAAATGCTTCTATATCTTCTGGTGCATTTAATATGGTAAATGGCATTCCAATATTATTGTTATTATTTCCTACTGTTTTACATATCTTATATTTTTGTGCAACAACACTAGCCACTAAGTCTTTTGTACTTGTTTTCCCTACACTCCCTGTAATAGCTATGACTGGTACCTTATATATCTCTCTTTTGTAACTTGCTAATTTATATAACGCTTGTAAAGTGTCTTTTACTTGTATAATCACTTTATCTGGATATGTATCTATATCTTGTTTATCAAATTCTATTCCTTGAACAATCACTCCCTTAGCACCCTTATCTAATGCTTTCTTCCAAAATACATTCCCATCAAAATTTTCTCCTTTGATTCCTATATATATATCGCCTTCTTTTATGGTTCTTGTATCTTTAGAAAATGTTTTACATACTATATTTTCATTTCCTGTAATTAATTTTCCACCTGTACATGTTAGTATATCTTTTATTGTTATATCCTTCATTCCTTTCACCTCTATATCTTTTTTAGAATTATATGATTAAATTTCTTTTTTTGCAACTATATAGGAAAATATGGATAGAATTTTTTCTAATTCTATCCATATCTTTGACTATTGTTCTACTGCTCTGTTGGCTATTTCAATCGCTTTTGAAACAATGTTTCCACAATCTTTAGAAGAAACATTTCCCCAGCTTCCTCCATCTTTTTTGACTTGTTCATATACTCCTAATTCTCTTGCAATTTCTTCTCTTAAATTTTCAGAAATTAAATGACGATTCTTAGACATAATTTCCTCCTAAAAAATTTAAAATTATAAAACTGTATATACAACTTTATATATTTAGTATTCTCTTTTTATAAAAAATTATTTTAACAAAATTTTTATATTTTTCCTTTTTATTATATGGAAAAATTTGCTTTTTCTATTTTATAAATTTTATGTGAAGAATATATAATTTTTCGACGAATTATGATATAATAAAAAAGACATTTGAAAAAGGAGAATTTTATGAACACAAAAAATATGGAATTAGAAAAGCCATTAGATAAAGTAACTTTATTGGGTGTAGATTCACAGCTTAAAGAAGGAGCAGATGTGAAAACGCAAGAAACTTCTCCTAAAGAAAATATTGAAGAAAAAATGGATTCTAAAGAAGAAAAATATACAGAAAAAAGGGAATTTCATCCAGTAGAGAATTATCATCCTGAAAATGATAGACATTCACATTCTAAAGGATTACGTATTTTTGGATTTAGTATTTTGCTTTTTATCATTTTACTATGTATTGCATTTTTGATTTTTACTTTTGTAAATAGTAAAAATGAAAACATTATTTCTGGAATCAGTATAAAAGATGTCAATGTTTCTGGCCTATCAACAGAAAAAGCAAAAGAAACAATCCAAAATTATATTAATGAGAATTTGCCTGAAAATATTAATTTAGTACATAATGATTATGAAACAAGCATTCCTTTATCTGCACTTAATGTAAGTTTTGATATTGATTCTGCTGTTGAGCAAGCATATGAAACTGGCAAATCTGGTAATATATTTGAGAACAGTTTTACAGCTTTGAAAACATGGATACATCCTATGGATATAGAACTTACAGCAACTTTAGATGAAAAACAATTGAGAACTGCTTTAAATGATATTTCATCTAAGTTACCTGATACCGTTATTGAAAGTGGTTATTATATCGAAGGTAATAACTTAATCGTTACCCGTGGTTCTGAAGGTAATGTCGTAGATGTAGACCAAATGTGTACATTTATAAAAAATGGTATTTCAAATTTAACATTAAAAAACCGAACTCTAGATATTGCTACTGTTTCTAAACAACCTTCTGAAATTAATATTGAAAAAATTTATAATGAAATATACAAAGAACCTGTTGATGCTTATTACACACAAAATCCTTTTGCCGTTTATCCTTCAGAAAATGGTTTGGATTTTGCAATATCTTTAGATGAAGCAAAAAATATGTTATCAGAAGAAACATCAGAATATGTTATACCTTTACAAACACTGTATCCTAATATAACAACAAATATGATTGGTACAGAAGCATTTCCAGATATGCTTTCAACATATTCTACTAGATATTCTACAAGAGATAGGGATAGAACAACTAATTTACAACTTGCCGCTTCAAAAATTAACGGTACTGTTCTAATGCCTGGTGAAACATTTTCTTACAACCAAGTTGTCGGAGAAAGAACAATTGCCGCAGGCTACAAAGAGGCTCCTATATATGTTGAAGGTCAAGTCGTTGATGGATTAGGTGGTGGAATTTGTCAAATCACTTCTACATTATATAATGCTGTTTTATATGCAAACTTAGAAATTGTAGAAAGAAGTAATCACCAATTTGTTCCATCCTATGTGACAGCAAGTAGAGATGCCACTGTTGTATATGGTTCTATTGATTTTAAATTTAAAAATAATAGAGATTATCCTATTAAAATTGTATGTTCTGTTTCTGGCGGAATCGCTAAGTTTGACATATATGGCTTAAGAACAAATAATGAATATGAAGTTGAAATTTCGTCATATGTGACTGGTAGTACCGCTGATTCTACTTATTCAGAAGCTTACAGAATCTTAAAACAAAATGGGCAAGTTGTTAGTACAGAACTATTATCAAAAGATACATATAAAAGACATTAAAAATGCAATTTGGGACAATTGGGGTGTTTTTTGGACAATTGGGGTGGCTTCTTTTGGGACAATTGGGGACGTTTCCATTTGGACATTTTTTATAATTTCTTTTTTAGATACTATATAAAAAATGTCCAAATGGAAACGTCCCCAATTGTCCCAAAAGAAGCCACCCCAATTGTCCAAAAAACACCCCAATTGTCCCAAATTGCCATAAATGCTTTCTACATTGTTAAAACACCATTTCCCGTATCTGTTATAATTAATATATCTTCTTCTCTTCCATTTTCTGCATTAATATATACTAAAAACTCTTTATCATTTACTTTTCCTTTAAATTCGTAACATAAGATTTCTGTTTGCCACTCCGTAGGTATAATAGCCATTCCTTCACTTACTAATTCTAATTTTGGATTTAAATTTTCTTTTGCTTGTTCACTAGTAATTTGTATATTATAAATATTTCTTTCTGTATGATTATTTAAATACCCTGTTGTTTCAATCCCCAATATTTCTCCATTATCTAAAGCTACTTTTACTTTGATTAAATCTGGATATACAATGACATCATCTTGTTTGTATGCATAATTGATTGTTGTTATTCCTTCTTGTGTAATATAGTAAGTTTCTTGCATATTATGAAATCCTCTATTTTCTAAAAATTCTTTTCCTTTTTGTGTTGCTTCTTCTTGTGCTAAAATTTCTGCATTGACTTCTCTATTGGTATTCATATAAATGATATGTCCGCCTTTTTTGGAAATAGAAATATTGATGTTTTCATCATTATTTCCTATAATAGAAAATGTATAAGCTGGAATACTTGCATTTTCAGATAATCCTAAGCTAGATATTTCTTTTATTTTCTCTTTTCCAATAAATTCTTCTACAAGTTCTTTGGCTGTATTTTCATCTATATCTTCTCCAGTTAATCCTTTTTTCTCTGTACTTGTCATATGTTCTGAATAAGCTCCATCATAAATCAAACCAGAATATTCATGAAAATTTTCTTCTAAATTACTAAAACTTTCTTTTGATATATTATCAACTTGTTGTGCAAATGCTACGGTTCCTTTTTTTGTTAATTCTCCCCATTCAAACCTTCCACTATTTAAATCTTCTGATAACTGATTTAATGTATTTTCTAATTCTGTACTATAAGAATGCAATTCTTCAAGATTTGCTAAGTCTTCCTCACTTAAGCTTTCATTATATATATTTTTCCTAGATAAGGAATAACTATAATCACTTACCTGATTTAAAAATTTTTCTGTATTTTCTAGTTCTTGACTTTCTACTGGTAACATACTTAAATAGCTTTGTGCTAAATTTGCTTCTCTCCACAAATTCGTTAATGTTTCCGCTCCATGTTCTGGCGTTGTAGAAATTAATGATTTTGTTAAATAGGTTTCTACATTTTGTACATAATCCACTAATTCATAAAATGCCATATTATATGAATTTTCTGATGCTTGCCTATATTCTCTTTGCTTTTTATATAAAATCATTCCTAATATAACAACTACAATTAAAAGAACTACAATAATACTAAACATATGCCCTTTTTTTAATCTTTCTTTCCATTCTACTAATTTATTCATTTTTTTCATTCCTTTCATTACTTACAAAATCTATGTTTTCCAATTGTAATCACATGTGGTCTTGACCATATCCAGCTGTTTGTTGCTGTATCTGGATTAAAATAATATACACAACCTCCTGTTGGATCCCAACCGTTTAAGGCATCTTGTGCTGCCTTATATACTGTCGAATTTTCATCAATTGGTGCATTAATTTGTCCATCTGCTACTGCTGTAAATGCTCCTGATTGATAAATAACTCCTGAAATAGAGTTCGGAAATCTAGAATCTTTTACACGGTTTAGAATAACCGCTCCAACAGCTACTTGTCCCTCATATGGTTCTCCTCTTGCTTCTCCATTAATCGCTCTTGCCATCAATTGGACATCTGATGTATGGGAACTTGCTGCATAACTGATATTTTGCTTTGAAGGATTTTTATAAAATGTAACAAAAGCAATCAATGTGATTACTAATATACTAAATATACTTAAAATCTTAACAATATTTTTCAAATCATCACCTCATCATATAAATTTTTTCATCTATTTTTTTATAATTGTTTCTGGATAGCAATATTTTCTATTATTATTTTCTCTTTTTTATAAAAATTTATTCCATTTTTTGAAATTTTACCGTATTTATGTTAAAATTGAACTACAAAATAAATTCAAATAATAAGAGGTTTTCATTCTTATTATTTCTAAAAAGGAGATTATCATGAAAATTTTAATTTTTTATGCATCTTATGGCGGTGGTCATTTGAATGCTGCAAAATCAATTCATGAGTATTTAAAAAATAATTATACAGATAGAAACATAGATGTAGAATTAATTGATTGTATGAAATATGTTAATAAAGCTTTAGAAAAAATGACAACAAAAGCCTATAATGAAATGGCAAAAAAAATGCCTTGGGCTTGGGGAAGAATTTATTCTGATTCTCAAAAAGGACCACTTGCTCATATTACGAGTAGGTCTAATAAAATTATGGCCATTAAACTTCTAAGACTTTTAAGAGAAAAACAACCAGATTTAATTATTTCTACACATCCTTTTGGAAGTCAAATGTGTAGCTATTTAAAAAGAAAAGGGAAAATCTCTGCGAAAATTGCAACCATTATGACAGATTTTGCGCCACATGACCAATGGTTGGTTGGTTCTGATGATACAGATTACTATTTTGTGGCACACGAAAATATGAAAAAATATTTAAAAAGAAAAGACATTCCAGATTCTAAAGTATTTGCAACAGGAATTCCTTTATCTAATAGATTTCTGAAAGATTTTCATAAAGAAGAAATTTTTAAGGAATTACATTTAAATCCAGATAAAAAAACAATTTTATTTTTTGGTGGTGGAGAATTTGGATTAGGGAAAACAAGAACTGTTGAAATTTTTAAAGGATTTGTAAAATACTGCAAAGATATGCAAATTATAGCTATTAGTGGAAAAAATGAGAAAATGAAATTTGCTTTTGAAAAGGTTGTTTCAAAATATGAAAGTGGAAATCGTGTTCTTGTTTTTGAATATACCAGTCAAGTTCCAGAATTTATGAGCATTTCTGATTTAGTCGTTACCAAACCTGGTGGATTAACCACAACTGAAAGTTTGGCATCTCATTTACCTATGGTTATTATCAATCCTATTCCTGGTCAAGAAGAAAAAAATGCAAAATTTTTAGTAAAAAATGGTATTGCCATATGGATAAAAAAACAGGATAATGTAGAAGAAATATTAAAAAATTTATTTTCACATCCTAAAACTTTAGAAACTATGAAAGAAAACACAAAAAAATTGGCAAAATTACATTCTACCAAGGATATTTGTGATATTTTATTAAAAAATTAAATGAACCCGGCACTCTATCAGATGTGCCGGGTAATCCATATTTCTCCATCTAGAAAGTATAGCATCAATTCATCTGGAGAAATATGGAGATTTGTTGGAAAGAAAAAACGCCCTTTTTCATCAAGCGCTCGACTTCCCAGAACTTTTAATCCTTGCCACTCCTCAGTATAAGGAATTAACAAAATTTCTTTTCCCTCAAGGATAAGTAATATTTTATTAACCCCTTTCAGACTGGATTTGTCTAAAAGTTCTTTTGGGATAGTCATCCTCCTTCCTTCCATACCTAATCCCCCTTTCCTGGGTTTCTATTGTTTATTATAACAAAAAAATGGCAATTTTTCAACTTTATGTTGATTGTTGCCAAAATGGCACGTCCCCTTTGGCAACTTTTATAATTCTCTTCTTCCTTCTAATGCTTTTGTCAATGTGATTTCATCTGTATATTCCAAATCACCACCTACTGGTATGCCATGTGCTATTCTTGTTACTTTGATTCCTAAAGGTTTTATTAATTTAGACAAATACATGGCTGTTGCTTCCCCTTCTACTCTTGGATTCGTTGCTAAAATAACTTCTTTTACAGTTCCATCCATTAATCTAGCTAATAATTCTTTTATTTTGATATCATCTGGTCCTACACCATTCATTGGTGAGATAGAACCATGTAAAACATGATATACCCCTCTAAATTCATGTGTTTTTTCCATCGCAATAATATCTCTTACATCTTCTACAACACAAATAGAAGATGTATCTCTTTTTGGATTACTACAAATTGGACAAGGGTCTGTATCAGAAATGTTATAACATATACTACAATATTTTAAATTCTTTTTTGCTTCTAAGATAGAATTGACAAATTCCTTTGTTTCTTCTTCTGAACTATTTAATATGTAAAAAGCAAGTCTTGCTGCTGTTTTATGTCCAATACTTGGTAATTTTTCAAAACTTTCTATTAATTTTTCTATTGATGGCGAATATAATGACATTTTGTACCTCCATTTCATTTGTTTATATATTCCTATAATTTAAAAAGAGATTATTCGGAAAACCCTATAATCCCTTTTATTTTTACATAAATCCTGGTATATTAAATTTTCCTAATTGATCAGCTTGTGCACTATCTACTTTTCTTAAAGCTTCATTAACACATGTTAATATTAAGTCTTCTAACATTTCTACATCATCAGGATCAACTACATCTTTTTGAATTTTAATTTCTTTAATCACTTTCTCTCCTGATACCTTTACAGATATTGCACCACCACCTGCTGTTGCTTCAAAATCTTTGCTTGCTAATTCTGCTTGTGATTTTTCCATATCCTCTTGCATTTTTTTTGCTTGTTTCATTAAGTTATTCATATTCATTCCGCCGAATCCTCCCATTCCTCCTGGGAATCCACCTCTTTTTGACATAATTTCACATTCCTTTCTTTTATAAATATCATTTTATATTTTATTTTTTGATGATTGTCTTACCTTACACATATTTTTATTATTTTGAAACACCGCGTAAGATACCAAACGATAATCACTTATATACATGAATTTCAGATATTGTTATTCAATAACATGAAATGGTATATCTGAATCATTTGCAATACTTTTTATATTGGGTTCTTTTGTTTCTCCTACATTTCCTACATTTGTAATATATTTTATATTCATTGGTTTTCCTGATGCCATAGAAACTAAATTTGTAAGTTCTTTTATATTTTCTTGTTTTTCCAATACAGTCTTTCCAAATGATGTTAATCCATTAGGAAATTCTATTCCTACGGTCACATCGTTAATTTCTCTAGCTCTTGTGTTCATTAAATTTGTATATAATACAATTTTTCCATTTTGCTTTAAGTCTTTTACAATTTGTGGCCAATATTCTTCTACTTTATGAGAATATGTTGATGTTTCCATTTTCTTTGGTCCACTATTTGTTTTCTTTTCAGTTTTTGGTGTCGTTTGTGTTGTGTTTGTAGGTGTCTGATATGCCATTTTTACTTCCATACTAACTGGTTGTTGATAATTATTTACATTTCCTGTATGACTCCTTAAGTAATTTTCTATTTTTTCTATTCTTTGCTCCAATTGATCATTACTAGCTGATAAATCACGATTATGGTTGCTAACCACTAACTTGCTACAAAGCTTGATAATTCCTGCTTGAAAAACAATACTTTTTTGTGTAGAAAATTTCATTTCGTTTTCTAATTCAGAAAATGCATACACCAAGTTTATTAGTCTTTCTTTTTCAACTGTTTCCGAAATTTCCTTTACTTTTTGTTTTTCCTCTTCACTATATAATTCCACATGGTTGGTTGCTTTATATAATAAAATATCTTTTACATATTTTATCATTTCCCATAATAAGTTAGAAATATCTTTTCCATCTTCTAAAACTTTGTTAATTGTTACAAGTGCTTTATCAACATCATATTGTATAATAGATTCTACAATGTCATGAACAAATACCATCTTAGGAATTCCTACTAAGTCTTTAATTTTATCTTCATTAATTTGATTTTCACCATCTTGAATACATCTTTCTAAAATAGATAAGGCATCTCTCATAGCACCTTCTGATAAAGTAGCAATAATCTGCATAGCTTCTTTTGTGATTTCTATATGACTTTCTTTACAAACAATTTCTAGTCTTTTCATGATATCTTCATTAGAAATTTTCTTAAAATCAAATCTTTGGCATCTAGATAAAATCGTTGCTGGTAATTTTTGTGGTTCTGTTGTTGCCAATATAAATTTTACATGTTCAGGTGGCTCTTCCAATGTTTTTAATAAAGCATTAAATGCCCCTGTTGATAACATATGTACCTCATCAATGATATATACTCTATATTTCGCTTTTGTTGGCAAAAAGTTTACTTCTTCTCTGATACTTCTAATATCTTCTACACTATTATTAGAAGCTGCATCCATTTCTACAATATCTGTTAGAGAACCTGAAATAGCTCCTTTACAAATTTCACATTCATTACATGGCTCTCCATCTTTTGGATTTAAACAATTAATTGCTCTTGCTAATATTTTAGCAGCAGATGTTTTTCCTGTTCCTCTTCCACCATTAAATAGGTATGCATGCCCTACTCTATTGGCTATAATTTGATTTTTTAATGTTCTAGTGATATGTTCTTGCCCCACCATTTCTGAAAAATTCAATGGTCTAAATTTTCTATAAAGCGCTGTGTACCCCATAATTATCACATCCTTTATAACTTTTCTGTTTAACAGAAAAAAATGGTCCTACTATTTAATCTCTCTATGGAAAGTATACCACATAAAGATAAACTACTTATTGCTGCTTCCTTCCGGACCTGACAAGATTCATAGGTCTTTATTGGATACTCTCCATACAAAGATTAAATAATATACCATTTGTATTATATACTGATTTTTCTATTTAATCAAGTATTATTTTAGAATAATTTAGTTATGAATTCTTTTAAAAATAATATCTTTTAAATCTGTAATTTCTGTTGAAGTGTTTCCCTCTTCTATTACATTACCAATTGGTAATTCCGTTTTTACTTCTGCTTGGTATTCTTTTCCACTTTCCAAGATAATTGTTAAATCAAAGGTTAATTTCATTTTTAAATCTTCTTCTGTAATTCCTGCTTTTTTTAATAGCTCTCCATGATTAATTTCCTCTTCATCAGATTGATATTTTGCCACATTATTATTTGAGCACCTAAATGCAATAATACCACCTTGATTTGCTATTTTCAAATTTTTTAAATCTGATTCTACATCCCCTGTATATTCTAAACTTTGTATACTATTTTCATCCTTATATTTAAATATTAGATTTTCTTCTGTTGGATCTGGCCTATATAATTTTATATTCTCTGTATGATTTGCTTCTATTTGAAAATTGTCTACACGAACAGATTTGATAATTTCTGTTTTATGATAAGCATCATTTTTGTTAATATACAAATATATATCATTTGATTGGTGTACATCAAATGACCATCTGGTATTTGTTTGTCCATCATCTATGCCTTCTTGTGTGCTAATAATCGCAATTTTGCTTAAATTAAATGGCATATTGGTTTCTCCTTCTACACTATATCTTAAAACTAACATACCCACTACAAATAAAATAACTACAATAATCACAATTATCATGCATATATGAAAACTTTTCGTTTTCGTTAACTCTTTTAATTTATTAATCATATCTTCCTCCCTGTAAATATGGATATATTTCTATTGTTTTAATTTTCTTAATTCCTTAAAAAAATCTTTTAAAATTTTTTCACATTCTGTTTTCATTATGCCTGCTTCTACTTCTACTTTATGGTTAAATGGATAATCTTCAAATAGATTTAACACAGAACCTGCTGCACCTGTTTTTTTATCTAATGTACCAATATATAATTTTTTTATCCTTGCATTAATAATGGCTCCTGCACACATACTACATGGCTCTAATGTTACATACATTTCGCAATCTAGTAATCTCCAAGAATCCAGTTTTTTGCTTGCTTTTTGTATCGCTATCATTTCCGCATGTTTTGTTGTATCTTGTTTTGTCTCTTTTGCATTGTGTCCTCTTGCAATGATTTTTCCATCTTTTACAATCACACAGCCTACTGGAACTTCTAATTTATCATATGCTTTTTTTGCCTCTTTTAATGCTTCTTGCATAAATTTTTCTTCCATATTTCCTCCATTTTTTGGTGTGCCTAGAGGGACTCGAACCCCCATCGGTCGCTTAGGAGGCGACTGCTCTATCCTGCTGAGCTATAAGCACATATACAGAAATTATTATAATATATTTCATCCTAAAAATCAATCTATTTTCTCTATCAGCCATGTATATCTACTCACCATACTTATCTTATCAAAATTCAAAGTTATTGACAATATATGATATACTATAAAAAAATAAGAAAGAGGAGCGAAAATGCAAAGAATATTAAGTCATATGCGAAAAGCAATAGAAGAATATCACATGATAGAAGAAGGAGATAAAATTGCCATTTGCCTTTCTGGTGGTAAAGACTCTATCACCATGTTAAAAGCTTTTAAAAATTTACAGATATTTTATCCTAAAAAATTCGATATAATCGCTGTCAGTGTCAATCCAGGCTTTGAATTTTTCAACATTGACTTTTTAAAAAAGATATGTGATGAAGTCGATGTTCCATTATTTGTTGAAAACAGCAATGCAAAAGAAATTGTTTTTGATATCAGGAAAGAAAAAAATCCATGTTCTTTATGTGCCAATTTGCGTAGAGGCGTGATTAACTCTATTGCCATTCGAGAAGGCTGTAATAAAATTGCCCTGGGACATAATCAAGATGATGTATTAGAAACTTTTCTTTTAAATTTGCTATATACAGGAAATATTGGAACATTTTCCCCTAAAAGTTATATGGACCGTTCAAAAATCACTTTAATTAGACCTCTTGTATATACACCTGAAAAAGAAATTAGACGATTTGTTAGAAAAAGCAATATAGAGGTTATGCCAAAAGTTTGTCCAATGGATGGAACATCCAAAAGAGAAGATATGAAAAACTTAATTTATACATTATCTAAGAATATTCCTATGATAAGAGCTAATTTATTTGGAGCCATTCAAAGAAATTTAGATGACTGGAAACGCTAGGGACGTGTCAAATCGTTCCAAAATGATACCAAAAGGGACAGATCTTCCACTCCAAGGTGAAGCCAGATATACATAGAATATAAAGAAAGGAACAATTTTGCGTATCTAAATTTGAGTTTAGAAATTGTAAAAGAAAAAAGTGAGGAATGTTCATTTTGCTTATGATTGACAAGCAACAATGAAAGAGGCTCACTTTTTTCTTGTATAATTTCTACGAGAATTTAGCTTATACAAAATTGTGTATTGGTTTTATATTCTATGTATATCTAGCTTACCCGGGAAAGGTCTGTCCCTTTTGGTATCATTTTGGAACGATTTGACACGTCCCTAGCGTTTCACAACATCTAACATAGCTTGTTTTAAATCTTCTAATTTTTTTCTTGCTTCTTCATCTGTTTTTCCTTTTACTCCCATATATAGTTTTATTTTTGGTTCTGTTCCTGATGGTCTAATACAACACCAATTATTGTCTTCTAATTCATAATATAAAACATTTGATTTTGGAAGTCCAGTTTTACTTTCTTCTCCTGTTATCATATTTTTCACATAGTCTTTTTCTATATCTTTAAATGTTAAGACTTTATAATCTCCAATTTTTTCTATATCTTTATTACGCGTATTTGTCATCATTTGTTTAATTTCTTCTGCGCCTTCTGCACCTTCTCTAACAATAGATACTTGTGTTTCTTTGTAATAACCATATTTTTCATAAATGGCTATCATTTGATCCCACAATGTCATTCCTTTTGATTGGTAATAACATGCTGCTTCACAAAGTGCCATAACGGCTGCAATTCCATCTTTATCTCTTGCATAATCTCCAATTAAACAACCATAACTTTCTTCAAATCCAAATACATATTGTTTATCTTTATTTTCTTCCGCTTTTCTCATAACGGCACCAATATTTTTAAATCCTGTTAATACTTCTATACATTCTAAATTGTAATTTTTCGCAATTGCTTTTGCTAACTCAGAAGATACCACAGTTGTGATAAACATTCCATTTTTAGGTAACATACCTTTTTCTTTCATTTGAGAAATTCTATATTCTGCAATTAATAATGCTGACATATTTCCTGTATAATCTTTATATTCTCCTGTTTTTGTATCTTTTGCAAAAATACCTAATCTATCGGCATCTGGATCAGTTGCTAATACAACATCTGCATCTACTTTTTTTGCTAATTCTAAGGCCAATTTGAATGCTTTTGGATCTTCTGGGTTTGGATAATCTACTGTTGGGAAATTGCCATCTGGTTCTTTCTGTTCTGGAACAACATATAAATTCTCAATTCCTATTTCTTTTAATAATCTTTCTGCTACCATATTTCCTGTTCCATGTAATGGTGTATAAACCACTTTTAATTTCTTACCTTGCTCTTTCACAATTTCTGGATTTAAGATTAAACTTTTTAATTTTTCAATATATTTGTCATCCATCTCTGTTTCTACAAAGTTTAATAATCCTTTATGTTTTGCTTCTTCTTCTGACATTTGTTTTATTTCTGAAAAGCTTTCAACTGCTCTTACTTTTGCAATAATATCTTTATCTCTTGGTGATACAATTTGTGCTCCATCATCCCAATATACTTTGTATCCATTATATTTTGGTGGATTATGACTTGCTGTTATCATAATACCTGCTGTACATTTTAGTTCTCTGATAGCAAATGATAATTCAGGAACTGGTCTTAAGCTTTCAAATAAATAGGTTTTGATTCCATTTGCACATAGAATTAGAGCTGTTTGCATACTAAATTCTTTTGACATTTTTCTAGAATCATAGCTAATCGCTACACCTTTGTTTTCTGTACCTTGGTCTAATATATAATTTGCTAATCCTTGTGTGGCTTTTCCTACGGTATATTGGTTCATTCTGTTAGTTCCTGCTCCAATGACACCTCTAAGTCCTGCTGTTCCAAATTCTAATTCTTTATAAAATCTATCCTCTATTTCCTTTTCATCATCTTTTATAGATAATAATTCTTTTTTGGTTTCTTCATCAAATTCTGGACTTTCACACCATTTTTTATATTCTTCTAAGTAATTCATTATATAATACCCTCCTATCTTTTTTTCTTTATAATGATTCTCTTGCTATCGTACCATAAATAAAATAATAAAAAAAGCTTTTTTTAAAAATTTAAAAGAATAATCTCTATGTTTCTAAATGATTTCGTATAAAATAAAAAAATTGAAACCTATTATTTATGCTAACAAAAATGATGCTGTATATTTACAACATCATCTTTATTTTTTATAAACCTAAAAAATATTTGTATTTGTATCTTTAATCTAAATGATAAAATTTCTTATACAATTCTCTAGCTGTTGATGGGCAATCTACACCTTTTTCATCACTATTTTTAACTGGTGCAAATTCTTCTTCTCTTTTTACTCTTAAAACTGCCATATCATCTACTTCACCAAACGCATCAAATAAAAATGCTTCAAATTTATAGGCATTTGGTGAATCTGGTACAACCAAATTTCCATCTTTATCTATATATTTTGCCTTTTTAAATGCAACATGATATGGTAATGGCTCTGCCCCCATTCTTTCAATTGCATCTATACTGAACAAATTACATAATATATGTGATTCTCCATATAGTAATTCTCCATTCTCATCAGTCGCTTCTGCCATTTCATCTGTAATTTCTGAATATTCAATTACATTTGGTTTTCCATTTCTTTTACAAAATACGCCTACTTTTTCATGTGGATTTGCTTTTACAACTGATTTACAAGCTACGGTTACTTTTTTATCAATAGCAATTCCCATTAAAACAGGATCTACCATTTTTACTAAACAGTTATCTACTCCACCAATAAATACCCATTCTACGCCTAATTCTCTCATCTTTTTCGTCATTTGGGTTTTTACTAGTGATTCATAAATTCCACCATGTCCATCTGCTGCAAGTTTTACTAATCCATCTTCTCCAATTAAGATTTTTCCTTCTGTATCCATCATTGGAAGTTCACCTTGCACAAAGAAGAATAGGTTTTTGTCTTTTTTATAACCAAAACATCTATGTTTTTCAAAAAATTCCACAGTTTCTTTATTATTTTCTCTACTTGTCATGATAAACCAAGGAATCATGATATCATATTTTTTACCTTCTGCTTTCAAATTATCAGCTAATAGTTCAAATAAAGATTTGTGAGAATCTAATCCAATATCATAAGTTCCTTTTGGTCCATTATGTCCTAATCTTGTTCCTTGCCCTCCTGCCATAGTAACTGCTGCTAATTTTCCTTCTCTGATTGCTTTTTTTCCTATATTTTCATAATATTTATATTGGTCATTTAATTTATATTTATCCAAATAATCAATTGGTGTAATTTTATCTTCTACATTTACTTTTTGTTCTTTTGTACTATCATATAATTTTTTTACAAGTTCAAAATTGATATTACGAATTTGATTTAATAATGTTTCTTTTTTTATTTCATCTAATTCATTATAATAGTTTAATAACTGTTCTTGACCATATTTTTTTAGTATCTCTTTTATTTCTTCCAATTCTGTATCCATAAGCTTCATCCTTTCTAAAATTTTAAAACCACACTTATATTACACCATAATTTTATTTTAGTCAATTATTGGCAGATAAAAAATTTACCTGCCGTTTTACTTCCTATTTTTGTTTTTATTATCCTCTACATCCTAGATGCCCCTAGAACTTTATCATATTCTTTTGCAATCTCATCTATCTTTTCTTCTACTTCAAAAAACTCATAACAATCTATAATTTTAATATGTTTATTTCTACTCGTCCATTTTTCAATGTTTTTGTTAATATTTTGAATATAGTTTTCTTTTCCTTTAATAAAAATAACTATATTTGCATTCTCTTTTGTTTTCTTACTAATTTCTTTAAATTTTTTCAAATCATTATTATGCCAATCTAATCCTAATATTTGGGTTTGCTTTTCTTCTTTTAAATTCATTTTTGATATTAAAGTTCTTACTGTATCTTCTAAATCATTTTCTGTTAATATGATGATTTCCTCGTTTTTATCCATACTTTTACTAATATATGGCAAACTAATCATTTCAAAATGATAATCACTTGCATAAAATGCACAATTTTTTTCTTTTGTTATATTTTCCATCACAAACATTCCTTTCAAATTGATATAACCATACGGAATTGCTAATTTGTTCATTTTGTTTACTGGTAAATTTTACCATTTCATGACAAATATGTCAATCATATTTCAAAGAAACTCATCGTTTTTTTTCGACAATGTATATTTTTTCTTATTTTGTTAATACTTATCTTAAAGAATATTTTACAAAAAAAGTTTATTGGAGGTAACTTATGAAAAAATTTTTAAAATTATGTAATCATACCAAGGTAAAAATGGTAATCATTTTAACATTTCTATTTTTTGCCTATACGACCATTTGTGCCATAACATATGCCCATGATATTTCTAATGATATTGCGAATTCTGTTTTTCGTTTACATGTCATTGCCAATAGTGACTCTGACATAGATCAAAATTTAAAATATATTGTGAGAGACCATTTATTAGAATATATGAATACATTATGTGCAGATTCTACTTCTAAAGATGAAGCCATTACCATTGCAAATGAACATATAGAAGATTTTGAAGAAATCGCATTAAATACTATCAAAGAACAAGGCTTTGATTATTCTGTTAATGCCAGTATCGGAAATTTTGAATTTCCAACAAAACATTATGGAGATATTTCTCTTCCCGCAGGATATTATGATGCTTTAAAAGTAGAAATTGGTAAAGCCAAGGGACAAAATTGGTGGTGTGTCATGTTTCCTCCTTTATGTTTTGTCGATGTTTCTTCTGGTGTTGTTCCTGAAGAATCAAAAGAAAACTTAGAAAATTCTTTGACTGATGAAGGATTTTCTATTGTATCTGATAATGAAGAAAATCCTACTTTTAAATTGAAATTTAAAATATTAGAATTTTTAAACAATACTGGCTTAATTACTGCCAAAAAATAGTTGCAATCTAAATCGGTTTATGATATAGTTGATAAGAAAAGTAGAGTGTAAAATATATACACTCTATTTTATTTTAAAATTCATACTATATAAATTTTATTGGGGGTATATAAATTGGAGAAATTAGTAGTAAAAGGACCCACACCACTAAAAGGAGAAGTAACAATTAGCGGTGCTAAAAATGCTGCCGTTGCCATTTTACCAGCTACTCTTTTAATTGATGGTGTATGTACAATAGAAAATCTACCAAATATTAGTGATATAAAAATATCTTGTACTATATTAGAAAAATTAGGTGCAAAAATCACTTGGAATAATGCAAATAGTATCACAATTGATACCACAAATATAACAACAATAAAAGCACCTTTAGACTTGACTAGTAAATTTCGAGCTTCTTACTATATTATTGGTGCTATGCTTAGTAGAAAAGGCGAAATTGAAGTTGGTATGCCTGGAGGTTGTAAATTAGGTGCAAGACCAATTGATCAACATATTAAAGGATTTGAATTGTTAGGTGCAAATGTTACCGTAGAAAAAGGTAAAATTTATGCAAAAGCTAAAAAATTAAAAGGTTGTCCTATCTATATGGATATCGTATCAGTTGGTGCTACAATTAATGTTATGTTATCAGCTGTACTTGCTAAAGGAACAACCATTATTGATAATGCGGCTAAAGAACCACATATCGTTGATGTTGCTAACTTTTTAAATACTATGGGAGCTGATATTAGAGGTGCAGGTACTGATGTCATCAAAATTAATGGTGTTGATAAACTACAAGGAAACGCAACCTATTCTGTCGTTCCTGACCAAATTGAAGCAGGTACTTTTATGCTTGCTGCCATAGCAACTAAGGGAGATTTATTAATCAAAAATTGTATTACAAAACACTTAGAATCTATTACTGCTAAAATCTTAGAGATTGGCGGTAATGTAGAAGATTATGGAGATAGTATTCGTGTTTGGTGTAATAAAAGACCAAATAAAGCTACAATTAAAACATTACCTTACCCTGGTTTTCCTACAGATTTACAACCACAAATGGGTGTTGTTTTATCACTTGCTAATGGGACAAGCACGATTAATGAAAGTATATGGGATTCTAGATTCCAATATACAGAAGAATTAAATAAAATGGGTGCTAAAATTACTGCTCATGGAAAAACAGCCTTTTTCGAAGGTGTGAAAAAATTATCTGGTGCACCTGTATATTCTTCCGATTTAAGAGCTGGGGCAGCTTTAGTAATTGCTGGTACTGCTGCTGAAGGTGTAACAGAAATCTATAATTTAGAGCATATTGATAGAGGATATGAAAATATCGAAGAAAAATTCAGAAAAATAGGTGCTAAAATCGAAAGAGTAACAGAATAAACATATCTAAAAGTTTAAATGAAATAAACAAAGGAAAGAGATTGAAAAAATTATGCTAAATTTTTGTAGTTTATATAGTGGGAGTAGCGGAAATAGCTTATTTGTCGAAACAAATAATACAAAATTATTAATTGACGCAGGTGTTAGCAGTAAAAAAATAGAGAAAGCATTAAATGATTTAAATGTTGATCCTAATACTTTAGATGGTATTTTAGTCACTCATGAACACTCAGACCATGTACAAGGATTAGGAACTTTTTCTAAAAAATTTGATTTACCTGTATTTGTCAATCAAGAAACATTAGATGCTATGCCAAAACAAAGAGATAAAATTGCGGATAAAAATATCAAAAAATTTAAAGTTGCAGAAAAATTTTCAATAGGAGATTTGGACATTAATCCATTTTCTATTCCACATGATGCAGCAAACCCTTGCGGATTTACCATATTAAATGAAAATAAGAAAATTAGTATTGCAACAGATATCCGGACATATGACAAATGATATTTTAAAGAATTTGGAAGAGAGCTTATTTGTTATGATAGAATCTAACTATGACCCTGAAGTATTAAAATGCTCATCCTATCCATTTTCTTTAAAATCTAGAATTGCAGGACCATCTGGACATTTATCTAATCAACTTGCTGGAAAAACCATTTCTTTTTTATTAAAATCTGGTTTAAAAAATGCCATGCTTGGTCATTTAAGTAAAGAAAGTAATTTTCCAGAACTTGCCTATAAGACGGTTATTGAAGAATTAATTGCTAATAATTATAACGAAAATTCTCTAGCACTTTCAGTAGCTAGTAGAGATACACATAGTAAATTAGTGACAATTTAAATGTCCAATTGGGGACGTTTCTATTTGGACATTTTGAGGGATTTTGGGGACGGACTCATTTTTCCCTTTTTCTAATTTGATTAGAATAAAAATATAGAATATAAAAAATGAAACGATTTTGCGTATCTAAATTTGAAATTAGAAATTTAGCTTATACAAAATTGTTGAATGACTTATATTCTATATTTTTAAGTATTTAATAATATAAAAAGGGAAAAATGAGTCCGTCCCCAAAATCCCTCAAAATGTCCAAATAGAAACGTCCCCAATTGGACAAAAGGAGTATAACATGTTAAATATTAATATTATATGTATTGGAAAAATTAAAGAAAACTATTTAAAAGATGCCATAAATGAATATTCTAAAAGATTAAGTAAATATTGTAAATTATCTATTTTAGAATTGCCAGATGAAAAAATACCTGATAAATTAAATGAGAGTATTTCTAATGAAATTAAAACTAAAGAATCTAATAATATTTTAAATCATATTAAAAAAGATTCTTATATGATTTGCTTAGATTTAACTGGTAAAGAACTTTCTTCTGAAGAATTTTCTAAAACAATAGAAAATTTATCTTTACAAACAAGTTCTATTACTTTTGTTATTGGAGGTTCTTTAGGTCTTTCTTCTGAATTATTAAAAAAAGCTCACCAAAAGATATGTTTTTCAAAAATGACATTTCCTCATCAATTAATTCGTGTTTTTCTATTGGAACAAATTTTTAGAGGATTTAAAATATCAAATGGTGAAACTTATCATAGATAATAGTTGAATATATTTTAAATAATATATTCATTTTTATTATTTGTTTTTATAATAAATTTATATATTATATTGTAGAGAAAATAACATAGAAAAAAATATTTAAAAGAATATAGGGGCAAAGAATTTTAAATACTAATTATGGGGGATTTGTTATTTCCTCTACAAAATTAAAAACTTGATTTTTTTGAATTGATTTCTGATTTTAAAATTTGATAAAATAATATTTTTACAATGATAATTCTTACTATAAAAAATATTGAAATAAACAATAATATTTTTAATAACATTTCATTTAAATTCCTTATTGATTTAATTTCCATAATTATACAATATCTGTAAAATAATGTCAAGAAAAACTTTACGACAAAAAACGACATACAAGAATACTTGTCACAATTCCGACAATATCTGCTGTTAATGCTGCTATCAAAACAAATCTTGTCTTTTTTATTTTTACACTTGAAGAATATACTGCAATAGTATATAACGTTGTTTCTGTTGCTCCCATAATAACAGCTGCCATGATTCCCATTTGGCTATCTACTCCAAAATTTTTCATAATATCTGTTGCCACTGCTATTGAACTACTTCCTGATATTGGTCTTAACAATGCTAATGGCATGATTTCCGTTGGAAAATGCAGTATATTTAATAATGGCTCTGCCATCTTTATAGCAATATCTATCACACCTGAACTTCTTAATGTTCCTACTGCCAAAAAAAGACCTATTAACGTTGGAAAAATATTAATAACAATTTTTATTCCATCTTTTGCCCCTTCAATAAATTTATCGAAAACTTCTTTTTTTTCTATCACACCATAAATCACAATAATTAATATCATGAGCGGCATCACTAAATTGGATAAAAAATTGATAAAGTTTATCATATCTTCTCCCTTTTATTAGAATATCTTATCAATAATTTTGTTATGGTTATTCCCGCAATTGCTGCACAAACTGTTGCAATCCATACAGGAACAATAATAGCTGTCGGATTTTCTGCACCCAAAGAACTCCTTATAGCAATAATCGTTGTTGGAATAATTTGAATAGATGCTGTATTGATTACAATTAACATGATCATCGAATTACTTAATTCTTGTTTATTCTTATTCTCTTCTTGTAAGGTTTCCATTGCCTTTATCCCTAATGGTGTAGCTGCATTTCCCAACCCTAAAATATTGGCTACCATATTCATAGAAATTTCACTTTGTGCTTTTTTATTTTCTTTGATTTCTGGAAACAGAAATTTAATAATTGGTTTTAATATCGTATTCATCCTTTTTATTATATTGGTATTTTTGGCAACATTGATAACTCCACTCCATAAACACATGGTTCCTAACATAGTGATACTTAAATTGACAGCATCTTCTACACTATCAAAAATACTCGTATTTAAATTTTGTAAATTTCCTGAAAAAATTGCATAAGAAAATGATATTATTATGAAAATTGGCCAAACTAAATTTAACATATTTATCACCTAAATAATTTTATTCTATTATCAATTTTTTATTACTTTTTAATTGACCTGCTTGTCTATTTGTGATATAGTAACAATATATATAGGGTTGTAAATTAACTTTTTAAGGGGGGATAAACTTATGAAATCAACAGGAATCATTCGAAAAGTAGATGAACTAGGAAGAGTAGTTATTCCTATCGAAATCAGAAATCAATTTAACATTGCTGAAAAAGATCCTATTGAAATATATGTTGATGGTTCATCAATCGTACTAAAAAAATATGAACCAAATTGTATTTTTTGTGGAAATACTGAAAATTTAATCAATTATAATGATAAATTAATTTGTGAAGATTGTTCAAAAAAAATAAGTAAATTAAAACCAAGTAAATAAGAGCTTTTCTCTTACTTACTTGGTTCTTTTGTTTTTTCTTTTATAGTTTATATATTTTTTATAGTTTGATAGTTGATTATTTCACTTAATTTTTATCAATAAATTTTTGATATATTTCATTTTTATTAACATTTCTATCTTTTGCTATTTGCTTAATAATCTCTTTTTTACTAAGCCCTCTTTCTTCATAATATCGATAATGCTCTTGTAAAGATAACTGTAACAAATTATTTTCTACTTTTTTCTCTAGCCCTTCTATTAGTAAAACGATTTCTCCTTTTAAATCCTTTGCTTTTTCAATTAATACATTTATATTTTCTCTGATATATTCTTCATGAATTTTAGTCAATTCCCTTGCCAATACAATTTTTCTATTCCCAAGAATATCTTTTAAATCTTTTAGTGTTGTTTCTAATTTATGTGGTGCCTCATATAAAATCATTGTCTTTGTTGTATTTTTAATTTCTTCTAATTTTTCTTTTCTATTTTTCTTATTTAATGGCAGAAACCCGATGAATACAAATTCTTTTGTATCTAATCCTGAACAGATTAATGCATTAATCATGGCACAAGCCCCTGGAATTGGTACAATCGGAATCTCCTCTTCTATACATTTTTTTATAACTTCTTCTCCTGGATCACAAATTCCTGGAGTTCCTGCATCAGATACAAGTGCTATCTGTTTTCCCTGCTTTAATTCTTTAATTAATATATCTGTTTTGACATCTTCATTATGTCTATGATAACTGATTAATGGTTTTGATACTTCTAAATGATTTAATAATTTTAAAGTATGTCTTGTATCTTCTGCTGCAATCAAATCTACTTTTTTTAATATGTTGATGGCTCTTAATGTAATATCTTCTAAATTCCCAATTGGTGTTGCCACAATATATAAAGTTCCTATTTCTTTTTGATTGATTTCTTTCATACTTTTATCCTTTCTTTTTTAATTTTTATGATAAATTTTTAAGATTTCCTCTGTATAATTTCCGTTTTCATCATAAATATATAAATTAGGTTCTAATTTTAAAAATGGTCTTGCATTTTTCACGCCTTGTACTAACACTAATTTCGATATAGCATTTACATTTGAATATACAAATCGAATTTTTTTTGGTTCTATTTTATACTTTCTCATAAGAGATAACAAATCTACTAATCTTTCTGGTCTATAAACAATATAAAATTCCCCTTTATCTTTTAACATATTTTTTGAAATCTTTATAAAATCTTCTAAATTTGCCTCTATTTCATGTCTAGAAATTAATTTTCTAGTATCTTCGTTTTGTATTCCCGTTTCCTTCTTTTTATATGGTGGATTTGTCACTATGGCATCAAATGTATTTTTTTCAAAATATTTATTTAAATTTAGTATATTGTCTTGTATTATTTTAAATTTATCTTCTAAATGATTTAATTGTATACTTCTTTTTGCCATTTCATAAACTTCTTCTTGAACTTCTATACCTATAATTTCAGATAATTCTGTTTTTCCACATAATAAAGTCGCAATAATTCCTGTTCCTGTTCCTAAATCTAGTACTCTTGCTCCTTTTTTTATGTTTTTTGCAAAATCAGAAAGTAATATACTATCAATTCCAAAACAAAATCCATCTTTATTTTGTATCATTTTTAAACCTTTATATTCTAAGTCATCAATTCTTTCATTTTCTTTTAATTTTATATTTTCTTTCATCTTTATTTCCTTACATTTATCTTATTTTGCCCATATTGTATCACATTTACATAATATTTGTAAACATTTCTTTTCATAACATATTTTAAATTCTTTCATATACTAATAATATATGAAAATTTTTGAGGTGATTTCATGAAAAAAAGAAGCATAAAGCCTATAGAAAATAGAGGTGGAAAATGCCCACCCCCTAAAAAGAAATTTAATTTTAAATGTTGTACAGATAATACAATTAAATCTTTGCATGAAGTTGAATATTTTTTAAATCATTTCAACAGATTTATTAAATATATTAAATTATATAGAATTTTAAAATAATTTTATTATTTTTATTATTTTTTATAATTTATTTTTTATTATTATTTTTTTATTTATTTTTTACTATTATTTTTTTATTTATTTTTTACTATTATTTTTTTATTTATTTTTTACTATTATTTTTTTATTTATTTTTTTAATTATTATTTTTTTCTAATGTATAAATTTCATTAAATTCCTCATTTTCTTCTCCATCAATTAAAATTTTAATAGAATTTACTTCTGTTAATTGTGTTAATGTTTTGACTAAGCTATTAATCATATTTTGTTTTACAGATGCATCTTCTTTATTATAATTTAAAAATTCACTCGAAAAATCTAAATATATCATATCTTTTTCCTTATATATTTTATTTAATTTCGTATTATCTGGAATCAATTTTGTATACTTCTCATTTTTAGGACCTTCTATTAGCATAGTTACCAATTTATCATAAGGTGTATTCATAATTTCTTTAATATCTACTAGTCTTGCTTCAGGTGCCAATTCATTTGTTTCTTTTTCTAAGAAATATAGGCTAACAATGGTTTGTCTGTTTTGTTCTTCTGTAATTTCTTCTTCTGGTATATATTCTTCTATTATTGTTTCCTTTTCTTTCCCTTTAAAATATTGGATGATAAAATATCCTCCTACTAATATAATGATTAATAAAACCGTAAACACAATAACTATTTTTTTATTCATCTTATTTTCATTCCTTTCTTTCAATTTTAATTAATTTTATTTATTACCTATTCTATTATTTGTTTGTCCTTTTTAGAACTAAAAAAAGTTGCCAAAGGAGGGCGATGATTTTGGGGACGGAGCAAAAAATCATCATTTTTACAAAAATTTTTTATACAACAGTTTATAATAAATGATGATTTTTTGCTCCGTCCCCAAAATCATCGCCCTCCTTTTACAACATTTTCCATTTGACAAAAGTGGCTTTTCCGTATACAATGAAGGTGATTTATTATGAAAAATTTATATACAAAAAAGGAGTTTTTGTCATGAATGAAATTTTACATGTTGGTCTTGATGTTGGATCTACAACAGTCAAGATAATTGTGATGGATTCTAATAAAAATACTATATATTCAGATTATCGTAGACATTTTTCAGATGCCAAAAAGACAGTTTGTGAAGTGTTAGAAGAATTACTAGTAAAATATCCTTCTGCTTCATTTACAGTTGCTTTAACTGGTTCTGGTGCAATGTCTGCTGCAAAATTTTTAGGAGTGGATTTTATTCAAGAAGTCGTTTCTTGTAAGAGAGTCATTGAAAAATACTTTCCAAAAACAGATGTTGTTATCGAATTAGGTGGAGAAGATGCCAAAATTATCTATTTTGATAATTCTATTGAACAAAGAATGAATGGTACTTGTGCTGGTGGTACTGGTGCCTTTTTAGACCAAATGGCTTCTTTATTACATACAGATACAGCTGGATTAAATGAATTAGCAAAAGGATATCAAACCATTTATCCGATTGCTTCTCGTTGTGGTGTTTTTGCAAAAACCGATATACAACCTTTAATTAATGAAGGTGCTGCAAAAGAAGACATTGCAGCTTCTATTTTCCAAGCAGTTGTTAACCAAACTATTAGCGGATTGGCTTGTGGTAGACCTATTAGAGGAAATATTGCCTTTTTGGGTGGACCTTTAAGTTATCTTCCAGAGCTAAGAAAACGTTTTATAGAAACATTACATTTAACAGATGACCAAATCATTGTACCAGAAAATGCACATTTATTAGTTGCAAAAGGTGCTGCTTTGGATTCCTTTAACACAGAAGTGATTACTCCTAATGAATTAGAAAAGAAAATAGAGAACTTTAAAAATTCACATGATACAACCACACAACCACTTGATCCTTTATTTAAAGATGAAGCGGAATATGAAGCTTTTAAAGAAAGACATAATAGAGCAACTGTTCCTTCAAAACCATTAGAAAATTACGAAGGTGACTGTTTCTTAGGAATTGATGCAGGTTCTACAACCACAAAACTTGTGTTAATTGATAGAGATGGCAACCTATTATATTCTTTATATGGTAGTAATGAAGGAAATCCATTACAAAGTGTTATGGATATGTTAAGAAAATTGTATAAGGTATTACCTGAAAAAGCCATTTTAAGATATAGTGGTGTGACAGGTTATGGGGAAAAACTAATTCAAACAGCTTTAAATGTTGATTTAAACGAAATTGAAACGATTGCCCATTATACAGCTGCTAAAACATTCGAACCAGATGTCACCAGTATTGTCGATATTGGTGGGCAAGATATGAAATATATTAGAATTAAAAATGGTTCTATTGATAATATCATGCTAAATGAAGCTTGTTCTTCTGGATGTGGTTCTTTTATAGAAACATTTGCCAAAAGTTTAAATTTAGAAATATCTGAATTTGTTAAAGAAGCACTAAAATCAAGAAGACCTGTTGATTTAGGTTCAAGATGTACTGTATTTATGAACTCAAAAATTAAACAAGCACAAAAAGAAGGATATTCTGTTGGAGATATTTCTAGTGGTTTATCATATTCTGTTATCAAAAATGCCATTCAAAAAGTTATGAAAGTAAGAGATGTTGAAACATTAGGAAAACATATTGTTGTTCAAGGTGGTACTTTCTATAATGATGCAGTTCTTAGAGCATTTGAGCTAATTGTTGGTAAACATGTTGTCAGACCAAATATCTCTGGTTTAATGGGAGCTTACGGAATGGCTTTACTTTCAAAAGAACAATATGAAGCTAACTTAGATATGGAATATACATCAACAATCTTAAAAACAAATGAATTAGATAATTTAAAAATAAAAATTACACATACCCATTGTAATAACTGTGAAAACCATTGTAAATTAACAATCAATAAATTTAGTAATGGACAAATCCATGTAACAGGTAACCGTTGTGAAAAAGGTGCAGGTATTGTTACTAAAGCTAAAAATTTACCAAACTTGGTACAATACAAATATGAAAGAATTTTTGATTATACACCATTAGAAGAACAATATGCAACCAGAGGAACGATTGGAATCCCTAGGGTTTTAAATATGTATGAGGATTATCCTTTCTGGTTTACGTTCCTTACCAGTTTAGGATTTAGAGTTATTATCTCTGAAAAGAGTACTAGAAAAACCTATGAAAAAGGTATGGAATCTATGCCTTCAGAATCTGTATGTTATCCTGCGAAACTTTCACATGGACATATTGAAAGTTTATTAGAGCAAGGAATTAAAACCATCTTTTATCCTTGTATGCCATATTCTAGAAAAGAATATGAAAAAGCCGATAACCATTATAACTGTCCAATTGTTATTTCTTATTCTGAGGTATTGAAAAATAATGTAGAAGGATTAAAAGACCCTAGCGTAAAATTCTTAAACCCATTCTTACCTTTTGATAAGAAAAACTTAGTAAAGAAGATACTAGAATTAGATGAGTTTAAGCAATATCACTTTACAAAAGAAGAACTAAATGAAGCAGCCGATAAAGCAGAAGCAGAATATCAAAAATGTAAAGAAGATATCCGTAGAAAAGGTGCTGAAACAGTAGCATATATAGAAGAAAATCATTTAAAAGGTATTGTGTTAGCTGGTCGTCCATATCATGTTGACCCAGAAATCAATCATGGTATTGATACATTAATCACTTCATTAGGATTATGTGTTTTAACAGAAGACAGTATTTCTAATCAAACAGAAGTCAAAAGACCAATTCGTGTTGTTGACCAATGGGTATATCATGCAAGACTTTATGCAGCAGCTGATTTTGTTGGAAAACATGATTCTTTAGAATTAGTTCAATTAAATTCTTTTGGATGTGGTGTTGATGCCGTTACAACAGACCAAGTGGAAGAAATCTTATCTAGTTATGATAAAATGTATACATTAATCAAAATTGATGAAGTAAATAACCTAGGAGCTGTTAGAATTCGTATCCGTTCATTACTTGCTAGTATGAATAAACGTGAAAAAGAAAAAAGAGAACACACAGCTACTGGCGATTATGAGCAACATAAAAAAATCTTCACAAAAGATATGAAAAAAGATTATACTATTTTAGTACCACAAATGGCACCAATTCATTTTGAATTATTGGAAGCAGCTGTACAATCTAGTGGATATAAAGTGGAATTACTAAGAGAATGTACTCAAAAAACAGTAGAAACTGGATTAAAATATGTCAATAATGATGCTTGTTATCCATCTATCTTAGTAACTGGACAAATGATTGAAGCACTTCAATCTGGTAAATATGACTTAAATAGAACCGCTTTAATTATGTCACAAACAGGTGGAGGATGTAGAGCAACCAATTATATAGGATTTATTAGAAAAGCTCTTAAAGATGCAGGATTTGAAAATATACCCGTTATTTCATTTAATATTGTTGGTATGGAAAAAATGCCAGGATTTAAAATAACAGTACCATTAATTGAACGTTTATTAAAAACTATTCTATATGGTGACTTATTACAAAAAATGTTAACCAAAAACAGAGCTTATGAAAAACATAAGGGAGAAACACAAAAATTATTTGATGAGTGGATGGAAAAATGTAAAAAATTACTTCAAAAATCATCAACCAAAGAATTTAAACAAAGTATTTATGATATTGTCAATGACTTTGAAAAAATAGAATTAGATACATCTATTGAAAAACCTAGGGTTGGTATTGTTGGAGAAGTTTTAATCAAATATCATCCATTTGGAAATAACCATGTTGCCGATTTACTAGAAAAAGAAGGTGCAGAAGTCATTTTACCTGACTTTATGGGATTTGTTAAATTCATGGCTACACATAAAGTTACTTTTAACAGTTTGTTAAACACTAATAAAACTTCTTCAAAAATTATGAAAGCTGCTATCAAATTAATTGATATTTTAGAAAAAGATATGAAAATTGCTTTAGCAAATTCTAAAAAAGGCTATTTACCACCTTGTGATATTTGGCACTTAGAAAATCAAGTAAAAGATGTATTATCTATCGGAAATCAAACTGGTGAGGGTTGGTTCTTAACAGCTGAAATGATTGAATATATCGAACATGACATTCCGAATATTATCTGTGTGCAACCATTTGCTTGCCTGCCAAATCACGTTGTTGGTAAAGGTGTTATCAAGACTATTAGAGAAAAATATCCAGATGCCAATATTTCTCCAGTAGATTATGATCCTGGTGCTAGTGAAACAAACCAAGCAAATAGAATTAAATTATTAATGACAGTCGCAAAAGATAACTTAAAAACAAAACAAGCTAGAAAAGAAGCTATTGAGAAAGAAAATGAACCAACACCACAAATAAACTCTGCTGAAAAATATGAAGAGAAAAAATAGAGGAAGCTGCAACTTCCTCTATTTTTTCTTGTACAATAAATATTTACTTTATGCAACATATTTACATATAATTACAAATTTTAGTTGAATAGTTTTGTTTTTTATGCTATTATTTTAATTGAAAGGATTATAACGATGGATAAAAATTATTATGAAATATTAGAGGTAGATAGAAATGCCTCACCTGAAATTATTGATAAAGCATATAAAACCTTAGCCAAAAAATATCATCCTGATTTGCAAGATGAAATACATAAAAAAGAGGCTGAAGAAACATTTAAAATCATTAATGAAGCTTATCAAATTTTATCAGACCCAAACCAAAGAGCTTTATATGATCAAAAAATAGAAGATACGATTATTTCTCAAGATAAATATGATGAAATGTATCGACAAAATGAGGCATTAAAAGATAGATTAAATAATTTACAACAAAATCTATATCATAATACCGATTCACAAAATGTAAATCCTGTTAATCCTAATGCCCATATAAATTATCATACAACACCTAATGATACACAAAATGCTTATCAAAATGCACAGGCTGAACAATACAAAAGAAATTTAGAATATGAGAAACAAGTAAATCAGGCAAGACAACAAGCATATCATGATGCCTATATACAAGACTTAAAAAACCGAGGATATAAAATACGATATAAAAAATCTTTTACAGACTATGTAAAATCATTGATTGCTCTTGTTATTGTTATTCTTATTTTATTTCTTATCTTTCAACTGCCTTTTGTTAAAAACTACTTTATGGAATTATATCATACAAATGCTGTCTTTAGAGTTATTGGTAATATTTTTATAAATTTATTTAGCTAAAAAAGAAATATCAATTTTAAATTTTTGATATTTCTTTTTTTCCATAGATTTTTCATTTTATTTATTGTTTATACCCTTTTTATGAATTTATCTATTTTTATATAATATTTTTAAATAATTTATGAGTCTTTATTTGTTTTTTTACATATATATGGATAATCATTAGTATAAATAAAAATAGGATAAATGTTGCTAATATGCCAATATATAAATTGATATTTTCAAATGCTCTTTTTATATACATTAACAATACCACAACTGTAATTGTCCATACATATTGAAATATTTTATTTTGATTTTGTTTAAATACGTCTATTTCCGCTTTCCAATCTAGAATAGGTCTTTTTATATCTACAATTAACATTAGAAAACTATTAACAATAATTAATAAAATACTTACTAAAAATGTTAATATTAAACTTCCAATAGATACTGCTGGAAATATGATTTTACTAAGAATCACTACAATCCCAGATATCACCATATCTATCGTAACTTGTGGTACATTTTTTAATAAAAATTGCTTATATAAATTAATTGGTATATATTTCATGAAAATAGCATTTGGACCTTGTCTAGAAATGGCAGTAATAGATATATTAACCATTGAACATACAACTTGTATAATCCCTAGTATTAGGCATACACCTTCTATTGTTAAATGCATTCCTCCTAATAAATTTGCTAACTCCTGATTTTTTTCTATCATTCCTATCTTAAAATATATGGTTATAACTATAAACATAACCATCATCATACTGATAGGATAAATCGTTTGCATAAAAAATATTGCATTTTTCATAAAATTTTTAAATTCATTTTTTATATATGCTTTTGATAAGTTTTGTGGATTACATTGTGTTTCAAAATCAACTTTTTGTTTATGTTTACTTTTATTATATCCTGTTGTTTTTAATATATTTTTTATATATGTCTTTTTCCCTATTTCTATCAATATTACATACATAACAGCGTAAATACCAATTACTTTTAATAAATTTATCACAACTTGATCTTGCTTTAAAATACAAAGTAGTGGATTTATAACAACCATACTGCGATTAATATTTTCAGATATATTCATAGCAGTTATTCCAACAGTTTCACTATCTAATTGTGTAGAAGTAATTCCTTTGATAAATAAAACTTCTGCCAATACAATAAGAAAAACAAAAAATAAAGTAACAATCATTTGAAACATATTTTTATTTTTTATTGTTTTTATAAATTTCATGATAATCAATGTAATAATACTTACAAATACTGCGGGAAATATTGGTAATAATAGCAATGTTACTATTACATATACATAATAAGAAAATGAGGCTGTTGTGGATACTCCATATAATATTAATGGTATTAGCATAAATAATAACTCTGTACCATACAAAATATTTATCATTGTATTTACTTTTGACAATAATAATTCTTTTGCTTTAATAGGCATTGGTAAAAAATACTCTATATCTTTTGAAAAATATAGTATATTCATACTTGCTATGATTGTTTGCATAAACATAATAATGATAGCAATTGTAAAAAGAACATTAAGAAATATTTGCACTTGCCCATAATCTTCTAATATATTTAATACTTCATTACTGACAAAAGCTATTGCTATGATAATAACAATTAACATCCAAACATACATTGATTTTTTATTAATTTTTTTTGTATTTTTATCTAATATATTTAAATTTTGCAGAAAATTTCTAGTAGATATTTTTGTTAATAACATTATATTTTTAATCATCATTTATTATCTCCATAAATAATTCTTCTAATGAGTTATTTTCTTTCATTTTTTCTCTTAACTCTTCTATCTTTCCTACAAATACAATGTTTCCTTTATTAATAATTGCAACTCTGTCACATAAATTTTCTGCTACTTCTAATATATGTGTAGAAAAAAATACAACATTTCCGTTTTTTGCATATTCTTTCATCATTGTTTTTAAATCATAAATAGCTTTTGGATCTAATCCTGTAATTGGCTCATCTAATATCCAATTTTTTGGCTGATGTAATAATACACCTATAATAATGATTTTTTGCCTCATACCATGAGAATAACTTTCTATTTTTTCATTTAAAGCATTTTCCATATCAAATTTTTTAGAAAATTCTCTTATATATTTGATTCTTTCTTCTTTTCCTATTTTATAGATATCTGCTATAAAATTTAAATATTCTATTCCCTTTAAATTTAAAAACATATCTGGACTATCTGGAATTAGTCCTAAATTTTTTTTAGCTTCATATGGTTCCTTTTTTATGCTTTTTCCATCAATTAAAATGTCTCCATCATCTATTTCTAAAATGCCTGTCATCATTTTTATCACTGTCGTTTTTCCTGCACCATTTGGACCTAAAAATCCCAATATTTCTCCATTTTTAATTTCTAAATTTAAATTATCAATTATTTTCTTTCCTTTAATGTAAGATTTCGATACATTTTTTATCTCTATCATTTTTTCTCTCCTTTATATGAGAATGTTTTTATATAAATCTAAAGAGAGAATATCATATTCTCTCTTTTTATTCAATACTAAATGACATAACAAAATCTGTTTCATCTTTTAAATTCATAATAATTGTCATTGTCCTTTGATTTGTATCTGGATTTTGTGCATCCTTCATGTTTACTTGATATATATAAGCATCTCCTTCTTGATAAAAATTCGTATATTCTGCTTCATTTGTATCAAATAAATTATTTTTAATGTATTCTTCTAACATATTTATCGAACTATAATTTGTATTTCTAAATGTTTCATCTAACTTATTATATATATATTGATAATCTTTTGCATTGATTGCTTGTATTATTTTTTGTACATTCATTCCTACTTTCACATCATTTGTTGACGTATTATATTTTTCCGTAAATTCATCCATATCAATCGTATAGAAATCTAACATTGCTGTATATGTTCCTGGATATGTAACAAAAAATATATAATAATTATTAAATCCATCTACACATATATATCTAGTATAATCTGCAAATTGTTCTACTGAATAATTTCTTAATCCAAAATTCTCATTTTTGCTTATAAATTCATAATATTCATTAAAATTTTCATATTCTGAAGAACTATCTTCAAATTGAAATGAAATATTAAATCTATTTTGGTTATTTTGAATATAAGTATTAAATTCATCTACTGAACTAAATCTTTTCTCCTTATATTCTTCATCTAATAACTGATATGCTTCCTCACTATCTGTAAGCATTGTCTTTATGTAGTCAGCAAAATATAACTTTGATGTAACTTCATCATTTAAATCTTTATATACATAATAATTATATACTTTATTCGTTATACTTTTCATGCTACTACTTGTCATTTGTTCTCTTTTTTGATAATTCTCTTCTGTAATTGGCTCTATATCAAAAGTTTGATTATTTACATCTAAATGAACAATAAAGTAAATATTTTTGTGATCAATTCTTGCTTTTACATAATAGGTTGTTATATTATAATTTGCTATCTCATACATTTCAGCCGTTCGATATGTATTATAATCTTCATATTTTTCTAAAACAGTAAGTATATTATTTTCATGAATATCATTGTCTTTTATGTAATTTTCGTTTAAATATGTCATCAATACTGCACTATCTTCAATTTCTAACATCCTAAAATATGATTTTAAACATTCATCTACTGTATAATAGGTTACCGTATTATTTGTTCTGATAAGTTTAACTGGATTTTCATCTGCTGATCCAATACCCTCTTTACTTTCAAGTATTTCATCATACATTTTATCTTCTTCTTTTAATGCTTTTACTAGCAGAAGCGTTACAATTAAGATAATAACCAATACAGCAATTATAGAATATATTATTATTTTCTTTTTATTCTTCATCTAAAGCCTCCTATTTTTATCCTTATGTTCCACAGAATGAGAAATGCATGTAATCCTTAGAAGATGTCCAATCTCCTCCCCAGCCCCATCCAGCTGCTTTAAATGATTGCACTAAAGCACTATCTGGTTTGATTGAGTATGGGTTATTTCCAGGATCATAAAACCAATTTCCTGTTGGTCTTCCATTTTTGAACTGTCCATTTTCTGTTGAGTTAATATCAACTGCTAATCCATAACAGTGTTGACTGTGTGGTAATCCTCCTGCTTTACCAGCATTATCAGACCATCTCCATGAACCATATCCTCCAATTTCATATACTTTAAATCCTTCTTGTTGTGCTGCATAACATGCATTATACACATCTTGAGCAATTGCTTTATGTACCTGAACAGCTATTGTATATTTAGTTCCATCTTTTCCTGTTGCCGGAACATTGATGGTTGTTAAATATGGCATTAATTCTGCTTCATTTTGAGGTATACCATTTGGGAATAAATTTGCTACTTTTGTATATGCATCTGCATTAGAGTATGATGTTGATGGTGCTCCTGTTGTAGCAACCAATGCCCCTTCTCCAAAGATTTGTGTTGCACATTGTATTATTTTTTCAACATAGGCTGCAGCATAATCTGCTTCTTCTTGTAATGTGTGTCCATCTCCTATATAGGCATATGCTGAAAATACATCATATATTGTAGTCATATCTCCTCTAAATTTATTATTAACTGTTGCAAATTCTGCTGCTCTTGCTTGATATGTAGATTTCATACTTCCACTAATTTGGCTATTAATCTGGTTACAATATCCTTGTACGGCATTTTCCATACTTGAATAACTATTTCCATAATTTTGTCCATTATATACTGCTATTCCCCAGTAGTTATATGGTGATGTATTTGGATCATCCCAATTTTGTTCTTGCCATGCTTGTGCTGCACAAAGTACAGGGTTAATATTATTTTTCACACATACATCATATATAACACCAGCATTATCTCTAAATACCTGTGTTCCTGACCCTTTACTAATAGCTGCTGAGTAACTTTGTACTGCTGCAATAAATTCTTCCCTTGTAAAGGTTGTTGTTGTAATACTTAATAATCCTAATCCTCCTGAGGCACCAGTAACACCATTAAATACAAATACGTTGAAATCAAATTCTGTGACACCATAATCTCTTCCTGTGGCCTTATAGAATAAATATTTTGTCAAATCTACTAAATCTGCTGTCTTTTCATTTCCTTCTAACAAGTCAAATAACCACTCTGAAGCTCCTAATAAATGATGTTTTGCCTTTTGATTACCATCTTTTAACAATAATGTTACAAAGTTTGGTTCTTCTGAATTTTTATCTGTTTTTTCCTCTACAACAGCTGGTGATGCCACATATTTAGTTGTATCTGTCTTATTGGTAATTTCTTCTGTTATCTCAAAAACACCATGCCATACATTACAAGTTGTACTAACACTTCCACTAACAATAGTATTTCCTTGACTTGTTAATGCACTTTCTTGTGCTTGTAAAGTTGATGCTCCATCTCCATTCCTGTCCTCTTGTATTTGTTCTGGATCTCCATAATCTACATTGTCTAGTGAATGTTCACCACCGCTTTGTTCTTCCCCATTTTGTGTTCCTTGATATTCATATTCTTTGGTATATTTTAGCATCCAGACATCTGCTTTTGTTAAACTAATATCTAATGTATTGGTTGTTGTTATAGTTGTTCTCGTTGTGCTACATGGATTTGGATATTCTACTGGCTTAAAACCACTAGACTTAGAGAAGCTTGCTATTTGCGTTCCTCCAGAATTTGCCGCACCACTACCACTAGGTTGATAAGTTATACTTCCTTCTACATGAGTTGTTTGCACTTTTTCTCTTCTATCATAATGATATATTTCTTTTTTCGTATGTACGCTTAAATTATCATGTACAGTAATTTGTATATCGCTGTTATATACTAAATCTGCAAGATCTAATACAAAATCTTGATCTTCACTTTGAACTAATAAATCCCATAGATAATCAAATGGCATTGTATATCCCTTAACAAAATCTTGATAATTTATTTTTTGAGTTGTCATTGATAATGTTGTATTATTACTTGCCTCTACTTGTGAATCATCTGTTTCTACAATCACTTGTGTTTGACTCCAAGTAGCTACAACTACGCTATATGCATTTTGACTTTGTGTATTTCCTGAACCAGAATCTACTTGTCCTAGGCTTTTATCTAAATATTTGCTATTATAGTCTTCAAATGTTACATTACTTTCTACTAAATATATTTTGGCACCACTTACATATGAACCATATGGTGCTGCATTTAAAGTCGCTTGATCTACATCTGCATATACATCTACTTGATTATCTGCTAATCCTCCACCTGTATCTGTTACATAGAAGAATTTTCCGTTCGCATATGAACCTTCTCCTGTTTCAGCTGTTTCTATATAAATAACACAATTTTTGTATTGTTGCAGATTTTTCATGGCTACTTGCCCATCTGTTAACTCATAATTTATAGCATTTAGTTTTCCACCTTCCATTGCAGAGCCATCTCCGTTATAGAAGGTTACTTTTCCATTATCTGTTATTAATTGCATATCTACTGTTGATACTTCTTCATCGTCATCTTTTTTATCATCATCGTCAGCATCATCTTTTTCGTCCCCACCAGATATAATCTTAGTTGGACTACCAGATTGCCATCCCCATCCTAGCCATCCAGTTCTACCATCTACTACAAATCCATAATTTTCTTGCCATGCAACCCATTCTTGTAATGATTGTGTTCTAATTCCGCTACCAACACTGTCCATGACTTGTCCATTACCTATATATATACCAACATGTCCTGCACCATATGCTCCTGTTCCCGTTCCATAAACCGCTGCTCCGATAGGTATATTATCCATTTCTGTGGATACAACATTTGCCCTATATGCATCAACTGCTTTTGCATATGCCACATCTCCTAAGCCTGCATTTGCATAAACCGCTCTTACCCATGCTTGACACAAACTTGCTCCTGGCCATGGCGTAATCTTTGCTGCTGCTATAATTCTTTCTGATATATCTGTTACAATATCACTTCCATTATATTCTAGAGTGTCTGTTGCTCCACTGCCCATTGTCATATTCTTTTCTATTGTAAAATGTGTTAGGGCATTCTGTTTTGCACTTTCATCTCCAGTAGAACAATACAGTTCTATCCAATTATAAAAGGTGTCACTATCTACATATGACATCGTACTTGTTGTACCATCAGTCTGAGCTCTTTTAAACTTTATAATTCCCTGAATATCCTTGGAATCTAAATCACTATTAATTGTATCCCAATCAATTGGGTCATCTGGATTTGATCTTAAATCTGGATAATTGGTTACAATTTCAGCATTCATTAATTTCAATAATTCTTCTGGTCCATCTAGGTATAAGTCAACTCTGCTTCCCTCTTCCATTAATTTATCCCATAATTCTTGAGCTGACATATTTGTAGTTATATTTCCATTAGAATCTATTGAAGTATTCCCTGTATATTGTCCTGCTGCATATTGCGTATTAGCCCAATCTCCCTCTTCATATGTTCCATCATGTTTTTTTATGAGATAGACTGCTGCTGATATAATAATTATAATTATTAAAACGATGGGTAATGAAATCATCAATAACCTTTTTGACCCACGCACCACTGCTTGTTTTATTCCTCTTAATATATTTTCTAATTTATCATTCATTTTAACTCCTATTTTCTATATTTCTATTTCAATAACATTATTATAGTTAGGTTTATTAGTCTTATATCCTAGTATCATCCTAGAAAAAACTACTTTACTGATTTCTTTTTCTGAACCATATTTACTGTAATATTTGATTTCTATTTCTTTTGTTTCTCTTGCACTGATTTCTAAATCTGATTCTCCAATTTCGTGTGTATATGCAGAATATTGAATACCATTATCATCTTCAATATACATTGCTTTTATATTTTGTTTATCATCTAACATAATTGTACTATCTGTATTATTTGTTACACGTAATTTAAAAATTTGATAATCCATATATGATTTTTCTTCTAAAACCTCTATTTGAACACCATTTTGTTCATTAGATCTGTTAATTGCTTTTTTTCCTATATAACTATTAATGTTTAATTTATAACTATCCTCTTCCTCTTCCACTGTTATATAGTCTTGTTTGGTATTTTCTTTCGTATATTTTCCTGTTGCTAAAAAATTATCATTAATATTTACTTTATATATATTGTCTATCCAGTTTTCTACTCCTACATTTTTCTTTGTATTTTCAAAAACATTATTATAATATGCCTCTTTAAAAACTTCTTCTGTAGGGTACATTTCTTGTTTACAATCTTCTGTTAATAAACTATATGCTTCTGCGATTTGTTGATTATTACAGTATTCTATAAATAAATCTATTGTCTCTATTTGTGATAATTGGTTTGAAGAAAGATTTTCTCCTGTAATTGTTGATTGTTTTTCATCTAGACTAACACTATTATATTCCTTTACATTGTTCATATTTTGTGTTTGATTTGCTTGTTGCAATTTTTTTTCATTATCGACTTTACTCCAATAATTAAATAATTGTATTACAACTATGATTAATGCAATGATTCCTATTGTTATCCATATCATTTTTCTATTTTGGTTATACCATCTAATAAATTTATTCATTTTTTTCTCCTTATTAAAATAGAAACTATATGATTTCCCATATTAACTATGTATATAAATCATATAGTTCCCCCTTTGCATAACTATCTTAAGTTTTTCTTTATTGATTCAAATTCATGTGTCATATCTGTTATTCGTTTTGCTTTTCCTTCTGCATTTCTTTGAGAATTTCCTCTATTTGTAAATTCTTTTGCATATCCATTTTCTATATCTGTTCTATCTTTAGGTTTTTGTCTTGTTATATCTCCATATTTATCATGTGCATCATAATATACTAAGGCATCATTAAAACTTACATTTTTATCTTTTTGCAATTTTTCTAATGCTGCAATGTCTTTTGCATCTGTAATTTCATTTTTTAAATAATTATCAATTCTATTGTCTTTATATAGATTTTTTACTTGTTCTCTTCCTAAATATCTTTCTAGTTCTTGTCTCTTTTCATCATCTTTTTTCCATTTTTTCATACTTTTTTCAACCATATGGTCATCATATTTGTCTCCATAGAAAGCTCTATCTCTTGCTATTTTTTCAGCAGATGGTTGTCCACTTCTTGGTGAAATTGTAAGTGTTTTTGATCCAAATGTTGCTCCTGCAATTCCTGCTCCTGCTCCATATGTGAGTAGATTACTTGGATCACCTGATGCAATAGCAACTCCTGTTCCAATTGCCCCTGCTGTTGCTCCTAGAACTGCTCCACCTATTACTCCTGGAGCTTTTCTCAACCCTTGTTTAAGACCTCTTTTATAACCAGTCATTCCTTGTTTTAATCTATATTGGACATTTCTTCCTGCACCTTTTACAACATCTCCAGCAGTCATTCTTCCTCTTGCACGACTTATTCTTTGAGTAGGCTGTTGCTCTTCTTCTATCTCTTCAGTTTCTTCTGGTTTCTCTTCAGAAACTTCTTCTGGCTCATTTTCTCTCATCATTTGAGCAATTTCCTCATCTGTATAACCAGAATCTTTTAAAATTTGCATATATTCATCATCTGTGTATTGCATTCCCTCATCATCTTTGTATGCTTCTCTTGCCATTTGATCTCTTTCAGCTGGATCCCATTCATCTGTTCCATAATTTTCATCATATGCATCTAGCATTTTTCTTTGTGCTTCCGTATTATCAACTTCTCCATTATCTCCATTATCTTCATTTTTTCCTGCCATTTCATCTAATGGGTTGAAGTCATCATTATTCTTATATCCAATTCTCGCTGGTGCACTTTCATTATCTCCATCACTTCCATTGCTTCCATTTTTTCCACCTTTTCCTGGAGGTGCTTTATGTAATAATTGTTGTAATCCTGTATTAATTAATCCTGCACCTACTGCTGCACCTGCTAGGCTTCCTGGAGTTGAAGCTTTTTCAAATCCGAAGAAACTACGCATTAATTTTTCTGCTGGAATTAAGAAACCTATTGCTGCTAATGAATATAAGACATTTTTTCCCGCTAAATCAAATGCTGATGTGACTAAAATTGTATATATTAATAAATGTAATGGTTGTATTAATAAGTTAAATATGTATTCTTTTAGCCATCTGTTAAATGCTTGTGCTTGTCCATCACTAATTTTATCTATTGGATATGTTAATGCTACTAATGGTGCTATCATAGTTAAAAATGCCATATACAATACCCTTTTTAAATATGTAAATACAAAGAAGATTGTAAACAATGTCAAGACAAAGAAACATAATCCATATCCTATAAAAGATGCGTCACCATAACTCATTTGTGCTTGTATTCTTAATTGTCCCATTAAATTGGTAGGCCACATTAGATGATCATCCACTATGGCATCTGTCATCCCCATATCTTCCATCTTTTCTTCTATTTTTCCATCTTCATCTAATTCTAGTACTACTGCATATCCTGTTCCATTATCTGTATTCGTAAGAGTAATTACTTTGGTAAATTCATTAACAATAGATACTGAAAATGCCATTATATAATGCATAAAAAACAACAAACATAAACCTACTACCCAATCTATTAACATTTGTTTATATTTTGCTTTATCTTGTGCTACTGTTGATAAAAGCATTCGTATTCCAATATACAATAATACAGACATTGATAATACAATTGCAATATTTCTTATTGCCGTATACCATTGACTAACCAATGATTGTAATTCTAATGCTACATTTTGCTTTGATGTAATAATTTCTTCTCCGTCTGCTTCATAAAAATAATCCCTAATTTTCTCATTATCTGCCAATGCTTCTGCAAGTTCTTGATCTGTTTCATAATCATTTAAGTTATATACTGCTCCATCACCTGTTCTATTTCCATCTCCATCTACTTGATCTGTATGCACCTTTAATTCTGTTACTGGATTAAAAAAATCTACATCAAATAATAATATTTGTCCTTTAAATATCTCTTCTGGTGATATTGAATAAACTGGTAACATCAAATCTTCCGGAAACTGTGTATTATAAAAGGCAACTCCTGCTATTACTCCAGTTCCTGCTGCTATAATCATAGTTCCTGCTCCTATTGATACAGAAACTGTTAATGCTGGTATAACTACTGCTGCTACCGCTGCAAGTGCAGCTCCTAATGCTACAATAACAAGAACAGCTACGATAGCAACAACAATTCCAACCAAGACAGAAATCAGCTTCTCCCACCATTCTGTTCCCATATCTATACGAATCATTGTATCATTTTGCCCCATAATAACTTTATGTGTTATATTAACAATCCCGATCTCCTAAAGCTACCACTAGTGACATAATTGGACTTAATAGTATTCCTCCATAATCCGTATCATCTGCTCTAACTGGTGTTGCAAATCCAAATTGGAAAAGTAATACCATGAGCAGCATAATCACAATTTTTTTCCAAATTTTCTTATTTTCAAAAAATTTCATCTTTTCCTCCAACTATCCATCTTATTTTCTTTCTGCTAATTTATTTAAATTTGTTTCCACAAATTCAAATTCTTTTTTCGTTGGTACAATTTTTAATATAGCTGTATCTGCTCCAACCTTTAATAGTCCTTCACCTTTTTGGCATGTTACTAAAAAGTTGGCTTCTCCTTCTGATAATTTAAATACTTCTTTCAAATATTGGATTTCTGACTTGTCTTGTGCTAAAAATAATTTTGTATCTGATGATGTTAAAACAGCTTGCGCTTCTGGTTTTTCATAAAAGTCTTGGAATCTTTGAGATATAATTGCTAAAGATACATTTCTTTTTCTCGCACGTCTCGCCATTTTATTTAAAAAGTCTACGGCTTCTGGGTATGGAAGTAACATCCATGCCTCATCTACTAACACTCTTTTTTGCGTAGCTTTTTTTCTATCTTCACTATTTTTCTTAACAAATTTTTCCCATATCCATGAAAGTAAAATTTGTTGTGCAAGTGGTCTTGCAAATCTTTCCTCAAGTTGAGATATATCCAAATTAATAAATGGTGCACCTTCTAATAAATCAAAAGTAGATTGTCCATCAAAATATGCCATTTGTCCATCATATTCTCTTACATATTGTTTCATAACTTTTAGTAAGTAACTGTAATGGAATTGATAATCTGGGTTTTTATTATCTCTTGCTTTTTCTTGAATTCTTTTATACCAACTACCAATTGTTGGCATTTCTTTTTTCTCTTTTTCAAATAAGTTATCCCCTCTTAATCCCATATTAGCTGTTTTATATAAACTATTAGGATTGTTAGTAATTCCCAAACTTGCATATTCTTCTGCTACTGATTCTGCAATAATTTGTTTTGTAAGCTCATTTACTTCTGTACTTCTTGTACTTCCTTTTGCCATTGTTAATAATGCTTGCGTAACATCTTCTACTTTATTTTCAATATTTAATACGGTTCTTTCTTTTCCTGTAATTTCATCTTTTACTCTTTCTACTTCTACATCAAATAAATTAATAACTGTTTGAGAGTTCGGACTTATCACTACGTTAATTCCACCTAAACTTTCAGCAACAATTGTATATTCACCTTCTGCATCAAGTGCTAAACTTTCTATTCCCATAAGTACAGATGATCTAGATACTAATGTTTTCATAGTAACAGATTTTCCGGCACCAGATTTAGCAAATATAACCATATTGTAATTTGTTAATGATGGATGGAAATTATCGAATAATATTGGTGTTCCTGTTTGTTTATTAAATCCAATAGGAACTCCAGTCGCATGTCCTACTTCTGATGTTGTAAATGGAAATACTGTTCCCATTGAGTTTCTATCAAATGTATGTATTTTTTTTACTTTATCTTCTAGTAATGGCAAATTTGATTGAAATGCTTCTTCTTGTATTCCCCATGCTGTTTTTATATTGACTAATGTCTTTGACATTTCAGATGTTAACATTTTTGTGTCTCTATCTAAATCTTCTAAATTATATGCAAAAAGTGTTGCTATAATAGAAGCTTCATATAACTTGTTAAATCCTGCTGCTATTTCATCTCTTAATTGTTCTGCTTCTAATCTCTTTTGTGTAATTGTACTTTCTCTGTTGATATTCCCTTTATCCATGGCTACAATTCTTTCTGTTTCCAATTCATTAATAACTCTATTTAATTCGTTTTGAGATTTTTCTTCTTTTACTGGGTTAATAAATATAGATGTGTTAATATCGCCAAATAGATATAAATCTCTAAATAATTCTGGGAAAGTACACATTCTTGGTAATTGTGAAACAAAAAAGCTTCTTGCATATCTTTTGGTATTAGATATAATTTCTAAATGGTCTATATTACTAGCATCAATTCCAGATGGTGCAATTAATTCTTTAATCGTTTTCTTTCTCAAGAAACTAACTCTCTCTTTTTGTATTGGTTCTTCTTTCACTGTTTCTTTCTTTTTACCAAACATTTTCTTTCCTCCTTATTTAGCTTTCTTTTGCTCTACTATTTTTTTTGCTTCTTCAACAACATCTTCCCCTAATATTTGTTCGTTTTCATCTAATAAATCTTTAGCCATCTCATCAATCAATTGATTCATTCTTTCTTCTTTTTGTTTTGCTCTTCTTGCTTTATCTTGATTCATCATAGCTTCTACTGCTGCTTCATTTGCTTTTATATTTGCCTTTGCTTTAACTTCTGCATCTATTTCTTCCATTCTCTTATCTAATACATTTTTAGCTGTTGAATATAGCTCATCAACGCCTGCTTTTAACGCTGTTTCTAATGAATATGTTTCTGATTCATCTCTGTTGTATGCTATGTATAATAATTCTGCCAATTCTTCACTATCTAACACTTTTCCTGCTACGTCACATACACCTAAGGAACTAATTAATGCTTGTGCTTTTGTGTATAGGTCAGAAAAGGCTATACTTTTCATCTCTTCTGTATCATATCCTGAATTTGTATTTTCTTCAGGAATATATGAGATAATAACATAATAATGTTTTTTCAAAATATTTTTATTTAAATTCATTTTTTCAGTATTGTTTACAATATCTAGTCCATATTCATATAAATTTTGAGCTTTTACTAATTCAAATTTTGCATTGTTAATTTCTCTTGCTGTATATTCACCTGAATTTACCATTGAATTATATTCCATTTGTTTTCTCATATAGTCATCTCTTACTGTATTTACCTTTTGTTTATATCTGCTTATACTACTTCCTAAATTAACTGTTCTTGTTTGAATATATAATTGTATTGGATATCTTAATGTATTTAAAAATTGTAAAAATCCTTGCTCAACACTATTTTTTTCTAATCCAGACATTAAATCATAATTAACACCTTGACATTCGATTACCATTATGTATTGTTTACCATTTTTTCTAATAATCATATTGTCTTCAACTTTATCAAATTCCATAAAACTAAAAATGGAATTTTTACTATATTCAATATCTTTTTTTACATTTTTATTATTTTCTGATGAATTACTATTCCCTGTACTTTTTGCTTTGTTCTTATTTTTGTCTTTTAACATTAATACAACTAATATGACTAATAATATAAAAAATATACTTACTAATACTATCAAACTAACTGACAAAAAGTTACTTATTTGGTTTTCACTCATGATTCATGTCCTCCTTTGTCCAAATATATACTCTATTCTTTTTTCTTTTAAAATTTATCCATCTTTTTGCAACATCATCTATATTTTCTCCACCAGTTTTTCTGGCAAATTCAAATTTCTTGTTATCTGGTATTTTAAAGGTTCCTATTGAAAATCCTATTGCACCACATACAACATCAGCAATAATCCCTGCAAATTGCATACCAAATGCATTTAATATAAAGTAAAATAGTAATCCTATCACCATACCAACAATTGTATAAATTAATGCTTTGGTAGAAAAGACATATAATATTCTACTTTCACCTTTATAATTTCTGGGTATCTCATATGTTTTCATTCGTTTTTTCACTCCTTTATATCCACTTCCACTTATATATGATTATAACATAAAAAACCTTTAAAAGTACATATATATACAAAAAAAAACATTTTTAATTATATTGTAATTAGAATGTAATCATTTTGTCATATTTGATAGCTTTTTTATCTGTTTTTATACTACAAATTATGAAAAATTATTTTGCGATTTTTCTATTTAGCAAAAAAAAATAAAACTTGGTTATCTGAAATAAACCAAGCTTTATTTTTATATTTTTCAATTCTATTATGCACCTAAGCTAGATGTAAAGTTGAATACAAATGTTGCAATTGTTGAAGCCGCAAATACAAATGCTGCACCTATAACGTATGGTAATAAAGTCTTTTTGTATTCTGCTTTTTCTTCAGCACTACCCATCATGTATTTTATACCTAAAACAACCAAAACAATAACTGATGCAATAGAACCAACAGTACTTACAATTTGAATAATTTGGTTACCTATTTTATTAATAGAACTAACAGATGCTCCTGAACCTGTATATGATCCTGGTGCAACTCCTGATGATGCTGCATTAACAGTAAGTGTTAGTGCCATTAATATTATCATTGCAACACATATTATTTTTACAGTTTTTTTCATGGCTTTTCCTCCTTTTATTTGTATATTCTTTTGCTTTTTAGGTAATTTTATTATAGCACATCTAAATATTTATTGCAAATTGATAAATAATATTCGCTATATTAGATGCAGCAAATATAAATATTGCTCCTATGAGATAAGGTAGCATTGTTTTCTTATAATCTGCTCTTTCTTCAACGCTTCCCATCATATATTTTATACCTAAAACAATAATAACAATAACAGATAATATAGATCCCACCGTACTTGCAATTTGTACAATCTTATTTCCTGTTGTCTGAATAGTTAATGTCCCTAATGTATTTCCAGTAAGATCCCCTATTGTAAGTGCTGAACACATATGAATTGGCAAATATATTCCTATTGCCATACTAAGTAATATAATACCTACAATAAATTTCAAAAATTTTTTTCTTTTCATTTATCTACTCCTTATTGAATCATATTAATAATTATTTTCCATATAGTAAATGCTCCAAATACGACTATACAAGATACTACATATGCCGGTAATGTTTGTTTTATGTCTGCCTTATCTTCTGAGGTTGCTAACATATATTTTATTCCTAATACCATTCCAACAATTACTGCTACAATCATGCTGACACCTAATAAAACATTATATAAAAAATCAGATGTATCTGATAAAACAGTATCATCAATGGTTGTATTTACACCTGCTTGTCCTCCACCTTTTGTCAGAAAATCATCAGCACCTGTAAATATATCATCAATAGATAATGCTTGTACATTTGTTGGATAAATCATTACAAGAAATAGACACAAGATACATATATAGCTTATTATTTTTCTCATATATTTTCTCCCTCCATTTCTTCTTAAAAACCTCCGACAACATTTGCTACAATCGTTAAAATATTAGTTATTCCAAATAATAATATTGCGCCAATAACATATGGCTTCAATGTTTCTTTATATTGTGCTTTTTCTTCAACACTTCCCATTATATATTTAATTCCTATCAAGATTAAAGCAATAACAGAACTAACAGAACCAATAATTTGCACAACACCAATAATTTTATTTCCGAAATGTTCTAATTTGCTTGCCCCACTAACACTATTGGTTGAGGATGGTTTATAATGTTCTGGGTTAAATACCGTTGTTGCTTGTACCACTTGACTGATAAAAAGAATAGCTATGATAAAAATCATAAATGCAACTATTATTTTCTTTTTATTTTTTTTCATATTCCACCCTCCTATAATATATTTTCTTTTTCGTTTTACTCTCTCATTTAATTATACCTTATTTTTTTATAATTATCAATATATTTTTACAGTAAACCTCTTTTATATTAATATAAAAAATTATTTTTGTAAATATATTTTTGTCGAATTTAGACAAAAAAATAATATAAAGCAAGTTTACTTTATATTATTTTGGCGGAGATGAGAGGGTTCGAACCTCCGCGCCCCTTTCGGGACCTAACTGTTTAGCAAACAGTCCCCTTCACCACTTGGGTACATCTCCATATAAAATTATAATTTCTTAAAATAAAAGTTAGATATGTTGACATTATCTAACTCTTATAATATTGGCGGAGAGGGTGGGATTCGAACCCACGGTACGCTATTAACGCACGCCAATTTTCAAGACTGGTGCCATAAACCAACTCGACCACCTCTCCATGTCTCAAAGACATTTTTTATCTTAACATATTTTTAAGGATTTTGTCAATACTTATTTAAATTTATTATAAATTATTTTCACTTCTTTATTCATATATTTCAAATCCCGCTATCTCGCCAATATATTTTTTTGTATTTTTTACATATTCTTTGACTTTTTCACTTTCTTGATAAATTCCCTCATCTTCATTTTGATAAATTAAAAATTGTGTTTCTTCCATATTGTCAACTTTTTCTATCAATCCTTCTTCACCATCTATTCCAAGGTTTCCCTTAAATGGTAAATCAAAATCTCCATTATTTCTTTTTAGTGGTATCATATATAAACCTGCTCTATTGGAAAGTACAATTACATTTTTTTCATTTTTTTCTATATATTGAATCATTTTTTCATTTTCCTCAAAATCTTCTTTTCCCATCATACCACCGAAAAAAGGATCTTCCCATGAATATGGATAATTATCATTTGTTATCATATATATCCATGTATACATATTAAATCCTGAAAAAGCAACCATAGCAACAATCATAATACCATCTATTATTTTTACTATTTTTTGTATTCCTTGCTTAAAATCTTTTAACAATATATATGCAATATAAATAATATTTACAATGATTAGGTATGTTCCTAAGATAATGTGTGTCCAATTAAAAATTGGATAGCATAAAATAGAAAGCATTGTTGAAAATATAAATAATATTTTGATATTTTCTATTTTTGCTTCTGAAACTAACTTCTTTTTGATAAATAATACACTTGTAACTATATTGATAATCATTACACTGACCATAAATGTAATACCAGAAATATCAAAAATTAAATTTTCATCTGCAAATTCTAATGTTCCACCAAATGTATAATTAAAGAAATTCCATAAGTTATTATCCCATATTAGATAAGTAATAAAAACACTTCCTCCTACGAGTATAACACTCATATATTGTAATGTTTTTTTGATTTTTGCCTTGCTTGAATTTCTTGAAATACATAAATAGATTATATTTCCTAACAAATAATATATTCCTATATTTTGCTTTGTTATTATAATCAAAATTGTAATAATTGCTTGTATATATATTTTCTCCTTGGTCTTTTCATGAATCAAATAATAAACGCCCATAACAAAAAATAACAAAGCCATTGTATTATAATTAAAACAAATTCTAATAATCAAAAAGAATTGTTGTAATATCATAAGAAAAACAGCTAATAAAGATATGGATTTGGGTAAATGCAATTTTTTAAACAATTTATATGTATACAAAAATAATATGGTCATTATTATACAATTAGAAAATCTAAACACACATAAATTTGCTCCAAATATATGAAATATAGCTTCTCCTATCCAAAAAAACAAAGGTGTAATGATAACATTAACTTCCTCATATATTTTGAAACCATTATACATTTTATATACATTTTGAAAATTCCAAATTTCATCACTAGCTTCTAAATATATATTTAAACTAATTCCTAAAGAAATAAGAAAGAATAATATACATACAATTATATTATCTTTCTCCTTTAATTGGTTGATTAACTTTTTCATTTCTCTCTAACCCTATATATTTGTTTGTTTTCTATTGCTTTTTGTATTGCATCTTGCTCTTCTTCTGAAATGGTATATTTTGATTTTCCATTTTCTACTGGTTTTGCATATATATTAGACATTTCTCTTGAATAAATACCATTTAAAACTACGCCATTATTATTTTCATCTAACATAGCAAGTGCAAAGCTTAAGTCACTTCCTGTATCTTTAAATGCATTATATCGAACAATACCTATTTTTTGGATACAAGTATCCATATTAGCATCTATTGCATTAACTAGATTTCTAATTTCTGAGTTTTGCTTTTCTACTCTTTCTACTCTATACATATAATTTTCTAAATCTTCTTCTATAGTTTCTCCATTACCTAATTTTTTTAAGAATGTCTTATAATTTTTATTAATAGAGTGAAGTCTTACTAACATGATAAAAAATCCTAAAAATAAAACACATAGGATAATGACATTTATCATTATAAAAGTATCTGTTTTCAAAAATGCTATTATTTCCTCCATTTAATCACCTTCCTTTATTTTATTAAATTTAATATTCTCTCTAAGTCATCATTAGATGTATATTCTATGATAATTTTTCCCCTTCTCTTTCCAGCATCTAATCTTACTTTAGATCCAAAAAAACTTTGGAAATTATCTTCTATACTTTTATATAATATATGATTTCTATCTAACTCTTCCTTTGTTTCTTTTACTCTTGCCTTTTTCTCTACTTGTCTAACTGTTGCTCCTCTTTCTAACATTTGTATAGCTGTTTTATATTGTTTTTCTGGATCTGTAATAGCAAGTAATGCTTTGCAATGTCCTTCTGTTAATTTTCCCTCTTTTGCCATTTCTAATACTCTAGGTTCTAAATTTAAAATTCTAACAATATTCGCAATAGTACTTCTGCCTTTCCCTAATTTTTTGGCCACTTCTTCTTGTGATAATCCATAATTATCTATTAATGTTCTAACACCTAATGCTTTTTCGTAAGGGTTTAAATCTTCTCTTTGCATATTTTCTATTAAAGAAATTTCAGAGTTAATTCTTTCATTGTCTTCTCTTATAATTGCTGGAATTTCTGTTAATCCAGCTATTTTAGAAGCTCTCCATCTTCTCTCTCCTGCAACAATTCCGTAATATCCATCTTTTTTTGTTACCACAATTGGTTGTATTAATCCATACTCTTTTATAGACTCTGCTAATTCTTCTAATGCTTCTTGATCAAAATTTTTTCTTGGTTGATCTCTATTTGGTTCTACTTCTGTTACCTTTAAATTTTTTAATATATCATTTTCTTGCATTTGTTCTTCTTCTGGTGCTGGTCCAAATAATGCATCTAATCCTTTTCCTAAGCCTGACATTTTTGCCATTTATATCTCCTCCTTATTTTTCTATTTATAAATCTTTTGTTTTTGTGTTTATGTTAACTTTCTTGTCGCTTTTTACATCATATGTTTTGCTTTCTTTTCTTCTTCATTCATTTTTAAAAATTCTTTCGCAAATTTCATATATGCTTTTGCTCCCTTTGATCTCGGATCATATTCTGTAATTGGCATTCCATAACTTGGTGCTTCACTTAATCTTACATTTCTTGGTATAACTGTTTTATATACTTTATCATTAAAATATTTTTTTACTTCTTTCACAACTTGATTTGATAGATTTGTTCTTATATCATACATTGTTAATAATGCACCTTCTATCATAATTGTTTTGTTTAAGTGTTTTTTTACCAAATTTACAGTATTTAACAGTTGTCCTAATCCTTCTAACGCAAAATATTCACATTGTACTGGGATTAACACGCTATCTGAAGCAGTAAACGCATTTAGTGTAATAAGTCCTAATGATGGTGGACAATCTATAAAAATATAATCAAAATTATCTTTGATTTCTTCTAATTTTTCTTTTAATCTTTGTTCTCTTGACATCATAGATACTAATTCAACTTCTGCTCCTGCCAAATTCATATTTGATGGACACAATAATAAATTCTTGATAACTGTTTTTTGAAGTGCTTGTTCCATCTCTGTATCATTTACCAAAATATCATAGGTAGAGAACTCTACTTCTTTTTCAATTCCTAACCCACTTGTTGCATTTCCTTGAGGATCAGCATCTATTAATAGAACTTTTTTTCCTTTTTTAGCTAATATTGTGCTTAAATTAACGGTTGTCGTTGTTTTTCCAACGCCTCCTTTTTGGTTTGCAACTGATATAATTTTTCCCAAAATCTTTCGCCTCCATTTTTAGTTAATATTTACTCTTTAGTTTGTTTGTGTTCTATTATAATCATATATAAATATAAAAAAAAAGTCAATAAATTTTTACAATTTTTTTGACTTTTTTTCTTTTATTTTTTCAATTCTATTAAAGTGGTTCTTTTGCAGGAATTCCAGCTTTTCTAGGATATTTGTTAGGTGTATTTCTCTTCTTTTCTATAAAAATCAAATTCCTTTTATAGTCACTTTTTGGAAGTGTAAAATTTTGTATATCAACAATTTCTCCACCTAATATTTTTACCGCATTCTTACTTTTGAAAATTTCATCACTCACATCAGAACCTTTCATGCATATAGCTCTTCCTTTTACTTTTACCATAGGTAACATATATTCTGACAGTGTTGCTAAATTTGCTACCGCTCTTGATGTAGCCACATCATATGTTTCTCTATATTGTTTATTTTTTCCATACTCCTCAATTCTGGCATGTATAGCATTTATATTTTTCAAATTCAGCACATTTATCATTTCATCTAAAAATTTTATTCTTTTATTTAAAGAATCTAATAATGTAATTTGTAAATCTTCACGTACAATTTTTATTGGTATTCCTGGAAAACCTGCACCAGTTCCAATATCTATTACAGATTCATTTGGTTTTATATATTGAACAATTGTTAAAGAATCGATAAAATGTTTTACTATAATTTCCTTTGGTTCAACAATCGCCGTTAAATTTATTTTTTCATTCCATTCTATTAGCAAATTCATATATTGATAAAATTTTTGTAGCTGTTCCTCTGTAAACACCATATTGATTTCTTTACCATATTCTATCATTAAATCAGAAAATTCCTTTATATCCATTTTTTTATTCCTTTCTTTTGTGCCAAAGGGGACGTGCCATTTTGGCAACCTCTTTTTTATTAATATTTATTTTATAAAAGTTGCCAAAATGGCACGTCCCCTTTGGCAACTTTATGATTAATTTTGTTTTTCCTTTAATTGTTGCAAATAAATTAAAAGTACAGATACATCAGCAGGTGAAACTCCTGATATTCTAGATGCTTGTCCTATTGAATGTGGTTTGAATTTATTTAATTTTTGTCTTCCTTCCAAACTAATCCCTTTAATTTTTTCATAATCTACATTATCTGGTAATATCTTTTCTTCTAATTTTTTAAATTTTTCCACTTGTGCTTCTTGTAATTTTATATATCCTTCATATTTAATTTGAATTTCCACTTCTTCCTGCTCTTGTTTTGTAAGTTCTGGCCTATCTCTATCTATTTCACTTAATTTTTGATAAGTTAACTCTGGTCTTTTTAATAATTCAGCCATTTTAGTTCCATTTGTTAATGCTGATGTTCCTTGCTCTATCAGAAATTGATTAACTTTTTCTGTTGGTTTTACAACCAAATGACGTAATCTTTCTTTTTCTTTTTCTATATTTTCTTTTTTCTTTAAGAACTTTTGATATCTTTCTTCTGATATTAATCCAATATCGTGTCCAATTTTTGTTAATCTTAAATCTGCATTATCTTGTCTTAAAAGTAGCCTATATTCTGCTCTAGAAGTCATCATTCTATATGGTTCGTTAGTTCCTTTTGTAGCAATATCATCAATTAAAACACCAATGTATGCTTGTGACCTATCTAATATTAATGGCTCTTTCCCTTTTATTTTTTGTACAGCATTAATTCCTGCAATTAATCCTTGTGCTGCTGCTTCTTCATATCCAGATGTTCCATTAATTTGTCCTGCCATAAACAATCCATCAAATCCTTTGTATTCTAAGGATAGCTTTAAATTTGATGGATCAATACAATCATATTCTATGGCATATGCTGGTCTTGTAAATTCTGCATGTTCCAAACCTGGTATGGTTCTATAAAGAGCAATTTGTACATCTTCTGGAAGTGATGAACTCATTCCTTGTATATACATTTCCTCTGTATCCAAACCTACTGGCTCTACAAAAGCTTGATGTCTTGGTTTATCGCTAAATCTGACTACTTTGTCTTCTATTGATGGACAATATCTAGGTCCTGTTCCTTCAATTTTTCCAGCATATAATGGTGATCTATGTAAATTATTTCTGATAATTTCATGTGTTTTTTCATTTGTATATGTTAAATAACAATCTACTTGTTCAAAATCTTTTGGTTCATCTTCAAAAGAAAATGCTTCTATTCCTTGATCTCCTTTTTGAATCTCCATTTTACTAAAATCTATGCTTCTTCTGTTGATTCTAGCTGGAGTTCCAGTTTTAAATCTTACTAAAGGAATTCCTAACTTTTTTAAAACATCTGATAATTGGTTGGCTGCTGCTACACCATCAGGTCCACTCTCTTTTGAATATTCTCCTATAAAAATCTTTCCTTTTAAATATGTGCCTGTGGCTAAAATAACAGCTTTTACATGGTAAATAGCACCAACATCTGTTTTTATTGCTTTTACTTTTCCGTTGTCAATGATGATATCTACTATCTCCCCTTGTTTTACTTCTAGATTTTCTTGTTTTTCTAGAGTATGCTTCATTTCTGCTTGATATCTTTTTCTGTCAGCTTGTGCCCTTAGTGAATGGACAGCTGGTCCCTTTGAGGTGTTTAACATTTTGATTTGTATCATGGTTTTGTCAATATTCTTTCCCATTTCTCCTCCAAGAGCATCGATTTCTCTTACGAGATGTCCCTTGGAACTTCCTCCAATATGTGGATTACATGGCATATTGGCAATTGCTTCTAAGCTGATTGAAAAAATTAATGTTTTCATTCCTAGTCTTGCAGTTGCAAGTGCTGCTTCGCAACCAGCATGTCCTGCTCCTACAACAGCTACATCATATTCTCCTGCATTATATTCCATTGTTTTCTCTCCTTTTTTCATTCCCTGTGAAACAGAAAGTTTTGTTTTGTTCTTTTTCTGTTTTGAATTTTACTTTTTAGTAAAACCATTTAAGGCAAGTTGCCTTTTTATCAATCATTTGTTTTGCGAACATAGTATACATAATGTCTGTTTTTTATGTGTCAATCTCTTAAAGTTCGCTATTTCTCTATTATTGCTCAATTTTTGTTCGCCCCTTGTTTACATTGATTGATGGGTAAATTTTTTAAACTTTTCTGTTCCTTTTTTACTTTTATAATTAATTTTTTTATTTAAACGTTCTTATACATATATTATTTTTTCATTTTATATATTTTAATTTTATATATTTTTGGCTTATATAATCCCTTACTTCTATTTGCTTCTAAAATCAATTTTAAGCTTGTTTTTGTATTTTTGTATAAAATTATACTATTTATATTTCTTTTTGCTTTATTTTTAATTTTCATTCGTTATCAATAAACTTATTTTCCTAAACAGAACTTTGAAAAAATTTCATTAATGATATCTTCTGTGACAAACTCTCCAGTAATATTTCCTAAATCCTCTAAAATTTGTTTTATATAAACCGCCACAATATCAATTGGCATTTTTTCTTTCATTGTTTCTTTTGTCTTTTTTATACTTTCAATTGCTTGATGAATTAAATTTTTATGTCTAATATTAGTAATCACTAAATCATTATCTAAATTAATTTCATTTATTTCAAATAATTTTGTAATTTCTGCATATACATCATCAATACCAATATTGTTTAATGCAGATATTTCTATAATGCTATCTGTTACCTCTTTAAAGTCTTTATCTTCTTTATGTAATTTTTGCTGTAAATCAATTTTATTTAATAAAATAATTACTTTTTTGCCTTTTATAATCTCTAATATATCTTTATCTTCTTTTGATAATGGTCTAGATGCATCAAAAATAGCAATAATTAAATCTGCATTTTTAGCAATTTCTTTTGATTTATGAATTCCTATTTTTTCTACTTCATCTTTTGCATTTCGAATACCTGCTGTATCAATTAATTTTAAAGGAATTCCATTAATGTTTACAAATTCTTCTATGGTATCTCTTGTTGTTCCCTCAAATTCAGTTACAATCGCTCTATCCTCTTTTAAAATTCTATTTAAAAGAGAAGATTTTCCTGCATTTGGTTTCCCTATAATGGCTGTTTTTATTCCTTCTTTTAGTATTTTTCCATTATCAAAACTTTTTTCAAGTTTATTTAGCTTATTCTCTACACTATCTAACATATTCATAATTTCATTATTAGTAACTTCTTCTACATCGTATTCTGGATAATCAATAGCTACTTCTATATTCACCATCACATCCAAGATTTCTTGCTTAATAGCTGATATTTCTTTCGATAATCCCCCTTCTAATTGCTTGATACCTGCTTGTACTTCTTTTTCACTTTTCGCATTTATGACATCAATAACAGATTCTGCCTGTGTTAAATCAATACGTCCATTTAAAAAAGCTCGTTTTGTAAATTCTCCTGCCTCCGCTAATTCTGCTCCATTTTGTAAGCATAATTCTAATATTTTTTTCATAACAACATTTCCACCATGTGAATTGATTTCACACATATTCTCTGTTGTATAGCTCATAGGCTCTTTAAAATAAGAAACCAATACTTCATCAATGATTTTTTCGTTTTCTATGATATGTCCATATTTCATGGTATATCCTTTTATTTGTTCTATGTTCTCATTCTTCTTTGGTTTGAATATTTTTTCTAATATTTCAAAACAATTTTTTCCACTCATTCGAATAATCCCGATTCCTCCAATTCCGAGGAGCCGTAGATATTGAAGCAATTGTACTCATAAAATCCACCTCTTTCTTTAATGATGATTTTGGGGACGGAGCAAAAAATCATCATTAGTTCATAAAATTTATTTTATATAATAAAAAAGTTATATAATGATGATTTTTTGCTCCGTCCCCAAAATCATCATTAAAAAAAGGAGGCCATAGGTAATTTATACATAATCTTCCGTATAAAATTTGACCTTTGACCTCAAATTTTTTATTTTATTTTGTTTTCTTTAAAGAAATTACTATTCTTCTATTAGGCTCTTCTCCTATACTTTCTGTCTGTACTTTATCATTTTGTTGTAATTTACTATGAATAATTTTTCTTTCATATGCTTGCATAGGCTCTAATTTAACAGGTTTTCTTGTTTTTATAACTGTCTTTGCTACCTTTTCTGCAAGTTCTTCTAATGTTTTTTCTCTTTTTGCTTTATATCCCTCAATATCTAGGATAACTCTTACTTTCTTATCAATTTCTTTTCCTGCAATTGCTGATAAAATACTTTGGAAAGCATATAATGTCTCTCCCCTATATCCGATTAAAAAACCTAAGTTTTCATTGGATATTTCAATATTTAATCCTGTTTTATCCTTATGAATTTCATAAGTTGTATTTTCAGGTAATTCTTTTTTTATTTCTTCCATAAAAATTTTAACATTTTCTTCTGCTTTATTTTGTTCTTCTTCAGACAATTCAATAACTTTTTTAGGTTTCATTTCTTTTTTTTCTGCTTTTTCTTCTTTCAATGTCATTTCTACTTTTACAACTCTTGGTGCTAAAATACTAAAAAAGCTTCTTTTTTCTTCATTTTCTAATACTTTTATATCTACTTTGTCTTTTGAAACTCTTAATTGTTTTAAACCATTTTCTATCGCTTCATTAGTTGTTCTTCCTTCTGCAATAATTGTTTTATCCATCTTGTTCTTCCTCCTTAAGTTTTATTACTTTATTTAAAATCAATCTTTCTATAATCATCAAAATATTATTAGTTAACCAATACAAAGCTAATCCTAATGGTGCAATCATTGCAACAGACACAGACATTAGTGGCATAAACCATGACATCATTTTATTTGTTTGCATTACTGCATCCATTTCGTTTTTCTCCTCTTCTGGAACTAATTCTTTTCCGGTTGTACCATCTATTGGAACACTTTCTTTTGCTTTGTTTTGATTTTTTTGTTGCATTGATGTTGACAATTTTATTGATATAAAAGAAGAAACGATATATAGTACTGGGATAATATATACTGTGATATCTGTTAAGTTTTGTTGTGGTACTTTACTTAAGTCTAACCCCAAGAAATTCATTTCCAAATTTGCTTTATCTAAATATTCATCATCTGGATTTTGTTCTCTCAAAAATTCATATTCTCTAATAATATCGATTTCTGGATATGCAGTACTTACGGATTTACCGTTTTCCTGTAATTGAGTAATATATTGATTAATATTCTCTTCTGGTATATTTTGCATATAGGTTAATGGTGATCTTACCAAATAAAAGATTGAGAATAAAAGAATAATTTGTATAATGGCTGTTAAACACCCACTAAACGGACTCATCTTTTCTGTTTTATATAATTCCATCATTTCTTGATTCATTTTTTCAGGATTATTTTTATATTTAAATTGAATTATTTTCATTTTTTCCTGAATTTTAGCTGTTTTCTTCATTGTTTTTTGCTGTTTAACTGAAAATGGAATAAATAAAATCTTTATAAAAATAGTAAAAACAATGATGGCTAAGCCATAATTATTAATAAATCCATATATAAAAGCTAATAAATAGCCAAAAATATTTGCAAAAAATTGAAACATTCTGCTTCCTCCTAGATTTATTTTAATGGATCATATCCACCTTTTGAGAAAGGATTACATTTAAAAATCCTTTTTACTGATAGAAAGCCACCTTTTATTATGCCATATTTTTCTATTGCTTGTTTTGCATATTCTGAACACGTAGGATAATACTTACATCTAATATTTTTCTGTTCTAACCAACAAGATATGTGTTTTTGATAGAAATTAATTAAGAAAATACATATTTTTTTCATAAATTTCCTTTAAACTAATTCTGCTTCTTTAAAAATTTTTTGAATATCTTTTTCTATATATTTGTAACAAGCTTGTCCTATTTCTTGTTGCTTTTTCCAAATAAAAACAATATCATATCCTACTTTTATGTGTTCCTCTACTCGTTTATAATTTTCTCTAATAAGTCTTTTTACATAATTTCTTTTGACTGCTTTTCCCAATTTAGAACTAATGGCAATTCCTAAAAAATTCATATTTTTGTTATTTTTTCTTATGAAAATTGCAATATATTTTCCAGAATAATAAGTTCCTCTGTTTAAAACATTTTTAAATTCATAATTTTTCTTTAACATTTTCGTTTTTTTCATTTTTTAGTCCTTTCTCCTTAAGAAAAGCAAAGATTATGAAAAAAAGATAATCTGATTTATTTTTAAAAGGCTCGCTTTTGCGGCCTTTTTTAATAAATAATAAATTTAATATATTAAATTAAGCACTTAATTTTTTTCTACCTTTTGCTCTTCTTGCCTTTAATATATTTTGTCCAGATCTTGTTTTCATTCTTTTCATAAATCCGTGTTCTTTCTTTTCTTGTCTATTTTTTGGTTGATATGTTCTTTTCATCTATTTGCACCTCCTATTGTTTTTGTATATATAAATTCCTAAAATGGAAAATATTTGCTAAATTTTAAATAAGCATATCGATTATACCCTAAATCAAACGCACTTGTCAAGAGTATTTCCGTTTTTTTATTTTTTTACTACTTTCTTTAAAAATTTTGTCATTTTTTGTAATATTTTTGTAAAAAAAGCTTAGTTTTCCACAGTTTTTTATCTTGTTTTCCACAATAAAAAAATTTTTTCCACAATTGTATTGACTTATTTTATATAATTTTGTTATGATATGAAAAGCATAAAATCTATTCATTTTTTGTTGAAAATACTTGAATTTTTGTTCGTATAAAAAGCGAAATTTATTGCAGAAATATTACAATATTATCAACATTTGTGGATAACTTTGTGGATAACTTTTAAAAAGAAGGGATGATGAAATGGCAATTGATAAAGAAGAATTAGTTGCAAAAATAAAAGAACTATTAAAACCAGAAGTAACAAAAATATCTTATGATACTTGGATTTTGCCTTTAGGTATAAGAAGTATAGATGGGGATAATATTGTTTTTACAACAATTTCAGAATTTCAAAAAGACTTTATAGAAAATAAGTATAGAAGTTTAATTTTTAATACTTTACGTTATATAACCAATAAAGATTGGACATTTTCCGTTATCGATTTATCAAAAGAAGAACAAAATGATGAAATTGTTATTAAAGATAATTCAAATGTCAATACTGCTGAAGTAGAAACGAATAAATCAACTTTAAATCCAAAATATACTTTTGAAACTTTTGTTGTAGGAAATAGTAACCGTTTTGCTCATGCAGCTGCTTTAGCAGTAGGAAATCAACCAGGAAAAGCCTATAATCCACTTTTCTTATATGGTGGAGTTGGTCTAGGAAAAACTCATTTAATGCACGCTATTGGTAATCGTATTTTAGAAAATGACCGTAATATGAATGTCTTATATGTTACCTCAGAAAAATTTACGAATCAATTAGTAAATGCAATCAAAGATAATAAAAACGAAGTTTTCCGTAGTAAATACAGAAGTATAGATGTACTTTTAATAGATGATATTCAATTTATAGCTGGAAAAGAGCGTATACAAGAAGAATTTTTCCACACATTTAATTCTTTATATGAAGATGGAAAACAAATTATTTTATCTAGTGATAAGCCTCCAAGAGATATTCAATTCTTAGAAGATAGATTAAAATCTAGATTTGAATGGGGATTACTTGCTGATATTTCTTGTCCAGACTATGAAACACGTTTAGCTATTTTAAGAAAAAAAGCACAAGATGAAAATATTTTAATAGATGATTTTATTTTATCTGATATAGCAAATAAAATAGATTCAAACATTAGAGAATTAGAAGGTGTCTTTAATAAAATCGTTGCAAGAGCTTCACTAATTCATAGTCCAATTACCATAGAACTTGCAGAAAATATCATTAATGAATTTAAATATGAAAGCGAAAAAGTTATTTCTTGTGATTTTATAAAAGAAACTGTTGCAAAATATTTTAGTATTAATAAAGATGATTTATCAGGAAATAAACGTTCAAATGATATTGCTTTTCCAAGGCAAATAGCTATGTATCTTTGTAGAGAAATTGCTAATATGTCTTTTCCTCAGATAGGAGTAGACTTTGGTGGTAGAGATCATTCTACAGTTATGCATGCTTGTAAAAAAATAGAGAAAGAAGTAAAAGAAAAAAGTAATACAAAATTAATTGTGGATAGTGTGAAAAATATTATTATAAATGGAAAACAATAAGAAATTCGCATTGTAAAAATACATTTTTAAAATTTGTGTTTGATAAAAAATTTGTTCTTAAAAAAATAATCTTTCTCTTCTTACGGAATAGCTAAACAGAATATCCACAGTTAAATGTTAATAAGCTGTTAAAAATCTGTTTATAACTCAGTTTTACACAATTGTAATAAAATGATGTGGATTATTTTTAAAGTTTTCCACCAAATTATAAACAGTAATTTTACTAGGGATTGTAACTATCAACATAGTTTTCCACAGTTTCCACAATGCCTAATACTATTACTACTAAAAATATTATATATATTTATAAGGAGGAATTGCCATGAAGATTGTTTGTTATAAAGACAAACTTATGAAAGCCTTGAATTCCGTAGTAAAAGGTGTAGCTTCTAAAACTACAATGCCTATTTTAGAAGGAATTCTAATTCAAACAAATGATAATGAAATAAAATTAACCACTTATGATTTAGAAATTGGTATAGAATATGTAATGGAATGTGAAGTAGAAGAACAGGGAAGTACAGTAGTAAATGCAATCATGTTTAGTGAAATTATTCGAAAATTACCAGATACAGAAATACATATATCATTAAATTCTAATAATTTACTAGAAATTGAATGTGAAGGTTCTTTATATAAATTAGCAACAATGAATCCAGAAGAATTTCCAGAATTACCAAAAATAGAAGTAGAAAATTCTATTGAAATTGATCAAAACGTATTAAAAAATATGATTAGAAGAACAATTTTTGCAGCAAGTACTGAAGAAAGTAGACCAATTTTCACAGGATGCTTATTTGAAATTCAAAATAATAAATTAAGTTTAGTTGCAGTAGATGGATTTAGATTAGCATTAAGAAAAATATTTTTAACAAAACAAAGTAATGATTTTAGTGCAGTAATTCCAGGAAAAACGCTAATTGAATTAAACAAAATTATTACAGATTCATTTGAACCTATTAAAATAGGGGTTTCTAAAAATCAAGCTTTATTTGAAATGGATAATTGTAAAATTGTTACTAGAATTTTAGATGGTGAATTTTTAAATTATAAAAATGTAATTCCAAATACTTGGGAAACTAGAATAAAAGTAAATAAAAATAATATACAAGATAGTTTTGAAAGAATTAGTTTAATTTCTTCATCTTCAGTAGAAAAAGAGAAGAAATATCCTGTAAAAGTACAAGTAGATATAGGAAAAGTAACTATTTTATGTACAAATCAAACAGGGGATGCAAAAGAAGAATTATATGTTTCAACAGAAGGAAAGAATTTAGAAGTAGGCTTTAATCCAAAATACTTCTTAGATAGTTTAAAAGCAATTGATGATGAAGAAGTCTACATAGAATTTGGAAGTAGTATATCTCCATGTTTAATAAAATCAGTGGAAAATAATGATTATGTATATATGATTTTACCAATTAGATTAAAAGAAGATTAAAGGTGGAAGAATTTCTACCTTTAATATTTTTGGATAGAATAGAAAAAATATATAATTAAAAAAATTATCCACTTTTTATAAAAAGATTGTGGAAAAAACAAAAATAATTTAGGCATAAACTTTCAATATAAAATAAAAAGTACAAGAAAGCAAATTTAAATAAAATAGAGAAAAATAGAATAAAAAAGAATAAAATAGAAAAAAATAGAAAATAGAAGATTTTAAAGTAAATGATAAATAAATTTAAAAATAAAAATGAAAAAAATAGTAAAAAAAAGAAAAAAATAGTAAAAAAAAGAAAAATAAAGAAAATAGAAATTAAAAAATAATAATATTTGAGTAAAATTATAAAATAAGATTTGTAAAAAAAAATATAAAAAATTAAAAATAAAATTAAATAAAAATTAAAATAAAATAGGTGAAATAAAAATTAATTAATAAA
>CASEOS010000006.1 GCA_949289635.1 uncultured Eubacteriales bacterium | reverse complement strand
TTTCTTCTTGCTTAAAACAAAGATATGAATTTTCCAATGTGCATATTCCGTAAGTAATAATGCTAATAATTTATATTTAGATTATACTGTAAGCATATTGTTTTTGCAATATTTTTTTTAAAAAAAGATAAATTGGCTAAAGATTTAGTATATAAATGTGTAAGTATATAATATTATGAAATATATTAAAAATAATTCTTGAAAAACCAAAAAAACTTTCGCCTATCTACTTGAAAAAAATTGACAATTCATATACAATCATAGGTATAAAAATAAATGTATAAAATAGAAAATTTATTAGAAAAGGAAGAGAAATTATGAAATTTGTACATATAGCAGACATACACTTTGATAGTCCTTTTGTAAATTTGTCAGATAGAGAAAACTTAGGAGATATCAAAAGATTAGAACAAAGAAAAGTATTTAAAAAAGTCATAGAATATATAAAAGAAAATGACATTGAAATTCTTTTTATTGCGGGAGACTTATATGAACACCAATATATTCGAAAATCTACAATAGAATATATTAATGAATTATTTAAAGAAATTCCAAACACTAAAATATATATTAGTCCAGGAAATCATGATCCATATATTAAAAATTCTTATTACAATCAATTTCAATGGAATGAAAATGTACACATTTTTTCATCAAAAATTGAAAAAGTAGAATTAGAAAATGTAGATATATATGGATATGGCTTTGATGATTTTTATTGCACAAGTTGTGGAATAGAAAATTTAGAAATTGAAAATAAAGATAAAACAAATATATTAGTCATTCATAGTACAGTAGATGGAGCAAATTTAGAAGAAAAACAATATAATTCTATACCAAAAAAAATATTAGAAGAAAAAGGTTTTGATTATGTAGCAACAGGTCATATTCATAAATTAGATTATCATACCTATGAAAATCAAAAGATTGTATACCCTGGTTCTTTAGTTTCTTTAGGATTTGATGAATTAGGTGAACATGGAATGATTGTAGGAGAAATAAAGGAAAGTAAAGAATTAAAAACAGAATTTATTCCATTAAGTGAAAATAATTTTGAAGAAATAGAATTAGATATAACAGATTATATTTCTAAAGATGAATTAATTGAAAAAATAAATGATTTAGAGATACCAGATAATTCTTTTATAAAAATAATCCTAACAGGAAAGAGAAATTTTGAAATTGATAGATATGAATTATATAAATTATTAACAAATGAAAGAATCATAAAAATAAAAGATCATACAAAGGTACAATATGATTTAGAAAAGTTGGCAAATTCACATACTTTAAAGGGACTATTTGTAAAAGAAATCTTAAAAGAAAAAGAACATGCACGGAGAAGAAGATTTAGAAATGATAGAAAAAGCAGTTGAAATTGCTTTTGAAGCATTAGAATAGAGGTGAAAAAGTGAAAATAGATAAACTAAAAATAAATGCATATGGAAAATTAACAGATAAAGAATTAGAATTTAATGACCATATCAATGTTGTACATGGGGAAAATGAAACAGGAAAATCAACCATATTAAATTTTATTGTCAATATGTTATATGGTATTTCCAAAAATAAAAACGGGAAAGCATATTCTAATTTTGAAAGATATAAACCATGGAATCAAGAAGATTTTTCTGGAAAAATAGAATATACACTAGATAATAAAGAAACTTTTGAAGTATTTAGAGATTTTAGAAAGAAAAATCCACAAATATTTAATGATAAAAAAGAAGATATTTCAAAACAATTTAATATAGATAAATCCAAAGGAAATGAATTTTTTTATGAACAAACCAAAATGGACGAAACTTTATTTTTATCTACAATTGTAGTCAACCAAGAACAAGTAAAATTGCAAAAAAGTGAGCAAACAGTGTTAATACAAAAAATTGCCAATTTAGTAGGAACAGGGGATGACAATGTTTCATATAAGCGTGCAATTGATAGAATTAACAGAAGACAATTAGACGAAATTGGAACAGATAGATCTAGGGAAAAGCCATTAAACAAATTATTGCGAGAAAATCAAAATTTAGAAGAAGAAAAATTGCAATTAGAAAAATATAGAAATACAAAGTATGAAATTGAAGAAAATAAAAAAAATCTATTGGAAAAATATTCAAATTCAGAAATCGAATTAGAATATTTAAATAAAATCAAAAAAATATTAGAAGAAGAAAAAATAGAAAATGAAAAAATAAAAATAAAAGAAAATATTAAAAATGAAAATGATAAAAAAATAAATTTAAATAAAAAAGAAATTTCAGACATTGAAAATAAAAATAAAAAAATATTTGAAAAAAATAATCAAAAAATAAATAAATTAATAAAAAATAAAAATAAATTAAAAAATAAATTTATTTTATTATTTATTTTATTATTTTTAATCAATGTAATTCAATTTATTTTTATAAAAAATACCATTTTAAAATGTATTTTTCTTCTTACTCTCCCAACGTTTTTAATTTTTTCTATTATTTATTTAAAAAATAAAAAAAATAAAATAAAAATATTAGAAAAAGAAAATCATGAAGAGGAAGAAAAAATAAATAATGAAAAAAATAATTATTTAAATGAAAATAAAATTATAGAAAAAAATAATGAAGAATTAAAAAATGAAATTAATACATTAAAAAATAATATAAATTCAAAAATAAATTTAGAAATTGAAAAAATAAAAAATAATTATTTAAATAAAATAAAAAATAATGAAATAATAGAAATAAATTATTTAAATCATGTGAATGAAGAAATAGAAAAAATACAAAAAGAATTAAATAAAGCAAAAATAAAATTACATGAATTGGATTTTGACAAAGAAAATATCGAACCTAAAATAGATAATTTAATGAAAATAGAAGAACAATTAGTTAACAATAATGAAAAAATTGTAAACTTAAAAACGCTTGAAAAGAGCATGAATTTGGCAAAAGAATTATTGAAAAAAGCATATGAAAAAATGAAAAACACAGTTACCCCTAAGTTTACGGAGAATCTTTCTAAAAATATTAAAGAAATAACAAATGATAAATATACCAATGTTATGGTACAAGATGATAATGGATTGGTTGTCGAATTAGAAAATGGAAATTACGTAGAAGCAAACCGATTAAGTGTAGGAACTATTGATCAATTATATTTATCGTTAAGACTTTCTATGATAGAAGATTTGTCAGAAGAAAAGATGCCTATCATTTTAGATGAGGCTTTTGCATATTATGATACACAAAGATTAAAAAATATATTAACATATTTAGCAAAAACATATCCAGATAGACAAATGATTATTTTTACTTGTACAGAAAGAGAAAAAAATATATTTGATGAAAGTAATATACAATATCATTTTATAGAATTGTAAAAAGAATGCGTTTTGATAAATAAATTATTTTAAATATGTAAGTAATATAAAAAATAAGAGGGGAGAAAATGCATGAATTTTAATATAAAAAATTTAAATATAAAAATTAGAGGAAATGATAAAAAAGAAATATTTAAGATTTTTATGATACTTATTTTCATGAATGTCTTAATGAGTGTAATCATTGTCCTATTTGCAAATATCGAAATATTAAAAACAATTATTTTATATAGTATGTCTGCTGTTTATATTGGTATAATAATATATATTTTAAAAAAGGAAAATCAAAAGACAGAATCAAGTGTAAAAGAAGTCTTTGAAAATAAATATGATCCTATTTTAACAAAATTTTTAATAAAAAATGAATTTGTATTAGACAATGAATTATTAAATGCAGAAATATATTATCTTATTAAAAAAGGATATGTAGAAATAAACAAAGAAAAAAATATATTAAAATTAAAAGATAGAAACCAATTTAAACAAATAGATGCTTTAGAAAGAATTGATAGTAATAAAATAAAAGAATATTCAACTGCTGAAATCCCTTCTTATGAAAATATGTTTATAGGAAAAATCCTATTTGCCTTTCATGATGAAATAGATTTAAATGAATTGAAAAAAAATCAAAAAGAAAATTATTACTTGCAAAGAGGAGATATGTGCAAACTGGTAATGGAAAAAATGTTACTATATGAAATAGAAAAACACGATATGCTAGGAAATGGTAGTAATTTTAATCTTATTTCCGTTGTTAGTATTTTAAATATTATTACAACAATTATTTTATTTGCAATTATGGGTAGATTGAATATTATTTTATTATTAGCAGCAATTATGAATATTGCACTAAATGCAATCATTATAAAAAATGAAAATATCCTATCTTATAAATATTCTGATGAAGTTATTAAATATATAGATAATTTGGAAGAATATGTAGAAATATTGAAAGGTAAAAGTTTAAATTCAATGGTAGAAGAAGAAAAAAATGAAGATGACGAACAATTAAAATTATTATTTGGAATCAAAACAAACCAGCTTTTTTAAGGCTGGTTTGTTTCGTGTTTTATCATGAATTTACATAAAAATCAACAAATGAACACTTGTAAAACTCGAAAATATATAGTATAATAACAAAAGCGTTATAAGCAAAGGAGAGTATGTATGTTTGAGAAATTAGAAACAGTAGAAAAGAGATATGATGAATTAACCAAAATGATTAGTGACCCAGAAGTAATATCTAATCATACAGAATGGCAAAAATTAATGAAAGAACATGCCAGCATAGAAGAAATTGTATTAAAATTTAGAGAATATAAAAAGACAAAACAAGCCATGGAAGAAGCAGAAGAATTAATGAAAGATGCAGAAATGAAAGAACTTGCAGAAGAAGAATATTATGCTTCAAAAGAAAAATTGCCAGAAATTGAAGAAGAACTAAAATTTTTATTAATTCCAAAAGATCCAGATGATGATAAAAATATTATTTGCGAAATTCGTGCTGGAGCAGGAGGAGAAGAAGCAGCATTATTTGCAGGAACATTATTTAGAATGTATACCATGTATGCAGAAAGAAAACATTGGAAAGTAGAAGTTCTTAATGAAAATGAAACAGGGCTAGGTGGATATAAAGAAATATCTTTCATGATTACTGGAAAAGGTGTATATAGTAGATTGAAATTCGAAAGTGGTGTTCATAGAGTACAAAGAGTTCCAGATACAGAAAGTAGTGGGAGAATTCATACATCAACAGCAACAGTTGCTGTTTTACCTGTTGTAGAAGATGTAGAAATTGAAATTAACCCTGCAGATATTAAAATGGAAGTGTTCCGTTCATCAGGTGCAGGAGGACAACATATTAATAAAACATCATCAGCCGTAAGATTAATCCATGAACCAACAGGAATTGTAGTAGAATGTCAAACAGAACGTTCTCAATTCCAAAATAGAGATAATGCTATGAAAATGCTTAGAACAAAATTATATGAAATCGAAAAACAAAAACAAGATAGTGAAATATCAAATGCTAGAAAATCACAAGTAGGTTCAGGAGATAGAAGTGAAAAAATAAGAACATATAATTATCCTCAAGGAAGAATCACAGACCATAGAATTGGAATGAGTATTTATCAAATGGAAAATTTCTTAAATGGTGACTTAGATGAGATGATTGATAATTTAATTGCAGCAGATAGAGCTGAAAAATTAAAAGGTGAAGAGGAATAAAATGAAAGATGCAAGAATAGAAACATTAGCAAATAATTTACTAAAGAATGCTGTTAAGTTAAAAGAACACGAAAATATATTAATAGAAATACTAGGAGAAGATAGTATTCCATTAGCAAAAGAATTAATGAAACAGGCAGAAAATATGAAAGCAAATCCATATTTTAATATAATCAATTATGAAATTTTAAGAGAAATGTTATTACATGCAAATGAAGAACAAATAAAGTTATATGCAAAACATGATTTAGAAAGAATGAAAGATATGGATTGCTATATAGGAATTAGAGCAAGTAACAATACAGCAGAATTAGTAGATGTTCCAAAAGAAAAAATGGAATTGTATAGTACTTATTATAATTTACCTGTTCATTTTGAAGAAAGGGTAAAACATACAAGATGGTGTATTTTACGATATCCAAATGCTTCAATGGCACAAATGAGTCATATGAGCTTAGAAAATTTTGAAGATTTTTATTTTAATGTATGTAATCTAGGCTATACAAAAATGGAAAAAGCAATGGATCCATTAGTAGAATTAATGAATAAAACAGATAAAGTACATATATTAGGTGAGGGAACAGATTTAACATTTAGTATAAAAGGAATTCCGGCAGAAAAATATTTTGGAACCTTTAATATTCCAGATGGAGAAGTGGCAACCGCACCTGTAAAAACAAGTGTAAATGGTTATATAACTTATAATACAGAAACGACTTATAATGGAATCACATTTAACAATGTAAGATTTGAATTCAAAAATGGTAAGATTATCAAGGCAACAGCAAATAAAGAAAAAGAAATCAATGAAATATTAGATACAGATGAAGGTGCAAGATATATTGGAGAATTTGCACTTGGATTAAATCCTTATGTAGAAAATGTCATAGGGGATACTTTATTTGATGAAAAAATAAGAGGAAGTTTTCACTTTACACCAGGGGATGGATTAGAAGAAAGTGATAATGGAAATCGTTCAGCAATTCATTGGGATATTGTCAATATACAAACACCAGAATATGGTGGAGGAGAAATTTGGTTTGATGATGTATTAGTTAGAAAAGATGGGAGATTTGTCCTAAAAGAATTAGAAGGGTTAAATCCAGAAAACCTGTTATAAAAATTTAATGTATATAAAAAATAGAAATATAGAAGACAGTTGTTTTTATCTATAATGAAAGTAATAAAATAAAACTCTTTAAAATAAACTAGAATAAAGTATATTTTAAGGAGTTTTTTCATGCAAGAAATTATAAAAACAACTTTAATAGGATTATTTTTTGGAACATTTGGAACCACAATTGGTGGAATCATAGGAGTAGTTACTAAAAAACATTCTAAAAAATTTTTAAGTTTTGTATTAGCATTTGCCTCAGGATTGATGATGGCCATTATTTGTTTTGATTTAATACCAGAAGCATTAGGAATTAGCAATCTGATAAATGCTGTTTTAGGAATCTTATTAGGAATTGCAATGATGATTTTCTGTGATAAATTCGTGGAAAAAGAGTTTAAAAATAAAAACTTTGCTAATATAGAAAAAAACAACTTATTGAAACATAACATAAATTACCAAAATGCAAGTTCATCATTATTAAAAACAGGAATTATTGTTTCTATTGGATTGGCCATTCACAATTTTCCAGAAGGATTAGCTATTGGCTCTGGTTTGGGTGCATCGATTAAATTAGGGTTAAGCTTGGCAATTGCCATTTGCTTACATGATATACCAGAAGGCATATCCATGGCAGTACCAATGAAAAATGGAGGAATGAAAAAAAGTAAAGTGATATTTTTAGTGGTCATGTCTGGAATTACTACGGGAATAGGTGCTTTTGTAGGAGCAATTATTGGAGGAATATCAGAAGAGGTAATTGCGATTTGCTTAAGTTTTGCAGCAGGTGCCATGCTATATATTATCTCTCGGAGAATTAATTCCAGAAGCAAATAGTTTATATCATGGTAGAATGACAGCAATAGGAAATATCATTGGATTTTTATTAGGATTATTTGTAATGATGTTATAAAATAGAAAATTTAAAGGATTTAATCATATATCAAAGTCAGAATCATAAAAATATATCGGTAGAAGTTTTATATAATGAAGAAGATTGATTAACTCAAAAATCAATGGCAAAATTATTTAATGTAGCAGAAAATAATATTACATATCATTTGAAAAATATTTTTAGAACAGAGGAATTAGAGCAAGATTCAGTTACTCAAAAACTAGAGTAACTGCTTCAGATGGAAAAAATATAACACTAATTTTTATAGTTTAGATGCTATTATAAAAGAAACAAAAAAGTTAGAAAGCGGACAAGAAGGTTAATTAAAAAGACGTTGAAAAAGTATATCAAAATGTGCTTGCTTTTTTAAATGAAATATAGTAGAATAAGAAACGCAAACAGATATTTGAAATAAAGGAGTAAAAATACATGCAAGATATATTAAAAGGATTAAATGATAAACAATATGAAGCAGTCATAAATACAGAAGGACCATGCTTAGTTATTGCAGGAGCTGGAAGTGGTAAAACAAAAGTATTAACACATAAAATTGCCTATTTAATAGGAGAAAAAGGTGCGAAACCATGGGATATATTAGCCATAACTTTTACGAATAAAGCAGCAAACGAAATGAAAGAAAGAATTGCAAATCTAGTAGGAGATGACGCAAAAGATATTTGGATGGGGACCTTCCATTCTATTTGTGTTAGAATTTTAAGAAGATTTATTGACAGAATCGGATTTGATTCTTCATTTATCATATTTGACACATCAGATCAAAGAACATTGGTAAAAAACTGTATGAAAGATTTAGCCATTGATGACAAATTATTTAATGACAGAAGTGTGTTGTCTGAAATTAGTAATGCCAAAAATGAAATGCTAGAGCCAGAACAATATACAGCAAGAGCGAATTCTGATTTTCGAAAAGAAAAAATAGCAACAGTATATGAGTTATATCAAAAACGATTAAAAGAAAATAATGCCATTGATTTTGATGATATTATTAATTATACAATCAAAATTTTAATGGAAAATCCAGATGTTTTAGAATATTATGCCAATAAATTTAAATATGTATTAGTAGATGAATACCAAGATACTAATAAGGCACAATTTACATTAGTGACATTATTAGCGTCTAAAAATGGAAATATTACAGTCGTGGGAGACAATGACCAAGGAATCTATAGTTTTAGAGGAGCAGATATTTCTAATATTTTAAATTTTGAAAGAGATTTTCCTGGAACAAAGATTATCAAATTGGAGCAAAATTATAGATGTACAGGAAATATCTTAAAAGCAGCTAATAGTGTTATCAAAAATAATGAAGTCAAATACAAAAAAGAATTATGGACACAAAACGAAGAAGGAAATCTTCCAAATGTATATCAAGCAGATAATGAATATGATGAAGCAACCTATATTGTGACACAAATAGAACATTTAAAAAGAGAAGAATATTACAAATATTCCGATTTTGCGGTTTTATATAGAATGAATACCCAATCAAGAGCAATAGAGGATATTCTAAGAAGAGAAAATGTACCATATAAAATTGTTGGTGGTTTAAAATTCTATGAAAGAAAAGAAATCAAAGATATCATTGCCTATTTACGATTAATTCAAAATAGTGCAGATAACTTAAGTTTAAAAAGAATTATTAATGAACCTAAAAGAGGAATTGGAAAAACAAGCTTAGATAAAGTAGAAGCAATAGCTAATCAAAGTGAGACTTCTATGTATGAAGTTATCAAACATGCGGACCAATATGGATTAAATAGGGTATATTTAAATTCTAGAGAATTTATAAATGTCATAGAAGAATTAAAAGACAAAAAAGACAAACTAGTGATATCAGAGTTAATTAAAACAACCTTAAAGAAAACAGGATATACCAAAGCATTAGAGGAAGAAAATACCATAGAAGCAGAAAACAGAATAGAAAACTTAGAAGAATTTTTAACAGTTGCAATTGAATTTGAAGAAGAATATATAGAAGATGAAGAAAATGCTTTAAGTCAATTTTTAGAAGGAATCACATTATCTTCAGATATCGACAATGTAGAAGAAACAGAAGATTCTGTAACATTGATGACATTACATAGTGCAAAAGGATTAGAATTCCCTGTTGTATTTTTAGTGGGAATGGAAGAAGGCATTTTCCCTGGATATAAATCCATTTCAGAACCAAAAGAATTGGAAGAAGAAAGACGTCTATGTTATGTAGGAATCACAAGAGCAAAAGAACATCTATATTTAACTTGTAGTAAGCAAAGAACGATTTTTGGTTCAACAAGCTATAATCCTGTATCTAGATTTTTAAAAGAAATACCAGAGGATTTATTAGAGGGATATCAAGAAGCATTTGGAGAAGAAGATAATAATAAAAATCAGATGTTTAAAGATTCCAATTATACATGGACATATGGAAGTAAAGATAATGGAAATATCAAAACATATAAAATTGGTGAAAAAGAAGCAGTTGGTGTTGGAGCATTTGCAAAATCAAATACAACAAACAATTCAACAAATATGGGATTTGCCTTTAGAACAGCAGAAAGCTTTTTAAGCAACTTAGGAAAAAAAGCAACATCAAATAAACAGGTGGACTTATCAAGATATGAAGCGGGTGTAAGAGTATATCACAAAAAATTTGGAGAAGGTACCATCAATAAGGTAGAACCAGAGGGAGAAGATTTAAAAGTAGATATCAGCTTTGATAAAGTAGGACATAAACGATTAATGGCAAAATATGCCAATTTAGAAATTATTTAAAATGTCCTTTTGGGGACGTTTCTGTTTGGGACATATTTTATATCGATAAAAAAGATTGAATAGCCATAAAAAGATTACTTTAGTAGGAGGGATTTTCAATGAAGAAATTAATTGTTGATATGGATGATGTCTTATGTGGAAAAGGATTTATACGAATGATAAATGAATTTTTGGAAACAAATTATCAAGAAGAAGATGCAAATTCATATTATATTAATGATTTAATTCCTAAAGAAAAATTTTCAGAGTGGCTACAATTTTTTGCAGAAAAAAATGTATATGATTATGTAGATTTAGTAGATGATGTTCAAGAAGTAATGAGAAAATTGAATGAAGCATATGACATTTATATTGCTACATCATATGTATTTAGAGATGATAAACAATTATCTGGAAAATCCTTAAAAGATAAATTTGAATATTTGTATAAAAATTTTCCATTTATTAATCCAGAAAAATATATTTTTATAACAAACAAAGAAATGATAAAAGCAGATATAAGAATTGATGATAGTATTCAAAAATTAGAAGGAGATGCAGAAATAAAATTACTATTTACGGCATATCATAATGTAAATATATCAGAGGAAGAATTAAAAGAGAAAAACTTAATAAGAGTAAATGATTGGAAAGAAATTGAGAAAATTTTATTAAAGTGATGACTTTGGGGACGGAGCAAAAAATCATCATTGATTAAAACTAATTTATTACAAAGTTTTAAAAATCAATGATGATTTTTTGCTCCGTCCCCAAAGTCATCACTTTAATTTTTTTTGAATAAATTTGATAAAAAAGGAAATAATGAAAAAAGAAATTAAAAAGAAAGGAATGATTAAAAATGGCAGACTTAAATCAAATGGAATTACAACATTTAAGACATCTAATAGGAGCACATGAAACTGCTTACCAAAAATTAAACACATATTCTTCACAAGCAGTAGATCCACAAATAAAACAATTATTCACAAAATCTGCTCAAGATGCTTTAAATACAAAACAAAAATTAATGACATTTTTAAATAATTAAGGAGGATTTTATGGACGAGAAAACAATGGTAAATGATATTTTAGCTGGAGTTAAATCAGATTTAACAGCATATCAAACAGCTATATCAGAAGCTGAGAATATGCAACTAAGACAAACTTTTCAACAAATTAGAAATAATGATGAAAGTTTTCAATATGAACTTTTTAAAATCGCACAATCTAAAGGATATTATATTCCAGCACAAAAAGCTACTGTAACAGAAGTAAATACAGTAAAAACAGAATTACAATAATATATGTTTAAAGAGGGGTCTGGTTGAAATATTCTGGCAAATAAGATAGTTGAACTTTGAGGATAGTCCTTAAAGTTCATTTTTTATAAAAAATGGGACGAAATGGACCTGGTCCAAATGGTCCCAAACCAATAAAATGAAAAAAAGAAAAAGAGAGAAAAAGTGAATAAAATGAAGTATTTATAAAAGAATAGAAAAAAACTTACGGAAATTAGGCTTTTTATATCTTGCAAAAAAAAACAGATTACAATATGATTACATTATCATATACAAAGGAGATAGTGTAATGTTTAAAAAGGTATTGGTTCATGCAAGAAGAGGAGTAAAACTCATAATTCTTTTTATGATTGCAATATTTTTAATAATTGGAGCAGTTGCATTTTTATATAAACCAACATATAGTGTATATATTAATGGACAGCAAGTAGGATATACAGCAAATAAATCAGATTTACAACATAAAATCAATGAATTTGTAGATCATGGGGATGGAACAAATGAAAATGTAGCTTTTGTACAAGTAGATAATATGCCAGAATATAAATTATGCTTATTAAAAAGAAATATTGTAACAAATGATGAAGAAATTTATAATAAAGTAACAGAACAAGGAATTCCTTATTATCGATATTATGCCATATTGGAAAATCAAGAAGAAAAATATTATGTATCTTCATTTGAAGAAGCAGAAAATGCAATCAGTACATTAAAAGAAAAAAATAGTGAAAATATAGATAAAATTTCTATCTTAGAAAAATATGAAACAGGTATAAAGGATTTAGTATCAGTAGATGAAGTGGTATCGAAATTATATGTTGAAAAGAAAAAAGCTGTAAGGGTTGCACAAAATACAGCTTCAAGAGCATCTGCGGGATATGTTAATACCAATACAACAACATCAAGTGGGAAGGCATCTTTAGGAATTTCATTAATTAGACCAATTTCGGGAACGATTACTTCTAGATTTGGAGCAAGAAGTAGTATTAGAAGTTCTGCACATACAGGATTAGATATATCAGCACCAAAAGGAACAGCTATTAAAGCAGCAGCTTCTGGAACAGTTACATTTGCAGGATGGAAAGGTTCTTATGGATATATGTTAGTTATTTCTCATGGAAATGGCATACAAACTTATTATGCACATTGTAGTAAGTTGTATGCATCAGTTGGACAAACTGTCTCACAAGGCGAAACAGTTGCAGCCGTAGGCTCAACAGGAAATTCAACAGGTCCACATTTACATTTAGAAGTGAGAGTAAATGGGGTAGCATATAATCCACAAAATTATGTATATTAATATAGAATAATCCACAATTTAGCACTAAATTGTGGATTATTTAATAAAAAGATTGTAAAAATTATTTTTTAGAAGATAATAGCCTTCTGCATAACATAATAATTATTTACAATCTTTACATTTGTTTATGATAAAAAATATTTGATACCAGTTTCAATTGCATTTCGTTTCATGATTGCTTTTCCATGTTCTAAGAGTTTCATTTTAAATGTTTCAGAATGAGAAGCTAAACTTGCAAATTCAGAAATGGTTGAATAAAATGCATGAATATATGTAGAGTCTGTATTTATATTAGAAAGCACAAGATAATATGTATCATTAAATACATATAAAGAAATGTTTTTTGCTAAGTATTTTGATTTGAAGTTTGATATATGATGCATAGCGGTACAAAACTCACAAAATTCTTCAAAACTAGAAAATTTATAAATGGAAGTGGTACTTTTTGGATTTACATGTTTAACTTTCTTTTTTGGTGTTACCTTTAATTTACTAGGTGAGGGTGTGGGTTTTTCCACATATTTTGTAATGGTAAATACAAAAAGACCATCAGAAGATGAAAAAGCTTCTACTAGAAGTTTATAACCTTCTGTATAAAATCCTACTTCTTTTTCAGCTTTTAAAAGCATTTCCAGAAATAACTTTTGAGATTCTATTGGTTTTTCCATGATGGTTTGGTAATCCAAATTGTTATTTTTTAAATCTTCTGAATTCACAATGACACGAATCTTATTTTCAGTCAATTTTTCAATTTTCATATATAATAAAAGCCTCCTTAAAACCTATTAAGTATATTATACTACTATTATTATTATATTTAAATAGATAATTTTTGGTAATAAAATTTTAAATATTAAACAATATACCATACAAATATAAAAAAAGTAAAGGTTTTTACTTGAAAAAAATGCTAAATCAATATATAATACCAATATGTGAAAAAATAAATAGCCGTAAGAAGTAAAGGCTAATGTGGAGGTATAAAAATGGCAACAAAAGAGAAAAATATATGGATATTATTAGTGTTTATTTTATCAGGTTTAGTAGTAGGAGGATTATTAGGACAACTTGCAGCTAATGTGGATTGGTTATGGTGGCTTTCATATAGCCAAACATTTGGGTTACAAGATCCAATCGTATTAGACTTAAGTGTTGTTACAATTACATTTGCATTAATGTTTAGGATTAGTGTAGCCAGTATCATAGGCATGTTATTAGCCATATTGATATATAAAAAAATATAATGTCCACTTGGACCTGGTCCAAATGGACATAAATAGATATGGGGCAAAATATGAAGTGAGGAAAGGAATGATATTTTGTCTATCAAAATTAAACAATTGCCAGAAACAGAGAGACCTTATGAAAAAATGGAACTATATGGAGAAAGTGCATTGTCAAATGCAGAATTATTAGCTATTATTATCAAAACAGGAACTAAAGAGGAGTCCTCAGTAACCATTGCACAAAGATTATTGAGTATAAATGCAAATATAAAGAATAACTTGGATTTTTTAAAAGAAATGACAATAGAGGAACTGATGCAACTAAAGGGGATTGGAAAAGTAAAAGCAATTCAATTAAAAGCAGTAGCTGAACTAGCAAAAAGAATGTCAACACCATCCAATTATCAGAAAATAAAAATTAAAAAACCAGAAGATATCGCAAGATTACTGATGGAAGAAATGCGATTAGAAAAACAAGAGCATGTAAAATTGGTTATTTTAAACAATAAAAATGAAATTATAAAAATCAAAAAAATAGCTCAGGGTGGAATTAATTCAGTCAATATGTCCATGAGAGAAATTTTAGTAGAGCCGATTAAAATGCAAGCACCTAAAATGATTTTAATTCATAATCATCCTAGTGGTGATTCTACACCAAGCAAGGCAGACATACAAATAACAGAGAAACTTTTTGAAGTAGCACAATTATTTGATATAGAACTATTAGACCATATTGTGATAGGTAATGGAAACTTTACAAGTATTATTTCAAAAATATTAACAAAAGATGGAGAAATATGAGTTTATGAAAGGAACGTAAAGATTATGAAATTTTTTACATTTGGATCAAAAGATATTGGGATTGATTTAGGAACTGCAAATATCTTAGTAACATTAAAGGGAAAAGGAATTGTTTTAAAAGAGCCATCAGTAGTAGCAATTGATAGAAAAACAGGAAATATTATGGCAACAGGAACAGAAGCAAAAGAAATGCTTCGGAAGAACACCTGACCAAATTAAGGCAGTAAGACCATTAAAAGATGGTGTGATTGCGGATTTTACAGCTACACAATTAATGCTTAAAAATTTAATCGAAAAGGTTGGAAAGCGATATAATGTAGGGAAACCAAGAGTAGTAGTTGGTGTACCATCTGGGATAACAGAAGTAGAGGAAAGAGCAGTAGAAGAATCTGTTATTCAAGCAGGTGCAAAAGAAGTGTATTTAATTGAGGAACCAATGGCAGCAGCAATTGGTGCATCATTAGATGTAGGAGAACCAAGTGGAAGTATTATTGTAGATGTTGGAGGCGGTACTACAGAAGTTGCGGTTATTTCATTAGGAGGTATTGTTGTAAGCCATTCTCTACGTATAGCTGGAGATGAATTGGATGAAGACATTGTAAATTATATAAAAAGAGAAATGAACCTAGCAATTGGAGATACAACAGCAGAACAAATTAAAATGCAAATTGGTTGTGCAATGCCACTTATGACAGAAATGTCTATGGAAATAAGAGGAAGAGACTTGACAGATGGATTGCCAAGAACTGTTACCATAACATCAACACAAGTAGAAGAAGCTATGAAAGAATCAATACAAAAAATTATAGAAATTGTTAAAATTACACTAGAGAAAACACCGCCAGAATTAGCATCAGATATTATGGAAAAAGGAATTGTGCTTGCCGGTGGAGGTGCATTAATTAAAAACTTAGACAAGTTATTAAGTATAGAAACAGGTATGCCAGTATATATTGCTGAAGAACCACTAGATTGCGTGGTTAGAGGAACTGGTAAAACTTTAGAAGATTTAGAAAGATTAAAAACAGTATTAATTAATGCTAGAAGGAAAAAATAAATTTATAGGAGTAGAAAATGTATAAAAATAGAAAGGCAGAGATAGCAGGAATTGCTATAACCATTATTATTTTAATATTGATTGTTATATTTTCTAATGCAGATAGAGAAACTTCATTTCTTGAAAATGTAGCAAGTAAATTGGTTATGCCAATACAAAATGGATTAACATATTTAAAAAATGGAATTAGTGGTAATAGTACATTTTTTACAGATATCAATAATTTAAAGCAAGAAAATAAAGAATTGAGTCAAAAAAATAGTGAGTTAGAGCAGTCACTGAGAGAATTAGAGAGTATCAAGTCTGAAAATGAAACTTTAAAAGAATATTTAGGATTAACAGAAAAATATGGTGAATATAGTACAGTTCCAGCATATATCATTAATAAAGATATTAGTAACTACTCAAAAACAATTGTCATTAATGTAGGAAGTAATGATGGCATAAAAGAAAATATGACAGTCATTGCTGACCAAGGATTAGTAGGACATGTGATTTCTGTAACAAGTGATACGGCAAAGGTAAGAACGATTGTGGATACTTCAAGTTCTGTTAGCTGTTTATTAAGCACAACAGATGAAAGTATTGTGTGTAAAGGAACATTAGAGGAAGAGTCAGCTCTAAGAGCTATGTATATACCAGATGATGATGGAATTATACAAGGAGATAGTGTAGAAACTTCTGGATTAGGGGGGATTTATCCAAAAGGAATTCATGTAGGAACAATCGAAAAAGTAATGAATACACAAAATGCAACAGACAGATATGCAATTGTAAAAACAGCAGTAGATTTTGATAAATTAGATACGGTATTAGTCATAACAAATCAATAGAGAGGTGAAATCTTTGAAAAAATTTATTATAAATATATTTATTATATTAACAGCATTTGTCATTTATTTTTTACAAGCAAATTTTTTTAATTGGTTTACAATCTCTAGTGTTATGCCTAGTTTATTTGTCATATATGTTTTATTTATAGGATTGTTTTCTAATAGAATTACTGGTGTTATATATGGGGTAACCATTGGTGGAATATTAGATTTAGTCATTGGTACACAGATTGGGATAAATGCAGTAGGATTAGGTATTATTGGATTTTTAGCTGCTACATTTGACAAAAATTTTTCAAAAGATAGTAGAGCAACCATTATGTTTATGGTATTAGGAGCTACATTGATATATGAAGTAATTGTGTATATATTAAATTATATTGTATTTTCTACAAATATAGAAATGATGAATTTTATAAAAATATTAGCGATTGAAATTATATATAATTTAATTATTGTGATTATTTTATATCCATTAATTCAAAAATGTGGATATGCAATTGAGAATGAATATAAGGGAAATAAAATTTTGACAAGGTATTTCTAAATTGCATTTCATTTTGATGATTATATATTAACATTATATAGAATAACTCTTAATTCAATATATAAAGAGTAAGGTAAAAAATATTTAAAAACACCTTGTTAAAAGCAAAGAGAGAAAGAGGTGAGGCATTGAAGGGGTTAAACTTTAAAAGAACAAAGAAAAAGGCAAGAAGTAATTTAACTTTAAGATTTAATATTTTAACTGTACTTACATATATGATTGGTATTATTTTAATTATTCAATTGTTTAATTTACAGATTGTACATGGAGCAGAATATAGAGAAGAATCTAATACAAGACTTACCAGAGAAACGACATTGGAGGCTGCTAGAGGAGAAATTTTAGATAGAACAGGAACAGCATTGGTTACCAATTCTACCCAATTTAGTGTGGAATTATATAAAACCAAAATTGATGATAATGAATTAAATACATCTATTCTAAATATTGTAAATTTATTAGAAAAATATCAAGTAGAATATGCAGATTCTTTCCCGATATCTATAGATCCTTTCCAATTTACCATTAGTGATGAAACTTTAGCAGATTGGAAAGAAAGCTATGAATTAGATGAAAATGCGTCTGCAGAAGAGGCTTTTTATGATTTTAAAGATCGCTATGAAATTCAAAATACAGATATAACAGAAATTAGAAAAATTATAGCTATTCGATATGAAATCACAACAACAGGATATAGTAGTACGAGAGCGTTGACAATTGCAGAGGATATTCCAAGAGAAGCAGTAGCAGAATTTTCAGAAAGTAGTGAAAAATTTCCAGGGATTAATATTGTAACAAAACCTGTAAGGGAATATACTTCAGGAACATTGGCATCACATATCTTAGGATATGCCTCAACCATTAGTGCAGAAGAATATGCAACAAGAAAAGAGAATTATGATCAAAATGATATTATAGGAAAAACAGGAATAGAATCTGTTTTTGAAGAATATCTAAAAGGACAAGATGGAACAAAACAAATTGATATGGCAGTTGATGGAACTATAACATCTGAATATACATCAGAAGAAGCTATTGCGGGAAGTAATATTGTTTTAACAATAGATTCAAATTTACAACAAGTTACAGAGCAAGCATTGGAAGCAAATATCCAAAAGATTAATTCAGGAGGATTTGGAAAGGCTTATCATACAAATGCTGGTGCTTGTGTGGTTATGAATGTGAAAACAGGTGAGATTTTAGCAATGGCAAGTTATCCAAATTATGATCCGGCAGATTTTGTAGGAGGTATTAGCACAGAAAAATGGAATCAATATAATACAGACTTTGCAAAACCATTAATGAATAAAGCAGTACAAAATACTTATGAACCAGGTTCTATATTTAAAATGGTAACAGCAATTGCAGGACTAGAATCAGGTGCTATTACAAGAACAGAAAAAATTAATGATGTAGGAATGTATCGAAAATATGGAGAAGAATGGCCATGTTGGTATTATACAGATTATCATGTAGGACATGGATATTTAAATGTATCCCAGGCAATTGAAAGATCATGTAACTATTTCTTTTATGAAACAGGAGATAGAATGGGAATTGAAACACTTGCCAAATATGCTAGATATTTTGGTCTAGGACAAAAAACAGGAGTAGAATTACCAAGTGAAGCAACTGGAGCCATGGCAACACCAGAATATGCAGAAACAGTAAATGTCACATGGACAAAAGGACAGACAATTAATGCTTCTATTGGACAAGGATTAAATAACTTTAGCCCATTACAAATGGCAAAATATATTAGTATGTTAGCAAATGGTGGAAATGATATAGATGTTACTATCATAAAGAGTATTATTAAACCAGATGGAACAGAGGCTTCAAGAGAAGAAATCAACAATTTTACAAATCAAAAATTAGGATTAAATAAGGAAGAAAGTGAAGAAATAACCATTAGTCAAGAAACGATGAATGCTGTATTACAAGGAATGCGTTCTGTTACAACAGATGAAACAGGAACAGCATATTCTAGATTCCAAGATTTTGGTGTTGCAGTAGGTGGAAAAACAGGATCTGCGGAATCTTTTGATGCTAATGGACAGCCAATTGTTAATGCATGGTTTGCAGGCTTTGCACCATATGATGATCCGGAAATTGCAGTAGTGGTTATGGTAGAAAATGGTGGACATGGTAATTATACAGCAGAGGCGGTAGTTCAAATTATGCAAGAATATTTTGGAATGAATACACAAGAAGTGCAAGAGGATATGCGTGCGGTGAGCTACAATCAATCTCTAAGATAAGTTGAAAAAGTAATTAAAGGAAGGATGTAAAAATGAGAAATTGTGTAAGTATTAACTTAAGAAAAAATGAGATTTTAATTAAAATTAGTGATGAGGCAGAACAAAAAGAAATTATAGAAAGTTTAAAAAAGAAACTTCCTGAGTTAAAAAAAATGTATAAAAACGAGAAAACACCAATTACTGTTACAGGAAAAATCTTAAAAAATAAAGAAATAGATGAAATACAAGACTTAATTAAACATAATATTGATGTTGAAATAGATTTCGATATGCCAAAATCTTTAGGACTTTCTAGTATTACTAGAACATTTAATAAAGAAATTGCTATTTCTGAAACTAAATTCCATAGAGGTTCTTTACGTTCAGGCCAAAAAATGGAAGCAGAAGGAAGCTTGGTTATTTTAGGAGATGTCAATTCTGGTGCAGAAGTGATGGCTTCTGACAATATTGTTGTGCTAGGAGCATTAAGAGGTTTAGCACATGCGGGAGCAAAGGGAAATAAGCAAGCTATTATTTCTGCAGGTATCCTAGATACAGTACAAATTCGAATCGCTAATGTCATCAAAGAGATTGATAGAGATGAGGAGCCATTACATAAACAAGCATATGTTAGTATCATAGATGATGAAATTGTTATAGAATAGAAAATTCTATACAAAAGAAACATACTATCTTTAACTAACCAATAATAGAATTAGAAGCATGAATAACACATCATCTTTTACATTTTCTTTATAAAGAAAAAATAATAAAGATAAGATAATTAAATCATCTAAGTATAATTTTTGTCCAGAAATTTCTAATAAGGGTTCTTCCTTATTAGAAAATCCATTAGTATTAATGAGAAAAGGACCAAGATGATAATACTTAGATGATTTTTTTTCATGCATATTTTTTGACTTTTTATAGTTTGGTTCTCCATTTTCCCTTATTTCCGTAAACATATCTGTATTATGATTTGATAATGACTGTATATTTGTTAGGGTAGGCTTTGTGCCAGGATAGTGCATTTTTGGATAATTACGAGAATAAGAGTAAAAAGGAGGTCTAAAAAAAGGAAAATGGTTAATCACTAGAATTCTCCTTGTTATTATTTTGGTTAAATAATTCCATTAAAGTTGCTATGTTTAGTAAATTAGCATATTGGTCTAATTTACCCTTTTTTTCATCTCTTAAGTAAGGTTTTAAAGAATGCAATAAATTTGATCTAGGATCAGAAGAATGGTTCATTTTTTCCATTACAGATTTTATTTTCATCATTGTATTGACATCTGTTTTACTAAAATCAAAATGAGAGACATCTACACGATCAGTTGAATGATTATCGGAATGAAGGGATTCAGAACTTTGATGTGTTTTATCAGTAGTATGATTTGTTTCATTAGAAACTGTGTTTCCATTCATTATAGAAGAAAAATTTTTTAGAGTATCAGGGGGGATTTGAGATAGCAAATCCTTTATATTCCCATTATTTAGCATAGAATTTAATTTATCCATTGTTTGTTTATCCATATTAAAATTATCCAAAATAATCACCTCATACAATATATATTCAAAATGTAAAATTCTATGTAATATAATATGACAAATAAAGAAAAATGTAACAAATTTGTAATATTTCGGTTATAAGTATACATAATTAAAAGCTTGCATACCAAAATTACATAAAATGTTAAAAAAAGCAAAAAAATATGCTAAAAAAGTTGAAAAATCAACAAAAACAAGGTATAATAAATAATAGGTATAATTATAAAAATTAAAATGCTGAAAGTGTGAGTAAAAACAAAAATTAATTTCAGGGAGGTACCAATATGAAAAATAAAGTTTTGAAAATGAGTATCATCATTTTACTAATCATGACATTAACAATGACCAATTTCGTATTTTTGGGGTCAAGTCTAATTAGTTATGCAGCAGATACAATTAGCACGAACCATGAAAATATCGAATTTGATGCCTATTTCAAAGATAGTAACGGGCAAAAAATAACAACTTTAGAAAGAACAGCAGATATGCAAGAAGCTTCTTTGTATTTGGCTGTTAATGTTAAAACAGAAGGATTTTTTGTAGGACAAGTAGAACTACAAAATGCAAATTTTAATATTGTAAGTTCTGAAAGTGAATTTATAAGTAAGATTTCAGGAAATACAATTTATTTGAATCAATTGGATGTAGGTACAAATGCAGAAATAGAAGTAAAAGTAAAACCAATTGATGATGAAGTTATGAATATCAATATGTTAAATTGTGAAAGTGAATTCATATTAACAGGTATTTATAGAGACAATAGAGAAAAAGATATAGATATTAATGCTACAAGAACAGTTAGCATGCAATTGGTAGAAGCAAATTCAAATGACAATGTGAAAAATGAAATAGAAGTTATTACCAATAAGTTAATAAAAATATCTGGTGAAGAGAAAAGGGTTATACAATTATCTCTACATATGGGATTAAATGAAAATAATTATCCAATGAAAGAAATTTATGCAAAAGTAAATGTACCAGAAATGAATGGTATATCACCAGAAGTTATAAAAGACATTCATCTAAACACAATGTCAGCATTTGATTATAAATATGAGAATGGATATGTAGAAATTACATTAAAAAATGAAGAAACACAAAATAATGATATTTTGTGGAAAAAACAAGGAGAAGAAAATGCTATATTAACATATATCTATGATGCAGATGTAGATTTAAAAGATATCAGCATTACTTCAGAAGAACGTATTACTTTACAAAATGATAAAGTATTAACATCAAATGCGGGAACAGTCACATTATCTAATGAAGAAATAGATTCTACAATAAAAGTAACAACTAAAAATTCAGAAGAAAGTATGTATAAAGGAAAACTATATTCTGGAATAGAAAAACAATACACAAGTCAAACTGTATTAGATGTAAACTTAGCAAATGTAGAAGAATATATATCAATAGAGGAACAAGCAAGTAGATATATATTAGATGATGGAGAAGCAAATAGTCCTATCTATTATAACAGAACAGTACTTTCTAAGAAAGATTTTGATACAGTATTTGGTAAAGATGGAAGAATTGAAATTTATAATGAAAATCACGAATTATTAGCAACAATAGCAAGCGATACAGAAGTAGATGCTGATGGAAATATAGTGATTGATTATACAGAAAAAGAACCTAAAGGAATAGAAATTAAAACATCTAGCCCAATAGCAGAAGGAAGTTTAATCTTTACCCATACAAAAACAATAGGAGCATCAGAGACCAATACCGTAAAAACAGCAAATAGCATAGCAACTAAAGTCGTATATGGATATAATCATTATGATAAAGAAGAATTAGAGATAAAAGGAGAAACATATACAACAGGTATAGAAGCTGAAACAGAAATGGCTATAACACTTAATGAAACCACAACAGAAGCAAAATTAGAAATTAGCAGAAATACATTATCAACTATTGTAGAGAATGACATGGAAATGAAATTGATTCTAAAAACAGATGAAGAATCAAAAGATTTATATAAAAATCCAACTTTTACAATAGAATTACCAGAACAAGTAGAAAATATGCAAGTTAATAGTATTGACATATTATATGAAGAAGAATTAACCATTGCAGATTATACAGTTGATGGAAGATATATTACAATCCAAATGCAAGGAGAACAAACTACTTATAAAGCACAATCTGTAGAAGGTGCAAACATAATTATCAATGCAACAATTCATGTTAACAAAACATCTATTGCAAAACCAGAATCTATCAATGTAACATATACGAACGAAAAGGCAAATGCATATGCAAATGGTGAAGATATGGGTATAATTTCTGAACCAATAGAAGTGGTAGCGCCAAAAGATGTAACAGTGATTAACCGTATAGATGCATTAGGTGTAGAAACAATTGGAGAAGAAAAAACAACAAGTGTTAGCTTGCCAAGAGGAACAGATGCTACACAAATGGAAGTTAGTTTCGAAATTATTAATAATAATGAAGAAAATGTTAATGATGTATCTATGTTAGGAACATTTCCTACAAAAACAGAAAAGAACAACATAGATATAGCTGTTGTTGATGGAGTAAATGTAGAAAATGGAACTGTATATTATACAGAAAATGAAAATGCAACAGATGATTTAGAAAATGCAGAAAATGGATGGACAGAAACCATAACAAATCCAACAAATGTAAAGAAATATTTGATTGTTATGGATGATATTGATTCAAGAACAACAGTAGAAGGTTCATACATGATAGAAATACCAGAAAACTTAGAGTATAACCAAATAGCAACAGAAGGATATACAGTAAATTATACAAAAGGACAAGCAAGAAATGAAAACACAGTGACAGCAACAGAAATTTCAATGGAAACAGGTGTTGGACCAAAAATAGAAACAAACTTAACAGCAACAGTATCAGGAGAAGAATTAACCAATACAAGCACAGTAAAAAATGGAGAAGTTATCAAATATAGAGTACAAGTATCAAATGTTGGTTCAGAAGATGTAAGCAATATTACGGTAAAAGGAATGATACCAGATGGAACAATTTTAGTTGAACCAGTAGATAATTATGAATATACAGGAGCTTCATATTATAAAGGAATTGAAACAGATACATTTGAAACAACAATTGAATCTTTAAAAGTAGGAGATATTACATATATAGAATATGAAGTCATGTTAAGTTCAAGCTTAGCAAATGGTACATCAATTGCTAATACAATGGAAATCAACTATTTAGATGTTATGCAAGAAACAAATGAAGTGAAAGTTTTATCAGAAAGTGGAAACTTAAGAACAATGGTAAAAAGAGTAACTGATAGAAAAGTAGATTTATATGAAGCAGGAACTGTAGAATATTTCGCTATTATAAAAAATACATCATCTGAAACATTAGACAATGTTAAGGTAAAAACAAATAAATCAGAGAATTTAGAAGTATCAAGATTAACACTTATTACAGGAATGAGTGAAGATCAAATCTCTAATGATGATATCTATATCATATCATCACAAGAGACTCCTGAAATCAAAACAGAAACAGATGCGACAATTAATGAAAATACACAATCAGAAATCATAGAATATAGTGATGAAATCAATATAGGAACATTGGAGCCAGGAGAAGTAAAAGTCTTAAGTTATAATATGGTTATTAATGAAATGCCAGATAATACAGTAGACACCATTCATTTCTCAGTTACAGCATCAGATGGACAAAAAGACTATAAATCAAACTTATGGGAAGATAAAATAAATAGTTTTGATTTAGATATGACAATGGAAGCTAATACAGAAAGTCAATATGTAAAATCAGGGGATAGTATTACATATACAATCCATGTAAGAAATAATAGTACATCTCAAACATCAGGATTAGTGATAAGAGATGAAATTCCTTCTCAATTGAATGTTAATCGTGTAACAAAAGATGGAGAAGAAGTAGAATTTACAACAAACAATATTGAAATACAAAGCGAAATACCAGCCAATGGGGAAGCAACAATTGTTATTGAAACAGTTGTTAATTACTCAGAAGCAAGAGTAGAAGCAGAAACAATTACCAATAAAGCAGTTGCAAGTATTTATGGAGAAGAAATAGCAACGACATCAAATCTAAATCACATAATAGAAGCAGATATCATTGATGATACCAATGGTTCAAATGATAATGAAGATGATAAAAATCCTACGGATGATGAACAAAATGGAAATATTGCCAATGGAGAACAAATGATAAGTGGTTTAGCATGGTTTGATGAAAATGCAAATGGTAAAAAAGATAATAAAGAAAAAACATTAGAAAACATAACAGTAAGATTATTAAATGTAAATACAAATCAATTAGTAAAAGATGCTAAAGGAGATATCATAGAAGCAACAACAAACGAAAATGGAATGTATGTACTTGATCATATTGCAAAAGGTCAATATATTGCTATATTTGAATATGATACAAATCAATATGCATTAACTACATATAAAGCAGAAGGAATTAATGAAACAGAAAATTCTGATGTTAGATTAAATGAATTATCAATCGGAGGAGAAAGACGAGAAGTTGCATCAACAGATATTCTTCGTATAGATGCAGAAAATGTAGCAGATATTAATATTGGTTTAATAGAATTACAAGATTTTGATTTAAAACTAGACAAATATGTAAGCAGAATATTAATTCAAAATTCAGCAGGAACTAGTACTAGGGAATATAATAATGCAACAACAGCAAAAGTAGAATTAGATGCAAAACAAATGAAGGGATCAAATATTATTATAGAATACAATATTGTTGTAACAAATGTTGGGGAAGTAGCAGGATATGCTAGAAACATTGTAGATTATGTACCAAATGAATTAGAATTTAGTTCAGAACTAAATAAAGATTGGTATGAAAGAGGAAATGCATTATATACAACAGCATTAGGAAATGACATCATAAATCCAGGAGAATCAAGAACAGTAACATTAACTTTAACGAAGACAATGGGAGAAGATAACTTAGTTACAAGAAATAATGCAGAAATTTATGAAGCATACAATAATTTAGGTCTAGAAGATAGTAACTCAACACCAGCAAATAAAGTAAGTGGTGAAAATGACATGGGTTATGCTGATGTTATCGTAAGTATCAGAACAGGTGGCGTTATCTACATGACAATTGGAGTAATTATTACTATTATAGTACTAGCCGGAATTGTTACAGGAATTATTGTAAAAAGAAAAAATGCGAAAGAAGAAAACTAGGAAAGAAAGGAGGTAAAAAAATGAGTAAAGTAAAAAAATTACTAATAGGAATAATAGTAATGACATTTGCTATATTAGCATTTGCAAATATAGCAAATGCAGCATATAGTGTAGGACAAAGTGTTAGCATTACATATAATAAGTATTTGAATGATCCGGATTTGTTCTGTGTTGAGCATCACCAATCATTAAGAGGAACATTAACTTACAAAGTTATTTCAGAAGTTGATATTAAAGGAAATACTTCAACAGACCATACAGGGAAAAGCATAGAAAGTTGGCATAATGCAAAACTTGCTCACATATTATCAGCAGATAATGGTGGAAGTAAGCAAAGTGGAGCTGTACAAAACGCTTTATGGAATTATATGTATACTTGGATGAAAAACGTAGGACAACATCATGCAGGATTATATTTAGGATTTGTTAATACAGTAAAAGGAAATAGTTCTTATTTAGATAGTGAATCTTCAGATTATGCAAATGAACTAGCTGATATAGAATTAACAGATAATACAAATAAATCTGCAATCAAAGTGAAATCTGATGGAGATTATATAAAAGTAGGGCCTTTTAACTGGAGTTTTTCTGGAAAATTAGATAATGTAGTAGTAAAAGACCAAGATGGAAATGCCGTTAGTGGTGTTAAATTTAGTAAATATGCAGGTACAACAGCAAATACCATTGGCGTTGGAGATATAGAATCAGGAAAAGATTTCTATATTTCAATACCAATTAGTAGTGGTATTAGCAGAATCACAACAATTTCTGCAAGTGGAAATGTAGAAGTAGAAGGTGTAAAAATTTGGTTTTTAGAATCACAAAGTGGATATAATTTCCAAAATATGATTTCAAGAGAAGATTATAAAACACCATATGATTATGAAGATGAATTTGAATACAATATTGATTTATTAGGAAATATAAAAGTTATTAAAGTAAACCAAGACAATAAAGAAGTAAAATTACCTGGTGTTGGATTTAAAATTCAAAATAAACAATCAGGATTATATGTACATGAAGCAGCAGATGGAACAATAACCTATGTAAATGAAGATAAAGCAACAGAGTTTATAACAGATGCAAATGGAGAAATTTTAATAGAAAACTTGATTGTTGGCACATATGTGGCATATGAAACACAAAACCCAAATTATGGTTATGAATTTATATCAGAGGGTATAGAAGGTACAGTTGTTGTAGATAAAACCGAAGATTGGGAAATAGGTAACAAACAAATTTATGTAAAACTTTCTGGATATGTATGGATAGATAAACAATCAGGAAAACAATCAGTAAGAAACAGTTTATACAGAGAGGACTTAAATGATGACAGAGATGAATTACTAGAAGGTGTTATTGTAAGACTAATTGATAGAAGAACAGGTGAAATTGTAAAAAATGATAATGGAGAAGAGTTCTATGTATTAACAAAACAAATTGATTTAGGTGATAGTATTATCAGATATTATCAATTTGTAGATGTTAGAATTGAAGACTTGGAAAACTATTATATAGAGTTCGAATATGATGGACTAACCTATTCAAATGTAACACCACATATTGATAAAGATAATGGTTCAAAGTCAGCAGAAAATCCACAAGAAAGAGATACATTCAATAAAACATTTAGTACAATTGAAGGTGCTTCTGAAACAACAGGTGTTGCACTAGATGAAAATGGAAAGGTAGCACATGAATTAACTTATAACAAAGATGCAGAACAACATAAATCTACTTTAATTAATGAAGGTTTACCAGTTGGACAATATCCAATAACAGCCAATACAGATGAAACAGACTATATGATAAGAGACCAATTTGAATACGGAATGGAGGAAATTCCATATATTAACTTAGGTTTATATGAAAGAGAACAACCAGACTTAGCATTAATTAAAGATATGCAAAATGTAAGACTTTCTATTAATGGATATCAACATATTTATGAATATGCACAAAGATTTGCAAACTTAGAAGCACAAGAAGCAGATGGAGATTATAGTGATACAGCATTTAATGTTGGTGTTAAATTTGCTAGTGAATATGTAGATGATTCATATACAAGAGCAATTTATAAAGCAGATTATGAATATGTAAATGAAAAAGATAGTAGTAGAGAATTAAAAGTATATGTAACCTATCGAATTGGTGTCATGAATGAATCAAGTAGTTTAATCACACAAGTAAATAATTTAGTAGATTATTATGATAGTAGATATACAATCGTTGCAGCTGGTACAGGAGTTGATGAACAAGGTATCATTACAGGAAATATTGACTATAAACAAGAAACATATAATGATGAATATTCAAAAGCAATTATCTACACAAATTCAAGAATAGAATCTGGAAAAACAAATGAATTCTATGTACAATTTGAATTAAGTAGAGAAGCTGTATTAGAAATTTTAAATGATGGAGAAACATTAGATAATGTTGCAGAAATTAATTCATATTCAACATTTGATGGAAATGGAAGTGTATATGCTGGCGTAGATGTTGATTCTAACCCAGGAAATGCAATTCCAGGAGATATTTCAACATATGAGGATGATACAGATTCAAGCCCTTCTTTAAAATTAGAAGTAGCAGATGCAAGAGAAATGACAGGTAAAGTATTCTTAGATTCTACATCAGGAGAATTATTAACAGGACAAATTAGACAAGGTAGTGGACAATATGAAGAAGGAGAAAAAGGAATACCAGGTGTAGGAATAACATTAACAGAAAATACAGGAACAGGATTAGTATATACAGCAACAACAGATGATAATGGTGATTTCTATATCTCAGATTTCATACCAGGAGATTATACACTAACATATACTTGGGGAGATGAAACATATACAGTACAAAACTATAAAGGAACGGTATATGATAAACAAAGATATGATGCCAATATGGCAAATAAGGAATGGTATAAAACAGATGTAGAAACAAGATGGACAGATGCAGTAGATGATTATAATACAAGATTGGCAATTGATGCAGAATTAAAAGAAATTACAAATGCAACCGAAACAACAATTAATAAGATGGATTCTACAACACCAACTATGGGAATAGGAGTCGAATATGATACTACATATACAGCATCTTCTGGAGATAGATATGTATATAGAATTGAAAATGTAGACTTTGGTATTGTGGAAAGAGCAAGACAAGACATATCACTAAATAAACGAGTAAGTACGATGAAACTTACTTTAGCAAATGGTCAACCATTGGTAGATTTACAAATAACAGAAGATGGAAAATTAGAAGGACAAACAGGAAATGTTATCTATCTACCACCATCACCAAATTCAACACCAAGAAATGGAATGGTAAGACTTGAGTTAGATAGTGAGTTAATCCAAGGTTCAAGACTAGAAGTTGGATACGAAATCAAAGCAACAAATGATAGTGAATTAGAGTATATGTCAGAAAACTATTATAAATATGGTATGATAGAAGGTGATGTTGTTACAATCACACCATCAAAAATTATAGATTATTTAGATAGCGATTGGGATTTTAATGCAGAAAATAACCCAGATTGGGAAGCAATACAAAAAGATGATAGTAGAATTATATTAGCAGAAGAGGTAATCAATTCAACATCAATTGATACTACAAAAATGCTATATACAGAATCACTAGCAACTTATGTATTAAAACCTACAGAAAGTGCAACAGTTATGCTAAATGTATCTAAACTATTAACATCATCAGAAGATATTGAATTAGATAATGAAACAGAAATCAACAAAGTAGATAAACCAGGTGGATCAGACTTAACATCAACACCAGGTAACTATGTACCAGGAACAGGACCAGCAGTAGAACGTGATGATGATATGGCAGAAGTTGTTATTATAACACCAAATACTGGTGAAAACTTAAATTATATCATACCAACAGTTGTAATTGTAACCGCATTTGTTATTATAGGAGTTGGCATTATCTTTATTAAGAAAAAAGTCTTAAATAGATAATAGACAGAAAATCAAAATATGGGATTGGAAAAACTTCCAATCTCATATTTTTGCTCAAAAGCTACGCAAATAACAATTTGTCGAAAAGTGAATAAAAATATTACAAAATGTAATCAAAATGTAAAAAAAAAAATATATATAGAGTAGGATTTATCTAAAAAAAGTTTCCCTAAAAGAAAAAAGTAAATAGCAGATATTGTGGAAAACATTCACATTGAAAATTCAAATAAGAAAGTGTAATGTATATAATATAGGATAATACTTTTTTGGAGGGAAAGCTATGAGAAAGAAATTTCTAAGGGAACTAATGATGATATCACTAATTCTGTTTTTAGTTGTATTAAGCATACTAATATTTACAGGACAGATTGTTCATGCAGAAGAATCATCAATTAACGCAGAACCTATTTTGGAAGGTGTATTGGAAAAATACATAAATTATAACATATCTGAAGAAGATAAAGGAACATTAATACAATATCATTTAAGAACAGGAATCGATTATAAAGAGGAATCTGAAGTTTTTCCAGTTAAAGAAAATGAAACAAATATTCAAGTGGGAAAAATTGATAATCAATATCCATATGATGTAAAATTGATTATGAATCAGACTGAAACAACGAATGGGAATATAGATGACAATTATACAGATGCTTCATATAATCCTGACACAGGTGTTGTAACAATTTATATCCATAATCAAGATGAAAATGGTAATATGATTTCAGACAAAATACCAGATAGTAATAGTAGAGATGATTATGTATTAATTTGCTATTATCATACATATGCAGACAATCCGGTGGAAAGAGAAGTTTCTTTAAATATATCTTCAAAAATAACCTTATTTACAGATGAGAATAAAGAAATACATGCAGAAGGAGAATTAAAAAATACTGTAACAGAAAATATAGGAGACATAACATCTATTGAGCATAATACAGAAGACATATATAATGGATTTATGAAATCCAATGTAATTAATCAGACAGAATATAATACCCAATATGCAGACATTATAAAAGTTGATATAAGTAAAAAAGAAGCTCATCAAAAAGTAGAAATAACAGAAGAAAATACATATGTTAGAACAAATGATGAAGAAATCATAGAGGAGTTAGGAAATCATAATCAATTAACATATAAAACAACAAAATTTGAAAAACAAAATATAGTAGATCTTTTAGGAGAAGATTTTCAAATTGACATTCTAGATGAAAATGACAATGTACTAGTAACAATTAATAAAGATACACCAGTAGAAGAAAATGGAAGTGTTACAGTTACATATGAAAATGATGTAAGAAGTTTATGTATCAAAACAAGTCCGATTGTTAGTGAGGGAACTTTATATATTGGAAATATCAAAGAAATTAGAAATACAATGACAGATATAGAAAATGTCAATATAAAAACAACAACAAAGATAATAGGTATAAATGAGGAACTTATTCCGGCAGAAGAAAATGATGAAGAAAATCAATTGATAGAAAAAGAAGTTTATACAAATACAAAAGAGGAACTTATTGCTATTCAAGAAGCAGAAAATAATGTAGATATTAATATAAGTTCTAGTGATTGGACCAACAAAGAACAAAATGAAGTGACATTTGATATCCAGTTAAATGCAACATCTGCACAATTTAATTTATTTAAAAATCCTCAATTAAAAATAGAGTTACCAAGCCAAGTAGAAAAAGTTATTTTAGGCAATAGTTCTATTGTATATGGAAATGGTTTAGAATTACAAGAACCATATATAGAAACAAATGAAGAGGGAAAAATTAGCATAATCGCTAATTTAGTTGGAGAACAAACACAATATACAGAAAAAGATTTAGAATTAATTACAGATATAAAGATACCAGCAACTATTATATTGAAAAAAGATATTGAAAATGGATTTGATAAAATTAACTTTAGCTATACAAATGCTTATACATTAGATGGACAAGTAGAAGAGAAAAGCATTCAAAAAGATATTAAAATGCAAAGTTATCATCAAGAAGAAACTGCGACAGTAGTACAAGATGTTGTTAATACATTGATAGCACAACAAAATACAAATAGTCTAAATGTACAAGTAACAGCGAAAAGAGGAGATAATACATTAGATAATAATGATATTGTTTATGAAGGAGAATATATTAAATATAGTATTAAAGTTACAAATGTGACAGATACAACATTAAATAATGTAAAAATAGTAGGTTCTATACCAGATGGTGTAACATATGGAGAATTAGAAGCAGACTATTATTCATATAATGGGGAATATAAGTATAATTTTGATAATAACGTAACAGAAAAAACGATAGATATAGGAACCATAGAATCAGGAAAGACAGTAGAAGTTTTTTATGAAGTACAAGTAGATGATTTAGCAGAAGGAGAAATGCAAAAAGAAATAAAAACAAATATAAAATCTTATGTAGGAGATACTGAAACTAGTAATTGGGAACTAACAAATGTAGTAAATTCTTCAGAAGCCGCTATATTTGTAGATGCTAGACGTGATAATGGAATTAATAAATGGAATTATAATGTTTATTTAAAAGGAGCAGAAGGAAAAGAAGTAACTGTACAAATAAAATTACCAGAAGCATTTATACCAACATATTTATCATATGATGGACTTTTACAAGAGGTGATACCAAGTGAAAATATTACATTATCAGAAGATAATGTAGTGACAGCAAAATTAACTATTAGAAATGAAATGAGTTATGCTTTTGAAGGAAATATAGATGAGTCAAAAATCAATAAAAATATAGATGGATTAGGAACTACATTAGTTGCAACATCTTCTGTTTTAGTAGATGATTATACATATTATGCCAATGAAACAAGAATTCTTTATGAATTTGCTAATGCAAGTATATCTATGACTTCACCAACAGAAGGACAAGAAGTATCATATGAAGATGAAATTGAATATGATATTACTGTAAAAAATATAGGTGGAAGCAATTATGAGAATGAAGATTCTAAAAGTGTATCTGTCAATTTAACAGATTATTTACCAGAAGAGGTTAACCCTGTTAGTGTTACATATGAAAATTATGAGCCACATACAGAATTAGTAACAGATAAAGAAGGTGTAACAACAACACATATAGAATATGAAAAAATAGAAAATACTTTAGACATTAGTGCGATTTCAACAGATCAAGATGGAAACAGATTACCAAACATTGATTTAACATTATTAATTCCAGCAGGACAAACAGTTAATATTAAAATTATAGCAACTGCAGGATATGTATATGAAGAAACGAAAATTGAAAATAGTGCAAGAATTGTCTCACAAACGGAAACATTAGAAGAAGTAGAAGGAGAGGAAGATTTGGCACCAACTGCGATTGTTACATTAGACAAGACTTCTAATACTATTTCACATACAATTCTTCCAGTAAATAATATAGAGCCAGAAGATCCAGACAATCCAGATAATCCAGATCCAGATAACCCTGACCCAGATAATCCAAATCCAGACAATCCAGATAACCCAAATCCAGGAGAAGGTGCTTATAGTATTTCAGGAGTAGCATGGATTGATGAAAATAAAGATGGGGAAAGACAGTCAACAGAGCAATTATTAAATGGTATAACAGTTATGTTATTAGACACACAAAATGCTAATACAGTAAAAGCACAAAAAGAAACAAATGGTAGTGGAGCATATAGTTTTACAGGTTTAGAATCAGGACAATATATTGTTATATTCAGATATGATAGTAATCATTATGAATTAACAGAATATAGAAAAAATGGAATAGCAGATACAGTGAACTGTGATGTTTCTAAACAAGAAATGACAATTGGTGGAGAAAGAGTAGCAGTAGGAGCAACAGATATTTTAACACTACAAAATAACATGAGTAATATAGACATGGGATTAATAGAAAATAAATTCTATGATTTACGATTAGATAAATTTATTTCTCAGGTTACAGTAGAAACAAGTCAAAGAACATCTGTCTACGGATATGAAAATGCAGAATTAGCCAAAATAGATATTCGAGCAAAAGAAATTGAAGGTGCAAAAGTAACTGTTGAATATAAAATTATTGTAACCAATGAAGGAGAAATCACTGCATATGCAAATAGTGTAGCTGACTATTTGCCAGATGGTTTTGTACTTGCAGGGAATATGACACAAAATTGGTCAAAACAGACAGATAATACATATGTAAATACAAATATCAGAAATCAAAAAATTGAGCCAGGACAAAGTGTTACTTTAACATTGACAGCGACAAAAACAATGACTTCTGATAATACAGGAATTTTTATCAATAAAGCAGAAATACAAGAAGCAGGTACAACAAGTGGTGGTAAAGATATTGATTCAATACCAGGAAATCATGTTGAAACAGAAGATGATTTTTCTAAAGCAGAAATTATCATATCTATTGGTACAGGTATAGGCGTATATATTTCAATAGGAACAATTTTGGCAGTATTCATCGCAATTGGTGTAATAGTTGGCATTAAAAAAGGAAAAATCAAAATTAGAAAAATTTCTAAAATAGCTATGTTCATGATATTATTTATGATTGTGTTATATGTACAAACACCATTATCATTATCAGTAGGGTCAATCACAGACTATTTACCAGAAACGACACAATGGGATTTTGATGGAGATGATTATAGAGAAGGCAAAGGTTCATATTTTGATAATATAGATGATGGACTACCAAGAGGAGCATGTATAAATCATGGAGTACACAATGCAGATATGTCACCTCCATATAATAGAAATTATACATTAGATACAGAAGAATCAAGTATAGAAGTTACATATCGAAGTACACCAGTAAAAACAGGATCTATTGATTTAACTAAGAAAAATTCTAATATTACCATGAAGAAATTAGATGCAAATAATTATTTATTAGGACCATTTGTTATTGAATGTAATAATGATAATGGTTATACAATACAAGTAAAAGATAGTAAAGGAAATAATATTAGTGGAACAAGTACTTGTGATAGTTCAGGAAAAAGTATGACTGTAAAAGGAGATGCTACATTTTATATTAAAATACCTGCTTCAAAATGTGCTAATGGAATATCTAAAGTAACATTAAGTAATAGTGCTGAAGTTAGTGCAACATCATCTATAAAAGTAAAAGCATATGGTGTATACATTCCAAATAAAGGAGATGAATATCAAAGAGTAGGTGTTACTGTATATAGACAAGATGAAGAAACAACAACAACAACAGATACAAAATCAGTAGAATGGAAAGACATCAATGGTGCATTAGACATTGTAAAACAAGATAAAGATAATACGAATATAAAACTAGAGGGTGTTAAGATTCGTGTACAAAATGCAACCGTAGGATATGATAAAACATTTACAACAGATGAAAATGGAAAAATCCATATAGATAATTTACAAGTTGGAAAATATACAATAACAGAGATATCAAATAATAATTATGGATATTCAAAAGTAGAAAAAGGAGAAACAACGATATACTCAGGGAAAATTACATCATTTACTTTATCAAATGAGAAACAAACAGGTAACTTAAGAATTGAAAAGAAAGATGCAGATAATGATGCTAAAATACAAGGTGTAAGTTTTAGATTAAGAAAAAATATATCTGCTGAAGACCAAGAAGCACTGGCCGATTTTGTTGATGGAAAAGGTGATGTAAATAGTAACGGATATCTAGAAGAAGAAGATTTGAGTATAGTATTGAGATATGTTACTGGAAAAACAGATCTTACAACACAACAACAAAATGCAGCAGATGTTAATGGTGATGGACAAGTTAATATAATAGATATGCGTCTACTATTGAGAAAAATACAAAGTTCAGGATATGTTGTTGGAATGCAAAGAGATACATCAGGAAACTTAACAGCAATAGAAACTGCAACGGGAACAGTACATTTTGATGATATGACAACAACTAATAATCCAGAAGAAGCAACTATATTTGTAACAGATGAAGAAGGTTTAGCACAAATATATAATATATTAATTGGTAGTTATGTAGTAGAGGAGATATCAGTAGGAGATAATTTTGGTTATGATGTAGATCCAAACTTTATTTCATGGGAAGTAACAAATAGTGATGGAACAACAACAACTGTAGATTTATCAACATCAGCTACAATTGAAGTAGTAAGACAAAAATCTACAGATACTACTGAATCAGCTGCAGAACAAGGAACAGAAAGTACAAGCAATATAACAGATAAAAACAGAAGAAAATATATTAAAATCAGAGGATTTGCTTGGGAAGAAAAAACAGATGGTAAAAATAGCACAAAAGATTATATATGGAATAGTGGAACAGAAGATAAAAGATTAGCCAATGTACCAGTTAGATTAATAGATAAAGATGGAAATCTAATGGATGAAACAATTACAGATGTAAATGGGGAATATGTATTTGGTAATTATGATGAAGATGCAAATGCAATAAAACTAGAAATAGATAAATTAGTAGGTGCATATATTGAATTTGAATATAATGGTATGAGTTATCAATCAATAGCAGTAAATCCAGAATTTAATCCAAACACAGAAACAACTTCAAATGGAAATACAATTACAAAATATAGTGGTAGCAGAAATACAGCAACAGATGAAGCATTAAGAGATGAATTTAACAATTGTTATGCAACAATTAGTCAAGGAGCGGCATCTAATACAAATGGAGATAAAACATATGATATACGATATAATTATGATGCAGAAAATCATGAAAGTCATGTAATTTATGGAGATAATGTGAAATATGGATATGATGGACAAAAATATCCAATTTCTGGAGCGGATGAGCAATATACACTTCAGGCTGTGACATCTAAAGATGAAACAAATACAAATGTACTTTGTACCAGTTTAACACCAGATACTATTAGAAAAGATGCAGTAGTAGAAATTGGTGGATTAAACTTAGGTGTAGAAGAAAGACAAATGCCAGACTTATTCATATTACAAGATATGCAAGATGTACAAATCACTTTTAATGACTATACACATACATATCATTATGCACAAAGATTTGAAGATCCAGCAAACTATATTGGAGAAAATGTAGTTAATGAAGATAATACACTTAATGTAGCTGTAAGATTTGCTAACAAATATATAGACAATTCATACTCAAGAGAAGTATATTCAGCAGACATTGTGTACAACAAACAAGAAGGAAATGAAGGAAAATTAAAAGTATTTGTAACTTACAAATTACAATTGACAAATGAATCATCAAGTTTATTTACGAACTTAAAAACATTAACCAATTACTATGATGCAAGATATGAAAATGTGGTTGTTAGAGATGAAAACGGAAATATGTTAGAATCACAAATAGATGATAATTATAATCAAAATGGCTTGAAAAAAGTAAATATACAAACAAATTATCAAATACCAGATGGACAAACAAGAGAATTGACAATTACATATCAATTAAATAATGATGCCATAAATTCTATCTTAAATGAAGAACTAACATTAGATTCTATTACAGAAGTATCATCATATTCTACATATAGTGATAGTGATTATTCAGTACCTTATGCAGGAATTGATATAGACTCTGCACCAGATACAATCGAACCTAAAATTGTAGATAACAAAGTAAATATAACAGATACGATGGAAGATGATACAGATAAAGCACCATCATTAATCCTTAATGTAAAAGAAGGAAGAAAAATTCAAGGTACTGTATGGGAAGATAGTGCAAGAGAAGAGTTACTAGAGCAAACTGGATATGGCAAAGAGAGAAAAGGTAATGGTATCTATGAAACTACGGAAAATGTGGTTAATAAGGTTAAGGTGGAATTGTTAACAGTTACAGATACAGGTGACTATGAATTAGCCCAATTATATCAATGGAATCCAAATACATTAGAAGAAAGTACCGTAAGGGCTGAAACAACAACAAATGAACAAGGAACTTATGAATTTTCAGGTGTTATACCATCAAATTATGTTATCAGATATACATATGGAGATAATAGTGTGATTGTAGATCCAAGTGGTAATACAGTAAAAAATGTTGAAGTAGATAAGTATAAATCAACAATTTATAGAGGCGGAAATAAGGAAGCTGTTGAGGCTATGACAGATTATTGGTATAGAGGAGAGACAAGTAATATTGAAGGTGTACAAAGATTGTCAGATGCAAAAGACAATGAAGAATTTGTTGAAAATAGAATTACAGAAGAAGATATTTCTTATGAAACAGTACTAACCAATGGAGGAATCACAGAAGTTAGTGCAGATACAAGAATGTTTGATATTAAATTAGATTTTGATATTAATTTAGACAATTTCAGTACATATGCTGATAGTATAAATGGACAACTTAAATTTGTATTTGATAATATTGATTTTGGTATTATAGAAAGACCAAAACAATCTCTAATTGTTGATAAACAAATAGCCAATATTCAAATTGTATTAACAAATGGTAATGAATTGATTAATGGAGATCCAAGAAGTCAAAATTTATCAGGTGTTAAAACATTAGATGATGATGTTTATATTGAAATTGATAATGAAATTATACAAGGTGCAACATTAAGAATAACATATGAAATATCAGTAGATAACAGTAATTGTGAAATAGATTATAATAATGAGGATTACTATATTTACGGAACAGTGCCAGATGGAAATGCAGGATGGAAAATTGCAACAGTTATAGATATGTTTGACTATTTACCAGAAGATTTAGTATTACAGTCTACTGAAGGAAACAACTGGGAAAGAATTGATATAACAAGCGATATGAAAGATAAACTTCTTGCAGATGTAATATATGATGAGGTAAAAGGTCGTCAAAATATCATACATTTAGCAAATCCAATATTTGAAAATATGGTGCCTGGTTCAGAAGCAGTAGATACAAGTATGGTAGTATCAAAACAATTATCACCTTCATCAGATGATTTAACATATGAAAATGATATTGAGATTATTAAATTAAAAGGAAGAAAAACATATGATTCTATTCCTGGTAACTATAATCCAACGACAAATGAATCTTATGATCCATACACGGACACATATAAAGGTGATGAGCTAGATGATGACAAAGTAGAAATTACAATTACACCACCTACTGGTGAAAATAGAACATATTGGATATATGGAATAATAGGAATCAGTATTCTAATTATAATGAGTGTAGGGATTGTTATTATCAAAAAGAAAGTACTAAAAAACTAGGTTAATAGATTTATAATGAAAAACCAATGAATTGTATAATTCATTGGTTTTTTCTAATAGTTAAGTCAAATGATTCATTAGAAGAGGGGGATGGTATCTTGTATTTTTTCTGATGAATTTAAAATCATGATATTGCTTTTTTTGACATTCTGTAATAAAATAAGAAGCATAAAAAATAAAAAAAAATAGTATAAATACATATAAAACAAAAAAATAGTATATTCTGTAAAAAAAATATTAGAGAATACTTACTAAAAAAGACAAAAACCACAAAAGACAAGTAGTAAAATATAGCATATATATTAGGTAAAGGTGGTATGTGAATATGTTTCAAAATATAAATGAATATACAATACAAGATAGAAAAAGAGAAACTGTCAATAAATGGTCTGAAATTATAAAAACCAATAATATCATTATGTATATCTTATCGTTTATGTTATCACTAGTGGGCATAGGAGGAGATTTTTCATTATTTAGTATTAGTATATTAGGAGCATGTTTTTCATCTTCTATTCCTCTTTTAGGTGTAGTCATCATATCTTTAATAGGAAATAGTATAAAATTTGGTATAGGAGGAGGGTTAGAATATTTCCTAACTAGCCTTGTATTTTTTATCAGTTTATTCATTATCAAACCAAAATATAACGAAGAAGAAAGAAATGAAAAAATTAAAGTTGGTAAAAACATTTTTGTTGCTGTTTTTATTATCCAAATTCTAAAAGCAATATTTTCTACATTAACATTTTATGACATATTATTAAGTATGACATATACAATTATTACAATTGCATTTTATAAAATATTTGCTAATTCCATTTCTGTTATTGAAAATTTTGGGGAAAGAAAAGCATTTTCAATTGAAGAAGTGATAGGGACAAGTCTCCTATTAGCGATAGCCGTAAGTGCTTTTTCAGATGTATCTATTTTGGGATTTTCAATTAGAAATATACTTAGCATATTTATTGTTTTAGTTTTAGGCTGGAAAAATGGAGTATTAGTAGGTGCTACTTCTGGTGTAACAATTGGTGTAACACTTGGAATTATTACGGGAGGAGAACCTATTATCATAGCAGCTTATGCAATTTCTGGTATGGTAGCAGGCTTTTTAAATCGATTTGGAAGAATAGGTGTTATCATTGGATTTTGTATAGGAAATGTGATATTAGCATATGCATCAAATGGATATACAGTAGAATTAATCTATTTTAAAGAAATCTTATTGGCATCTATTATGCTATTAGCAATACCTAAAAATATTCATATTGATATAGAAGAATTTGTAGGAAGTTCAAAATTTTTACCAATTTCTAGAGAGAGAACTTTAACGAGAGAAAAAGAAACTGTTGAAAAATTAAATAATGTATCAGAAACCATCAAAAAAATGGCAAATGTATATGCAGAAGATACCAAAAAAGAATATTCTCTAGAAGAAAAAGAAGAAAATAAGCAAATATTTATAAATGAGGTATTAAATAATTTAGAGGCATATAAAGACAATTTATTATATGAAGATATTGCAAATGTAAATGGAAAAATTATAGATGAAATATTTAATTTACTATTAGATAAACAAGAGATTGAAAGAGAAGACTTATTAAAAATTTTTGCAGATTGTAATAGTTATATTATAGGGTTTGACGACAAAGAAGTTAGTGGATATTTAGAAGAAAATATATTACAAATCTTGCGAATCTTAAATATTTCATATAAAGTAAGTAAAAATCATTTTGTTTGGAAGAGAAAACTAGAAGAAAATAAAAGAAATATGGAAACACAATTAAGAGGTGTTTCAAAAGTCATATCAGGGATTGCAAAAGATATTCAAAAAGAAGCTGATAAAGAAAATAACTATACAAAACAAGAAATTGAAATGATTGAATTATTGAAACAAAAAGAAATTCATGTAAAAGAATTAGTGGTCAATAAGAAAGATAGATATATCATTCATATATTATTAGAAGAAATAGCAGATAACCGTATTATAGAAAATATACTAACAAAAGTCTTAAAAGAAAAGATTATTTTAAATGATGAAAACTCAACAGAAACAGACTTAATATATATTTCTGATGACAAATATGTCATTGGATTTGCAACAGCAGATTCTAGTAAAAATCAAAGTGAAGTTTCAGGCGATAATTTTATAAATATCAGATTAAAAGATGGGAAATATGTTATTGCATTAAGTGATGGAATGGGAACAGGAAGAAAAGCAAATGAAAGTAGTATGCAAGCATTAGCTATGTTACAAAATTTATTAAAATCTGGATTTGATAAAGATAGTTCTATTGAATTGATTACATCTACTTTAATTAGTAAAAATGAAGAAATTTTTGCTACATTAGATATTACCATTATAGATTTGTACAAAGGAACAATTGAATGTATAAAAAGTGGTGCATGTCCAACCTATATAAAGAAAAATAAAAAAGTGCAAATTATAAAATCTAATACACTTCCAGCAGGAATGGTTAACCAAGATAATATCCAGGTATTTGATACAGATATTCAAAATGAACAAATGCTACTGATGTGTACAGATGGTATTTTAGATTCTAATATAGAATATAAAAATAAAGAATTATGGATTAAATATTTGTTAGAAGATATTGAAACAAAAAATACAAAAAAAATTGCAGATATTGTATTAAATGAAGCAATCGATAATAATTTTGGAAAAACCAATGATGATATGAGTGTTATCGTATGTAAATTTATGAAAAAAGACGAATAGAAATAAAAGAATAATGTTTAAGCAAAAGAAAAAAGTTTACAATAAAATAGGAGGAACGAATGTATGAGTAGAGGAAAAAGATATGAGGAACCAAAATTAAATATGAAAAAGGTTTTTGCAGTCATTTTAGCAATTATTGTAATAGTCATGTCTGTATTTATCATAAGAGGCATTTTTCAAAAAGAAAGTAATAAAGGAGAAATTGCAAGCAAAACATATTTTGCAGGATATAAAGATAATAAATGGGGGATTATCGATGAAAACGGTAACACAATTATAGAACCTTCTTATGAGGAAATGATAATCATTCCAGATAATAAAACAGATATCTTCCTTTGTACATATGATGTAAATTATGATACAGGAGAATATGCAACCAAAGCATTAAATAGTAAAAATCAAGAAATTTTCACAGAATATACAAAAGTAGAAGCAATTAGCAATCATGATGCAAATAATAATCTATGGTATGAAGATAATGTATTAAAAGTTCAAAAAGATGGAAAATGGGGAACGATTAATTTTGAAGGGGATATGATATTAAAGGCAGAATATGATAGTATAGAAGCAATACCAGGCGTAGAAAATGCTTTATTGGTTCAAAAAGATGGAAAATACGGTGTAGCAGATAATGAAGGAAGAATGATTTTAGATATCAATTACACAGAGATTACTAATTTAGGAAAGACAAATAGAGATGGTTATATTGTAAAAGATGATACTGGGTTATATGGAATTGTGGATTCTTCTAAAAAAGTAATTTTACAAAATCAATATCAAGAAATTGAAAAAGTATATGGAAATGATTTATATGTAGTTACACAAGATGGAAACCAAAAATTAATCAACAGTAACGGAGAAGAAGTGTTAACACAAGGCTTTGAAGAGATAACAGCTATATTAAAAGCAAAAGATCAAGGTGTCATTTATGTTTCTAATGGAAAATATGGTGTTATGAACTTAACAGGAGAAGTTTTGATAGAAGCACAATATGATAATTTAGTAGAGGCAAAAACGAATGTATTTATTGCAAAAAAAGGTGAAACACAAGGAATTGTAGATATAGACAATCAAGAAAAAGTACCATTTAATTATCAGTCTATTACATATAATGAAACAGGAGATATCTATATTGCAGAAGATCAAAACTTTAATAGCAACATTTTAAATAATCATTTTGATGTACAACAAACTGGGATATTGATTGAAATTAATACAGAAGCAGGTTATTTTGAATTAAAACAAAATGATGAATATAAATATTATAACTTTAAATTTGAGGAAAAAAATAAAACAGAAATTTTAAGTAATCATACTTTATATTTAGATAAAAAAGATAATCTATATGGATATGTAGACAAAGATGGAAATGTTGTGGTAGAATATACATATGATGATGCAACAGAACAAAACGAATATGGATTTGCAGCAGTTAAAAAAGACGGAAAATGGGGAGCCATTAATAATAAGGGAGAAATTGTGCAAGAACCTACATACAATTTAGATGACTATTTAGTGGTTGACTTTATTGGAAAATGGCATTTAGGAAAAGATTTAAATATGAATTATTACAATCAAGAATAAAGATATTAAAAAATTATGAACTTATGTAAAAATGAATTTTAATAAAAAGGTGATAAACATGGAACTAAAGATAAATTATCAATATACATATTTTATACATCCTTTTGTAGTAAAACAAAAGAAATATCAAAAATACATATTACGATTATTAAAAGATGCAAATTGTAAATTAAAGAGATTTGAAAAAGAAAAAGATTTAAGATTATATAAACACTTTACACCTAAAATGAGAGATTTTCTTTTTTCAAGCTTTAGTTTTACAAATGCAAAATATTCTAAATTTAAAGAAATGCCAATAGAAACACAAGCAGCCGTACTTTCCAAATATCCTTGTAGTATATTTGAATATACGATAAAAAATGATATTCAAGGAAAGGCAGGAGATGGAAAAGGTATCTTCTTTAAAATCCGTAAAATAGAAATTATCTGTTTTCAAACAGGAATCTGTTTTTTATGTATGAAAACAAATATCGAAGATAATCCAACTTTTTCAGATGTTTTAAATTTTAATTATAAATTTAGAGACATTAAACAAGATAATCAAACATTAAATAGTTATGATAAAATCAATATACAAACAGATAGTTTTGCAAGTATTGATAAATTGACAGATTTTATAAAAGGAATAACAGGTTCTAATGTAGAAGCAATTAAGTTAGATATTAATACAGAACGATTTTTAACATATTCTTATGTTTGTATAGACCAGTCAGCATGGAATGTGGATAATCCATTTGAAAAACTTGAAAATAACTTTATAAAATTTGTTAGATGTTTACCTGCTGATAATTCAGCCAGTTTGAAAGATGATGATATTGTATCATTATCAAAATGGAAATATACAAAAATGGGAATCACAAAATATGGTGTGACATTATTTTCTTCATCAGCAGATATCAATAATTATACTATTTTACCAAATGAATTTGAACAACAATATTTGTATACATATATATTTGAATTATATAAGAAAATCTATTTAAAAAAATTAAGTTTAGAATTCAAACATTTGGCTAAAATAAAAAAAGTAAGAAAAGAATTTATAACATTTACAAAAAATATATGGATTCAAGAAGTAACAGAAGATGAAATTGGAACTATGTTTGATCATAAAATAAAAGAAATATTGGAATTAGAACCATTGTATCATGAAGTAAAAAATGAATATGATGTATTATATAAAGAACTGAATATTGAAAAAAATAAAAACATAACCATTGCCATTTCTATTATATTAATTGCTTCATTGGTATTTAACATATTGAATTTTGTATTGTTATCAAAATATTAGAATATATCTAAATTCATTACATTTAAATATAAGTGGCTAGAACCATTATTTGGTTCTAGCTATTTACGTAAACATAGAAGAATAAATGAAAAAAGATTTATATAAAAAAGAAAAGGAAGAAGAATATGAAAATCAGTTGTGGAACAGATATTATAGAAATTAAACGAATAAAAGAAAGCATAGAAGATTTAGGAGAAAAATTTTTAGAACGTGTTTATACAGAAAATGAAATTCAATATTGCGAAAGCAAACATAATCAAAAATATCAACATTATGCTGCCAGATTTGCAGCAAAAGAAGCAGTGTTTAAAGCGATTTCACGAAAATTGAAAAATAAATATGATATTAGTTGGAAAGACATGGAAGTCATGAATGATGAAAATGGAAGACCATATGCTAACTTATTGAATATAAAGATACCTGAAATAGAAGGCATGGATATTAGTATTTCACATTGTAAAGAATATGCAACAGCAAATGTAATAGTGGTTTGGAAATAATATGGGACAATTGGGGACAATTGGGGACGTTTCTGTTTGGACATTTTTTAATGCTATATTAATTATAAAAACAAATGTTATTAAAATTTTATTCATTACTCGGTTAGCATTGCAGAATAAATAAATTCTAAAAATCCCAAGCAGGCACCTCTCAAAGCAAGTTTGAGATTCTCCTACTTGGTATTTCAAGAATTTATAATATTCTTCCATTTACATTCGTAATTTCATAAAATTTTAATAACATTTATTTTTACTTTTTAATTTTGGCTAATAAATGTCCAAATAGAAATGTCTCAATTGAATAAAGGAGGTAGATACCAATGGAGTTTTTTGATAGTCATTGTCATTTAGATGATGAAAGATTTGATGAAGATAGAGAAAAGCTAATTGCAGAAATAAAAAAAGCAGGAATTACAAAATTTGTTTCAGCAGGATATAGTGTAGAAAGTTCTATAAAAGGGGTAGCATTATCAAAAACATATGACTATATATACACAACTTGTGGTATTTCTCCCAATGATATTCCACAAAATGAAGAAAAACTGTGGAAAGATATAGAGGCAATAAAGAACTTAGTGAAAGATTATATAAAAGATAAAAAAATCGTAGCCATTGGAGAAATTGGATTAGATTATTATTGGGAAAAAGATTTACAAAGACGAGAAATACAAAGACAAGTTTTTATAAAGCAAATTGAGATAGCAAATGCATTAGATTTACCAATTGTAATTCATACAAGAGAAGCGGTTATGGATACACTTGAAATTTTAAAGAAATATACAGTTAACAAAAAAGGCGTTTTTCATTGTTGCCCATTAAATAGAGAATTAGTGAAAGAAGCATTAAAACTTGGATTCTATATATCATTTGCTGGTCCAGTTACATTTAAAAATTCTAAAAATGCAAATGAAATTATCGAAATGGTACCAGAAGATAAGATGCTAATTGAAACAGATAGTCCATATTTGGCACCAGAACCAGTGAGAGGAACTAGAAATGACCCGAGAAATGTGAAATATATAGCACAAAAAATAGCAGACGTAAAAGAAAAAACAATAGAGGAAATTGCAAAAATAACTTATACAAATGCAGAAAAAATTTTTAATATATAGAAATACACCATAAATATGTATTGTTAATAAAATATTTATGGTGTATGTTTATCTCTAATATTTTAAATTTCTTAAAGCTTCAATTCTATCAGCAGTACTAGGGTGTGTAGACCAGATATTTGTGGTTTTGTTTTTGCCATTTTTAGCATTTTTCTTAAAAGGATTTATAATATACATATTGGCAGTGGCATTATTTGCAGTTTCTAACTGATTTGGGTCATTTTCCAATTTTTCTAATGCAGAAATTAATCCATCTGGATTACGTGTGAATTCAACAGCAGTACTATCTGCTAAAAATTCACGTTTCCTAGATAAAGCCAGTTGCATTAGAGAACCAAAAATAGGCGCTAAAATTAGAAAAATTAATCCAATTATCATTAAAATACCATTTGCTTTACTATCACTATCGCTATCCTTCATTCCACCCCAAAATAAAGCACGAGAAAATAAATCAGATAACATGACAATAAATCCGACCATAACAGAAACAACACAACTTAAACGAATGTCATAATTTTTAATATGGCTCATTTCATGGGCAATAACCCCTTCCAATTCATAATAGTCTAATTTTTCTAAAAGGGCTGTTGTGACACAGATAACAGCATTTTGTGGATTTCTACCAGTTGCGAAAGCATTAGGTTGGGCATCATCTACAACATATAATCTAGGCTTATTAGGAAGACCGGCAGTTACCATTAAAGCATCTAAAATATTAACTAATTTTTGGTCTTCCTCTTTGGTAGCAGGTCTGGCTTTATTTAGAGATAATACGATTTTATCACTATAATAATAAGAAGCCCAAGCAGAACCAATGGAAAAAATTAAAGCAATAAATATAGACATAGTGCCTAATCGTAAAGCATGGCAAATATAGTAAACAATTAATGTAATAACTAAAATAAAGATACCAACAATAAGTCCAGATTCAAATTTATTTTTTTTACTTGTTTCAAACATAATGATTAAACCTTTCTTTAAAATTTATATAAAGAGAATTAACTTAAAATATATAAAGTTTTATTCTGAAATATTTTTTAAAAAAGGAAATAAGGCAAAGACCAAATTTCCTTTTAATATTATTTTCCAAAATCTACTTTAACATTTTTCCTAGCTTCTTCACTCTCAGCTTCAAATAAATCACGAGCTTTAAAATTGAACATGCCTGCAATAATGTTAGATGGGAAAATTTCTAATTTTGTATTATACATTGTGACAGTATCATTATAGAATTGTCTAGAAAAAGAAATTTTGTTTTCGGTATTTCTAAGTTCTTCTGATAATTCTGAGAAATTTTGATTTGCTTTTAAATCTGGGTAACTTTCTGATACAGCCATAATAGTTTTTAAAGCATCAGATAATTGATTATCTAATGAAGCTTTTTCAGCAACACTTTCTGTATTAGCCCATGAGGTTCTTAATTCTGCAATTTTTTCAAAAGTTTCAGATTCATGAGTCATATATCCTTTAACAGTTTCAACAAAATTAGGAATTAAGTCAAATCTTCTTTGTAATTGTACATCTATTTGACTCCATGCATTGTCAACTTTTATTCTTGCTTGAACTAAACCATTATACATGGCAATAACAGCTATAATAACGATAACAACAATTGCTAATATAATCCAACCAATCATTTATAAAAATCCTCCTTATATTTATTATATACAAAATTATCATAGCATATTAATCTATTTTATACAATATGGATATGAACAAAATGTGAAAAAATCATGAAAAAAAAGAATATTTTAAAAAATTTTTCATATAGTATAGTATGGACAAAAATTGGACAAATATGAAGATAAATTGCATAAAAAATCATATAAATTATCACAGAAGTAAACAGATGAAAGCTTAGGGAAATAAGACTTTGAATAAATATTTATGCCAAAATTTGACTTTTGATGAAAAAAATAGTATAATAATAATGTGTTGCCAAAAGGAGGTAATTTAATCTTATGAAAAGAGAAGAAAAGGCTTCAATTTCTATAATGAAGATTATCTGTGTAAGCATCATTTTAATATTAATATCAGGAATCAGTGTTATGGCTGTAAGTACAAACTTAAAAGACATAACAATAGTACTAGAAAATGGATATGAAATGACAACAGTTACATCTAAAAGTAAAGTGTCAGATATATTAAGTGAAAATAATATCATTCTAAATGAAGATCAAAAAACAATACCAGATTTGGAAAGTGAAATTGCATCAGGAGATATAATTAAAATAACAGACAAATCTTACAATGAAGTACAAATTGCTAAAATTTCAGAAGAAGGTATTGAAACTTCATTAAATCAATTATTAGAAAATTATGCGCCAATCACAGAGAAAATAGTTGTAGAACAAGTCGTGATACCTTATGAAACAATCACAAAAAATACAACAGGAACATCTACAGATACAACAAATAAAGTTGTACAAGAAGGAAAAGATGGATTAAAAGAAGTAACATATAAAGTAAAATATCAAAATGATATAGAAATTGAGAAGTCAGTGATATCAGAAGTGGTTATAAAAGAACCAGTTGATAAAATTGTTCATGTACAAAAAAAAGTAACTTCAAGAAGTTCAACATTACCAAGAACATCAAGCGCTTCAACAACAGGAGGAACTGTATATAAAATAACAGCATATTGTCCTTGTGCAAAATGTTGTGGAAAAACAAATGGAAGAACAGCATCTGGAACAAAAGCAACAGCAGGAAGAACAGTTGCAGCATCTAGTAAATTCGCATTTGGAACAAAATTAAATATTGGTGGACACGTATATACAGTTGAAGACAGAGGTGGAGCAATTAAAGGAAACAAAATTGATATATTTGTTAATAGTCATGCAGAAGCTTTACAATGGGGCGTTAGATACTTAAATGTAAGTGTTGTAAACTAGAATGATATATAGTATAATATACTAGAGTTTGTAAGACTCTAGTATATTTTTTAAGGGAGAAACTATATGAAATTAATATCTTGGAATGTAAATGGTATTCGTGCTTGCGTAAATAAAGGATTTAGTGATTTTTTTAATAAAATAAACGCAGATATATTTTGTATACAAGAAACCAAATGCCAACCAGAACAAATTGAATTAAATTTCGATGGATATAAAGCATACTGGAATAGTGCAGAAAGAAAAGGATATTCAGGAACAGCCATATTTACGAAAAAAGAACCAATTCATGTCACATATGGGATTGGAATGGAAGAACATGATAAAGAAGGGAGAGTCATAACCCTAGAATTTGAAAACTTTTATATGGTAAATATCTATACACCAAATGCTAAAAGAGGGTTAGAAAGATTAGGTTATAGACAAATATGGGAAGATGAAATCAGAAAATACTTGTCAAAATTAAATGAAACCAAACCAGTGATTATGTGTGGAGATTTAAATGTAGCGCATGAAGAAATTGACTTAAAAAATCCAAAATCGAATAGAGGAAATGCAGGATTTACAGATGAGGAAAGAGCGAAAATGACAGAATTATTAAATACAGGATTTGTGGATTCTTTTAGATTCTTATACCCAGATAAAACAGACAGTTATAGTTGGTGGTCATATATGGGGAAAGCAAGAGAAAAAAATGTAGGATGGAGAATTGACTATTTTATCGTATCACAAGACATCAAAGATAAAATAAAAGAAGCAATGATTTATCCAGAAGTTATGGGAAGTGACCATTGTCCAGTAGGATTAATGATAGAGTGATTTTGTTTAAATAGTATTTTTTCTATTTAGTATGTTATTTATATTTGAAATAGATAAAGAGTTTAATAAAAGAGATGATTTAAAAATTCGTATTAAGGGAGGAATCTTATGAATGAAATTAAACATAATTGGAGAAAATGGCTATATTGGTTTGCTTTGGGATTAGTATTGATTTGCATATATAAAATTTTAGATAATTATGAAAGTGTCATGGAAGTTTTACATACATTTTTTGGTGTCATTAGTCCGTTTCTAATAGGTATATTTTTGGCATATATATTGTATATGCCATCTAGAAAATTCGAAGAATTATATGGAAAGATAAAAATAAAATGTATATCTAAAAAAGCTAGAATATTAGGTGTTATTACAGTTTATATTATCATTATAGTAGCGATTAGTATATTGTGTGCCGTTATTTTACCAATTGTCTTTGAAAGTATAACAGACTTTATTAGTAGTATACCACATTATATTGAAGAAGCCATTCAGGCTTATAATCATTTACCACAAGACTCTATATTCAAAAGCCAAATTGTGCAAGACGAAATACATAATTTGCAAAATATTGATATAAAACAATATCTGGATGTAGAAGCAATATTAGGATATCTTGTTAATGCGATTGGAGCCATCTTTAGCATAGTTGACATTTTTATAGCGATAATCGTATCTGTATATATATTAGTTGATAGAAGAAAAATATTAACATTTTTCAAAAAATTAGCAGGCGCTATATTTAAAGAAAGAACCTATAAAAATCTAGATAAATATTTTAACAACTCAAATGAAATATTCTTTAAATTTATAGCAAGTCAATTTTTAGATGCCATTGTTGTGGGAATATTAGTATCTATTGCAATGACCATTATGGGGGTTAGATATGCACCATTATTAGGATTCTTTATTGGTATATTCAATATGATACCATATGTAGGAGCTATTATTGCAACAGTCATTGCGGCATTGATTACCTTAATAACAGGAGGATTATCACAGACTATTTGGATGCTAATTGTTGTTATTATTTTACAACAAATAGATGCCAATATTATTAATCCAAGAATTGTTGGAAAATCATTAAAAATTAGTCCATTATTAGTATTATTTGCAGTAACGTTTGGAGGTGCTTATTTTGGAATATTAGGAATGTTCTTAGCAGTACCAGTCATTGCTGTTATTAAAATATTATTAGATGATTTTATCCATTATAGAGAAGCAAAAAAGAAACGATAGGGACGTGTCAAATCGTTCCAAAATGGTACCAAAAGGGACAGACCTCAAGATATCTACCTAGGGGGACCTCTGGTTATATAAAAAAATGAATCGATTTTGCGTATCTAAATTTGAATATAGAAATTCTTAAAGAAAAAGATGTATGAATTGCACGGTACTCTCGTCAAGAGAGGGTCTGAGTGCATGAATACATCTTTTTCTTTTAGAATTCTATGAAAATTTAGCTTATACAAAATCGTGAATGACTTTATATAACCAGAGGTCCCCCTAGGTAGATATCTTGAGGTCTGTCCCTTTTGGTACCATTTTGGAACGATTTGACACGTCCCTATCGTTTCATCCTCTTTGTAACAAATATTGTATACCGCCATTAGCAATAGCAGTTAAAGTAAGTACAATTAAACCTGCTGCAAATACACCAGCTACAATTGGTGGAATGGCCTTTTTTGGTGGTAAATCTAAAAAGTTTGCAATTAATGAACCAACCCATGCACCTGTTCCTGGTAATGGAATAGCAACAAAGATAAATAAACCTAAAGCAGCGAAATTTTGTAATCTTTCACTTTCTTCTATTTTTTTTGTGGCTCTTTCAGATGCCCAATCAATAACGATTTTAAAAATTTTCCATCTACCGAAAAAATCAAATAAAGGTCTGATATATTTAACAATAAAATAAACAGGTATAATATTTCCTATAAAACTACATAAAAAAGATTCAATATAGTTTAAATGAAATGTAAATACACCTACTGGTATAGCACCTCTTAGTTCAACAATTGGTATCATTCCAACAAATGCGGTTAATAAATATTTTACGATTAATGGTAATCCTGCCATAATTCCTCCTTCGTAATTTTAAAATCTTTTGTATTGTACTATAAAATGTAAAAATTGTCTATATTTGTCATAAAATAAATTAAAAAATTCTCATAAAACAAATTATAAATTCACAAAATAATTTGAGAAAAATCCTATAAAAGTATTGACTTCCGTAAGTGTTTTGATATATAATAATACAGATTTGAAAAAAAGAATTTAATTAGCCTAAAAGAAAATAAAAAAGGTGATTAAAATAAAAGAAAATAATTTGTAACAAAATTGAATATTTTACTAGAGCCAGTTGAAAAATGAAGATTTTTTGACAGCTCTTTTATTGCCGTTTTATTATATACATGGGTTAAATGTGATTGTTTTCAAAGTCAAATCATACATTCAAAAATTTTTTATTCAAATGTTAACCATTAAAAGAAGAGGAATTAAATATAAGTTTCCCTAAGGAAATTTAAAATTGTAAAAGCAGACAATTTTAAATCTTAGCCAAGAAATTTATCATTTGAGAAGGACTTCTTTTAACCAATAAATCAAATCAACAAAATGTTGATACTTATTTCTGCTTAATATTTTATATGAGGTGATTTTCTTGAAATTAAAAGAAGTGAAATACGAGAAGACTTCTCGTAAAAATTTCGCAAAAGTTGGCGATTATATCGAAATGCCAAATCTTATCAAAGTACAAAGAGATTCTTATGATTGGTTTGTAGAAGAAGGATTAGGTGAAGTATTAAGAGATATTTCTCCAATCGAAGATTATTCTGGAAATCTTGTACTTGAATTTTTTGATTACTACATGGAGGACAAAACAAAATACACAGTAGAAGAAGCAAAAGAAAGAGATGCAACATATTCTTCAAGATTACATGTAAAAGTAAGATTAATCAACCGTGAAACAGGAGAAATCAAAGAACAAGAAATCTATTTAGGGGATTTTCCATTAATGACAGATAGTGGTACATTTGTTATTAATGGAGCAGAAAGAGTTGTTGTCAGTCAGTTAGTTCGTTCACCAAGTTGTTATTATGATGAAGTATTTGATACAAAAACAGGAAAGAAAACATATACATCAACTGTTATGCCACTTCGTGGAGCATGGTTAGAGTATGAAACAGATGGAAATGATATTTTCTGGGTACGTGTAGACAGAACAAGAAAAGTACCAGTAACTACTTTATTAAGAGCAATTGGTGTTGCAACAGATGCACAAATGCTTGAACTATTTGGTGATGAAGAATTAATCAAAGCAACATTAAATAAAGATACTATTAAAGACCAAGATGAAGCACTAATTGAAATCTATAAAAAATTAAGACCAGGAGAGCTTCCAACAGCAGATGCTGCAAGAAACCTATTTAATGGATTATTCTATGATAATAGAAGATATGACTTAGCAAAAGTAGGAAGATATAAATTTAATCAAAAATTAGCATTAGCTGGAAGAATTAAAGGAAAAGTTGCTGCAACAGATATTGTAGATAATGAAACAGGAGAAGTATTTGTACAAGCAGGAGAAGTGATTACAGAAGAAGTTGCAGAAGATATCCAAAATGCAGGAATCAATATGGTAGATGTTACTGTTGGAGATAGAGCAGTTAGAATAATCGGAAATAGCACAGTCAATATCCACAAAGTACTACCAAATGTAGATTTAAGCAAATTACATTTTAAAGAATTAGTAAACTATGATGTATTAAAAAATATTACAGATAACACAGACGAAAAAGAATTAGTAAAAATCATAGAAGAAAGACAAAATGAATTAGTACCAAAACATATTACAACAGAAGATATGATTGCTTCTATAAACTATTTACTAAACTTATCACATGGATTAGGTGAACCAGATGATATTGACCATTTGGCAAACCGTAGAATTCGTTGTGTTGGTGAATTATTACAAAATCAATTTAGAATTGGTTTAACAAGATTAGAAAGAGTTGTGCGTGAAAGAATGACTGTTCAAGACTTAGATGTTGTCACACCACAAACATTAATCAACACAAAACCAATCACATCAGCTATTAGAGAATTCTTTGGAAGTTCACAATTATCACAATTCATGGACCAAACAAACCCACTTTCAGAATTAACAAATAAAAGAAGAATTTCAGCATTAGGACCTGGAGGATTAACAAGAGATAGAGCGGGATTCGAAGTCCGTGATATTCACTATACACATTATGGTAGATTATGTCCAATCGAATCTCCAGAAGGACCAAACATTGGATTAATCTCAGCATTATCATCATTTGCACAAATTAATGAATATGGATTTATCGAAACACCATATAGAAAAGTAGATCCAGAAACACATAAATTAACAGACATTGTAGAATATATGAGTGCAGATGTAGAAGACAATTATATTATTGCACAAGCATCAGAACCAATTAACAAAGATGGAAGTTTTGTACATCCAAGAATTAGAGTTAGATTTAGAAATGAAGTTATAGAAGTAGACAAAGAAAAAGTACAATATGTTGATGTTTCACCAAAACAATTAGTTTCTATTGCAGCAGCCATGATTCCATTCTTAGAGCATGATGATGCAAAAAGAGCCTTGATGGGTGCAAACATGCAACGTCAAGCAGTACCATTGATGATTACAGAAAGTCCAATTGTTGGAACAGGTATTGAATACAGAGCTGCAAAAGATTCAGGAATCTTAGTATTAGCAGAAGATGATGGCGTTATTGAAAAAGTAACAGGAGATGCTATTACCGTAAAATACAATAATGGAAAAACAGTTGTACATAAATTACGTAAGTTCAAAAGAACCAATGGTGGTACATGTATTAACCAAAAACCAATTGTTAAGAGAGGGGAAAAGGTTAAAAAAGGTGATGCCATAGCAGATGGACCATCAACAAAAAATGGAGAAATGGCATTAGGTAAAAACGTATTAGTAGCTTTCTCAACATGGGAAGGATATAACTATGAGGATGCTATTTTACTAAATGAAAGATTAGTAAAAGAAGACGTATTTACATCTATTCATATAGAAGAATATGACTGTGAATGTAGAGATACAAAACTAGGTGCAGAAGAAATCACAAGAGATATTCCAAACATTGGTGATGATTCATTAAAAGACCTAGATGAAAACGGAATTATTCGTATTGGTGCAGAAGTAAGACCAGGAGACATCTTAGTTGGAAAAGTAACACCAAAAGGAGAAACAGAATTAACAGCTGAAGAAAGATTATTAAGAGCTATCTTTGGTGAAAAAGCAAGAGAAGTAAGAGATACCTCATTAAGAGTACCTCATGGAGAAGCAGGAACTATCGTAGATGTTAAAATCTTTACGAGAGAAAATTCAGATGAATTAGGACCTGGTGTTAACCAAATCATTAGATGTTATATTGCAACAAAGAGAAAAATATCAGTCGGAGATAAAATGGCTGGTCGTCATGGTAACAAAGGTGTTATCTCAAGAGTATTACCAGAAGAAGATATGCCATTTATGCCAGATGGTACACCAATTGACATCCTATTAAACCCTCTTGGAGTTCCATCTCGTATGAACTTAGGTCAAGTACTAGAAGTTCATTTAGGAGGTGCTGCAAAAGCTTTAGGATGGCATGTATCTACACCAGTATTTGATGGTGCAACACAAGAAGATGTTGAAAAATTATTAGCAGAAGCTGGAATGAATAAAGATGGTAAAACAACACTATATGATGGTAGAACAGGAGAACCATTTGCAAGTCCAATCACAGTTGGTGTTATGTATATGTTAAAACTACATCACTTAGTAGATGATAAAATCCATGCACGTTCAACTGGACCATACTCATTAGTTACACAACAACCTCTAGGAGGAAAAGCACAATTTGGTGGACAACGTTTTGGAGAAATGGAAGTTTGGGCATTAGAGGCTTATGGTGCATCATATACATTACAAGAAATGTTAACAGTTAAATCTGATGATGTTGTCGGAAGAGTAAAAACTTATGAAGCCATTGTGAAAGGTGAAAATGTTCCAGAACCAGGTGTTCCAGAAAGCTTTAAAGTATTAGTAAAAGAACTTCAATCTTTAGGATTAGATGTTAGACTATATTCTGATGATAATCAAGAATTAGAGCTAAAAGAAAACATTGAAGATGGAATCGAATATGATCCAGAAAAAGAAAAGAAATATTTAGCTGAAGAAGAAGTTGTCGCAGATGGTGACTTAGATGATGGCTATACAGAAGAAAGTACAGAGGATGATATCTTACTAGAAGATGATAATGAGTCATTAGATGATGGAAACGACGAGTTGTTTGAAGGTCTAGATGATGAAGATGATGAAATGTTCTTCGATAGTGATTTGGCAGGGGATAATCTTGATAATGATAATGACATCATCTAAACGAATGAAAAGCAGCATCTTGCACATTTTTGTTTCTTATATAGCCTTCGATGTACAAGGAGTACACCTTCAGTCTATATAATTTAACAAAAATGCACAATATACTACTTTTGCTTCATTTACAAAGTAAGTAAAAAAATGATATGTCGTTAATTCGAAAAAGAAATAAAATTAACTGAATAAATTCTAAAAAGGAAAGGGGCGACAAGAAGGAATTGCACCAGCGGTGGCTAGACCTCTTCACCTGTTTTAGAGTTACCCAAAAGAAACGTTAGGGACGTGTCAAATCGTTCCAAAATGAAACGAAAGGGACAGACCTCTAATGTTTCTGAATAATAAAAGTATGGGGTCTGTCCCTTCGTTCAATTTTTGAAAAATATGGAACGATTTGACACGTCCCTATTGGTTCAAGGGGGAAATAAAGTGGACGAATTAGATATTTTTAATAAATTAAAAATAGGAATTGCATCAGATGAAAAAATCAGAGAATGGTCAAAAGGGGAAGTCAAAAAACCAGAAACCATTAATTACAGAACATTAAAACCAGAAAAAGATGGACTTTTCTGTGAAAGAATATTTGGTCCAACAAAAGACTGGGAATGTCATTGTGGTAAATATAAAAGGGTTAGATATAAAGGAATCGTGTGTGATAGATGTGGTGTTGAAGTAACCAAATCAAAAGTAAGAAGAGAAAGAATGGGGCATATTGAACTTGCAGCACCAGTTGCACATATATGGTATTTTAAAGGAATTCCAAGTAGAATTGCCTTAATGCTTGATATTTCACCAAGAAATCTAGAAAAAATTATTTATTTTGCTTCATATGTTGTCATAGATAAAGGAACAACAAATTTAGAAAAATGTCAAGTTTTAAACGAAAAAGAATATCATGAAGCAGAAGAAAAATATGGTAGAGGTTCTTTTAAAGCAAAAATGGGAGCAGAAGCTTTAAGAGAATTACTAGAACAAATTGATGTAGAAAAATTATCTGCACAAATCAGAAAAGAATTAGAAAATGCTAGTGAGCAAAAGAAAAGCAAACTAATCAAAAGATTAGACACAGTAGAAGCATTTAGACTTTCAGGCAATAGACCTGAATGGATGGTTATGAATGTTATCCCAGTTATTCCACCAGATTTAAGACCAATGGTACAATTAGATGGTGGTAGATTTGCAACATCAGACTTAAATGACTTATATAGAAGAGTCATCAACAGAAATAACAGATTAAAAAGATTATTAGAATTAGGGGCACCAGAAATTATTGTAAGAAATGAAAAGAGAATGTTACAAGAATCAGTAGATGCCTTAATTGATAATGGAAGAAGAGGTAGACCAGTAACAGGAGCTGGAAATAGACCATTAAAATCTTTATCAGATTTATTAAAAGGAAAACAAGGTCGTTTCCGTCAAAACTTACTTGGAAAACGTGTTGACTATTCAGGACGTTCTGTTATTGTTGTAGGTCCAGAACTTAAAATCTATCAATGTGGACTTCCAAAGGAAATGGCAGTAGAATTATTCAAACCATTTGTTATGAGAGAATTAGTGGGAAGAGGAATTGCACAAAATATTAAAAATGCAAAAAGAATGGTAGAAAGATTAAGACCAGAAGTATGGGGAATTCTAGAAGAAGTTATCAAAGACCACCCAGTTATGTTAAACCGTGCACCTACACTACACAGATTAGGTATTCAAAGTTTTGAGCCAGTATTAGTAGAAGGTAGAGCAATCAAACTTCACCCATTAGTTTGTGAAGCATTTAATGCTGACTTCGATGGTGACCAAATGGCTGTACATTTACCATTATCACCAGAAGCACAAGCAGAATCTAGATATTTAATGCTTTCAACAAACAACTTATTAAAACCACAAGATGGTAAACCAGTAGCTGTACCAAGACTAGACATGATTTTAGGAAGTTATTATTTAACAATGGTCTTAGACGGAGAAAAAGGTGAAGGAACTTATTATAAAGACCCAGAAGAAGCTTTAATGGCATTTGAAAATCATGAAGTAGGCATTCATGCAAAAATCTTTGTTAGAATTTCTAAAGAAATTGATGGGGAAATCAAAACAAAGAAAGTAGAAACAAGTGTTGGAAGAATTATCTTTAACCAAGGAATCCCACAAGATTTAGGATTTATTGATAGAGAAGAAGATCCATTCCAATATGAAATTAGTTTCCCAGTTATGAAAAAATCAATGGGAAATATCATTGAAAGAGTGATTAGAACACATGGATTAACAGAATCAGCAGAAGTTATTGACTATATCAAAGCATTAGGATTTAAATATTCAACATTAGCAGGTATTACATTCTCAATGAGTGATGTACAAGTACCAGATTCTAAAAAAGGATTATTGCAAGAAGCAGATAGTAAGATTGAAAATATTAGAAAACAATATGCAAGAGGTTTAATTACAAATGATGAACGTTATTCAGAAGTTATCAAAGTATGGGAAGATACAACAAACAAAGTTAGTGATGCCATGGAAGAAAACTTTGATGAATTAAACCCAATCTATATGATGGTTAAATCTGGAGCCAGAGGTAATATGAGCCAGTTAAGACAAATTGCAGGTATGCGTGGATTGATGGCAAGTACAACAGGTAAAGCAGTTGAAATACCAATTAAATCATCATTTGCAGAAGGACTAGATGCCTTAGAATACTTCATTTCTGCCCATGGTGCTAGAAAAGGACTTTCAGATACAGCTTTAAGAACAGCAGACTCTGGATACTTAACAAGAAGATTAGTTGATGTATCACAAGATATAATTGTTAGAGAACATGATTGTGGTACAAAAGATGGAATTATTGTTTATGATATTAAAGATGGTCAACAAGTGATTGAAAAAATGCAAGAAAGATTATTAGGAAGATTTGTTGTAGAAGATGTATATAACCCAGAAACAAAAGAACTAATTGTTGATACAAATACCATGATTACAGAAAAAATTGCTGATGAAATTGTAGCAGCAGGAATTGAAAAACTAAAAGTACGTTCTGTTCTCGGATGTCGTTCAAAACATGGTGTATGTCAAAAATGTTATGGTATGGGATTAGCAAGAAGAGACTTAGTTTCTATTGGTGAAGCTATTGGTATCATTGCAGCACAATCAATTGGTGAACCAGGTACACAGCTTACAATGAGAACTATCCACTCTGGTGGTGTTGCTGGTGTAGCAGATATTACACAAGGTCTTCCAAGGGTTGAAGAGTTATTTGAAGCTAGAAAGCCAAAAGGACTTGCCATTATCTCAGAAATTGATGGTAAAGTAAAAATCAAAGAAACAAAGAAAAAGAAAGAAGTTATTGTTACAGGTAAAGATAATTCAAAATCTTATACAATTCCATTTGGTTCAAAAATGAAAGTAAAAGAAGGCGACATGGTAGAAGTAGGAGAACCATTAATCGAAGGTTCAATTAATCCAGCCGAAATCTTAACATTAAAAGGACCAGAAGGTGTATATGAATACTTGATTTCAGAAGTACAAAAAGTATATAGAAACCAAGGTGTTGATATTAATGATAAACATATCGAAGTGATTGGTAGACAAATGCTTAAGAAAGTAAGAGTGGAAGATAATGCAGATACAGATATGTTCCCAGGTTCATTAATCGATATGTATGAATTTGAAGACAAAAACAATGAAGCAATTGCAGAAGGAAAAAGACCTGCAACAGGAAAAAGAGTATTACTTGGTATTACAAAGGCTGCTCTTGCAACAGATAGTTTCTTATCAGCAGCATCATTCCAAGAAACAACAAGAGTTCTTACAGATGCAGCTGTTAAAGGTAAGACAGATGACTTAATGGGATTAAAAGAAAATGTTATCATTGGTAAATTAATTCCAGCAGGTACAGGTATGCAAAAATATCAAAATATTCATATCAATACGGAAAAAGAATTAGAACAAGTAGCAGATACTGAAACAATGGAATAAAAATAAAAAGTTGCTAAAAGATAATTTTTAGCAACTTTTTGTTTTATTTAATCATATTTTTATTTAATTTGTTTCATATATTCCTTTAATTTGATGCATATGCTGAATACTTGAATCTGTTCCATCTGCTGTTGTTCCGGTACAAGGTAAGATTTGATCAATATTTACAGTAATAACAGGACGAAGACGGCCAGAATAATTAGTATTATCACTAGTGTCAGTATTGAGAGAAGAAAATACATAAGCTGCATTAAGATTTCCATCAGCTATACGAAAAAGTCCAAAACTAGCAGATAAATCAAAACAACTAGTAAATCTAGAAGCTAGAAAGCATTGAGTACTGGAATTAAAAATCATATCATATAGAGTAGAATTATCAAAACAAGAACTAGCGGGAGTTTCTTTAAAATAATAAAAAGTTTGTGTTACAGTTAAAGTATCTGCTAATGTAGAAGTGTCTGAAGTTGGCTCTGTATAACCATTTTCAGAATTATTAATTCCATCTTGCTTTGTAGTTGTGCTATTGATTCCAGAAGTATTTTCTTTAGCATAAAGATTTGGATAATATGTATTATTTTCTGTTTCGGAACCTATTTGTCCATATGTTTTTGTTTGGCCATATTGAAGATTACTTTCAACATTTAGATAGGTGCTTTTTACATTTTTACCTGTGGTATTCATTTGATTTTCTATATCCTCTATATTTAAACTTCTTGCATGTATATTGATATTAGGATTACTATATAATGTTTTACAAATATCATTTAGTAAATAGACACCATTATTATAACCTAAAGCCCCACTAAGATAAAATGATTGATTGGTTACTGTTTCACTAATTAAATCTATAGTTCCATTTTCTTCGTTGATGTTTAAAATTCTCCATTTTAATCCAGTTGTTTGTGCTATTGTTTGATCAGTATCATATCCACTCTCTGTTGAAGGTAAATTATATCCTTGGCTTACTGTGTCATAAGTATAATTTACATAGTCTCCTACTTTTAACAAACTAGATAAATTTTCAGTTAAAGTTTCATCATATATTTGGTCGATATTATCAACAGAATCTTGATATTCTTCTTTTATTTTATCGATTTCCGAGATTTGAGATGTATTTTTATTACTACTAGTCATAAAAACGCTGAATATGACAATAATAAAAAAGAGCATTGCTAATAGAACAAATAGAGTAATTGCACCATTCTCTCTTTTAAAGAATTTTTTTAACATAGAAATCCTCCTCTTTTGTTTTTTAAATTATATCATAAACAATTTTAAAAATCTATTAGTTTATATAAAAAGTTGCATATATAGATTGTTAAAAAAGCAATGGGGAGTTTATAGATATAAACAAATCTTTGAAAAACTTGACAAATTCAGTATTTCCAAGTAAAATATAATAGAATAATTATAAGGAGAAATCTATTTATGCAAAATACAAATCGAAAGGTTTTTGATAAATTATTATCAAAAACAAAAATATATTTAGGAATTATTTTTATATTATTAGTTATTATTTGTATAGAAAATACGATTATGATAATACCATCTGTATTAATCTTTATGGCAGTAGTAGCATATTCATATTATGCAAATAATAGAAGAAAAAGCGAAATATCAGAAACATTACAAGATTTGACATTATCAGTAGACACAGCAGCCAAAAGTAGTTTAATCAATTCTCCTTTTCCACTAGTTATTATGGAATCAAATGGAAACATTATATGGAGAAGTGCAAAATTTATATCCGAATTTGAAGGATTTGATATTAATCAATATATAAACAGTCTAATAGATGATATTAAGCTAGATATAAAAGAGACAGAAAAGGATGATTCAAAAGAAAAAGAAATTTCAAAACATATAGAATTAAATGATAAACACTATGAAGTGTTAGGCAAGTTTGTACATTCAAGAAAATATGATAAAAAACATAATGATAAATACATGATGATGCTTTACTTTATAGATGAAACAGAAATTGTAAAACTAAAAGAAGAATATAAAGATTCAAAATCTTGTGTTACAATTATTATGATAGACAATTATGAAGAAACAATGCAACAACTAGAAAGTGAAGAAAAACCACAAGTTATAGCAGAAATTGATAAATGTATCTATGAATGGACAGATAAAAGCAATGGTGTATTAATCAAATCTGACAGAGATCGATATGTATATCTCTTTGAACAAAGATATTTTGAAAAGGTAAAAGAAGATAAATTTAGCATTTTAGATAAAGTAAAAGATATCCAAACAAAAGAGAATGTACAAATCACACTAAGTATAGCAGTATCGAATGATGGAATGACAGATAAAGAAAAATATAAATCAGCCCAAGCAGCCATGGATGTTGTACTAGGTCGTGGTGGAGACCAAGCGGTTATTAGAGAAAATGAAATCTATAAATTCTATGGAGGAAGAGCCCAAGAAGTAGAAAAAAGAACAAAAGTAAAAGCAAGAGTGGTAGCACATGCTTTAGAAAACTTGATAAAAGATGCAAGTAAAGTGATGATTATGGGACATACTAATCCAGATATCGATTCTATGGGATCTAGTATGGGAATTTATCGATTAGCTAAAAGTTTAGGTAAAAAGGCCTATATTATAGATAGTAGTGAAACAAATACATTACAAAGTTTCAAGACAGATTTAGCAAAAGAAGCAGAATATGAAGATATATTAATTACAAAAGAAGTAGCTGAAGAAAATATAGATAAAGACACATTAGTGGTTGTTGTAGATACACATAAAACAACATATGTAGAAGCACCAGAATTATTAAAAAGAACAGATAAAATTGTGATTATCGATCATCATAGAAGAAGTGCAGACTATATAGAAAATGCAACATTAACTTTTCAAGAAGTATATGCTTCATCTGCAGCAGAATTGGTAACAGAATTATTACAATATGCAGAAATAAGAGTAGACTTAAAAACAATTGAAGCAGAAAGTTTATATGCCGGAATTATGATGGATACAAAAAACTTTACATTTAAGACTGGTGTAAGAACTTTTGAAGCAGCAGCATATTTACGTAGATGTGGAGTTAATATTATTCGAGTAAAAAAATGGTTTCAAAGTAATTTGGATACATTTAATAAAATTGCAGGAATTGTGAAAAAAGCTGAAATTGTTAATGATACAATTGCTATTGCAACATATGAGAAAAAAGATAAAGAAGCAAGTTTAATCTGTGCAAAAGCAGCAGATGAGCTATTAACGATTAGTGATATAACAGCATCATTTGTTATGGGAAAAGCAGGAAACAAAATTTGTATTAGTGGAAGGTCAATAGGAGATATCAATGTACAAGTTATCCTAGAAAAACTAGGTGGTGGTGGTCATATCACACTTGCAGGCGCACAAGTGGAAGGAATGACAATAGAAGAAACCAAACAAGAGTTAATAAACAGAATAAATGAGTATTTCTCAGAAATAGAAAATTAAGGTTGCCAAAGGGGACGTGCCATTTTGGCAACTTTTTTCAAATTAAAGATATTTTTGTTTATAACATATGCATAAGAGTTGCCAAAATGGCACGTCCCCTTTGGCAACCTTAATTTATTCATAAATAAAAGTTGAAAAACCAAAGAAAATGATGTACAATATAACATACAGAGAAATTGTCGTAATGGTATCTGATCCTTATACGACATTGGTAAAGGAGGAACGAACATGAAGGTAATTTTAAAAGCAGATATAAAAGGAGTAGGAAAAAAAGATGAAGTGATTAATGCATCAGATGGTTATGCAAGAAATTTTTTATTTCCTAAAAATTTAGCAGTAGAAGCCAATAAAGAAAATATGGCAAAATTAAAAGCAAAACAGGATTCAGCAAAATTCCAAAAAAATCAAGAAAAAGAGGAAGCTATGAAAACAGCAGATAAATTATCTAAAATATTATTAAAGATAAAAGTAAAAGCTGGAGAAAATGGGAAAATTTTTGGAGGGGTTTCTAGTAAAGAAATTGCACAAGAATTATCAAAACAATATAGCATTGAAGTAGATAAAAAGAAAATTGACTTAAAAGAAACCATTAAGACACTTGGTGTTCACAATATTGAAATAAAATTATTTGAAGGTGTAGTGGGAAAACTAAGAATAGATGTTATTTCAGAATAATATGATAAATTAATAGAAATTAATGAGGACTAACAGAAATAAATAAAAATAAATATCAAAAAAAGTACTGGAGGCTAAGAGAATGGAATTAGGAAAAGTACCACCACATGATGTAGAAGCAGAACAAGCTGTTTTAGGTAGTATGCTAACAGACAAAGATGCTGTTATATCTGCCATAGAAGTTTTAAAAGAAGAAGATTTTTACAGAACAGATAATCGATCTATTTATGAAGCAATTATTAATCTATACAATCGAGCAGAGCCAATTGATATTATTACTGTAAAGGCGGAATTAGAATCATTAGGAAAGTTCGAACAAGTTGGAGGATTGGAGTATTTGGCAAGCCTGCCAGATAAAGTTCCAACAACAGCAAATGCTATGAAATATATAAAAATTGTGGAAGAAAAATCAACTTTACGAAATCTAATCAAAACAGCAAATGAAATTATCGAATTAGGATATGACCCAACAGAAGATGTATCAGATATTATGGAAGGTGCAGAAAAAAAGATTTTTAACATTATGCAAAATAATGACAAAAAAAGTTACTCACCAATAAAAGATATATTAGTAGAGAGTTTTACACAATTGGAAGAATTATATAATCGAAAACAACATATTACAGGTGTGCCATCTGGTTTTACAGAACTAGACTATAAAACAGCAGGATTTCATGGATCAGATTTGGTTTTGATTGCAGCAAGACCTGCCATGGGTAAATCTGCATTTGCATTAAATATAGCAACAAATGCAGCAGTACGTGCCAATGTACCAGTTGTTATCTTTAGTTTAGAAATGTCAAAAGAGCAAATGGTAAACAGAATTTTATGTAGTGAAGCCATGGTAGATAGTAATAAAGTCAGAACAGGAAAACTAGAAGAAGATGATTGGACAAAACTAGCAGGAAGTATAGGACCATTATCAGATGCAGAAATTTATATAGATGATACACCAGGAATATCTGTTATGGAAATTAGAGCAAAATGTAGAAAGCTAAAATTAGAAAAAAATATAGGAATGGTTGTTATTGACTATTTGCAGTTGGTACAAGGAAGTAATAGAAGAAATGGAAGTCGTGAACAAGAAATATCAGAAATTAGTAGATCTTTAAAAATACTTGCTAAAGAATTAAATGTACCAGTCATTGCATTATCACAATTATCAAGAGCGGTAGAACAAAGACCAGACCATAGACCAATGTTATCAGACTTAAGAGAATCTGGAGCAATTGAGCAAGATGCCGATATTGTTATGTTTTTATATAGAGATGACTATTATAACCCAGATAGTGAGAAAAAAGACATTGCAGAAGTCATTATAGCAAAACACAGAGGAGGATCATTAGGAACAGTAGATCTTCTATGGTTAGGAAGTTATACCAAATTTGTTAATTTAGAAAAACGATTTGATGACTAAATGTGCCAAAGGGGACGGGGCATTTTGGCAACTTTTCTATAATATAGGTTATTTTGACCTAAAAAGAAAATAGGGGCAGTGTTATATAGGGGCATATATTTTATTATAAGAGGTGAATAATGCCAAGAATAGCAAGAAAGTATATGACAGTGTCTTTTTTTCATTTAATGACACAAGGAATCAATAAAGAATATATTTTTGAAAACAATAAAGATAAAGCAGTGTATGAAAAATTAATATTTCTATATAAAAATGAATTTGATATTCATATATTATCATATTCTATTATGGATAATCACACACATATATTAATCGAAGTTAAAACAGTTGAAAGCATGTCAAAGTTCATGCATAAAGTAAACACTCTTTATGCTACGTATTATAATAAGGAATATGCAAGAACAGGATATGTTTTCAAAAATCGATATAAATCACAAATAATTAATTCATTGAAGCATTTATATAGATGTATAGATTATATTCATGATAATCCAGTAAAAGCAGGGATTTGTCAAAATAGGGACCAATATCAATATTCTAGTTTTACAAAATTATATAAAGGTAGTCAGACAAAAGCAATGACAGAACTAGAAAGATATCTTAAAGATAGTTTTATAGATCAAAATCATGATAGAGATGAGAACATTTTAGGAGACAATGATGAAATAATTTTTTTAGAAGATACAGATGAAGATAAAAAGATTATATGTGAAAAGGAAATAAAAAAATATATAGTAGAAAAACAAATAGATGAAAAAAATTTATTGAAAAACAGAGAAAAGTTAAAGGAAATTATTAGTATACTGAGAGCTAAAAAGATTTCATATAGAATTATGGAAGAAAAATTAGGAATTAGTAGAGAAACATTAAGAAGATTATATACAAAATAACTTAAATAGATAGGAGAAACTATGGGAACAAGAATAAAAGAAGATTGCTATGTAAAAGCAATAAAAACAATACAAAAATATGAACTAATAAAACGAGGGGATAAAATAGTAGTTGGTGTATCTGGGGGACCTGACTCTATGTGTTTGTTAGAAATTTTATCAAAAATGAAACAAAAAAGTTGCCAAAGGGGACGTGCCATTTTGGCAACAGAAAAGATGTGCCAAAATGGCACGTCCCCTTTGGCACAATTTGATTTTGTAGTGGCTCATGTCAATCATATGATTAGAGAAGAAGCAAAAGAAGATGAAGAATATGTTAAAAAATATTGTATAAAAAATAATATACAATTTTTCTCAAAAAGTATAGATGTTCAAAAAATAGCTAATACTAATAAAATCAGTACAGAAGAAGCGGGAAGGAATGCAAGATATGACTTTTTTAATGAGGTTTTACAAAGCATAAATGGAAACAAGATTGCCATTGCCCATAATAAAAATGATAAAGTGGAAACAATGATTATGAATGAACTACGCGGGTGCGGTATACAAGGATTAAAAGGAATTGAACCAAGCAGAGGAAAATATATCAGACCATTAATTGAATGTGAAAGAAAAGAGATTGAAGACTATTGCAAGGAAAATCACATAGAGCCTAGAATTGATAAAACGAATTTTGAAAATGTTTATACGAGAAATAAAATTAGAAATATAGTAATTCCCTATATAGAACAAGAATTTAATCCCAACATTATACAAGCAATGGATAGACTTTCTAATCTGATAATAGAACAAGATATATATATACAAAAACAAGTTGAAAAAATATACAAAGAGATTGTATTAGAAGAAAAAATAGATTCAGATAAACAATATATCTTGTTAGATCTAAAAGGATTTAATAAACAAGAAAAAGTAATAAAATCTAATATACTTTTATATACTATAACAAGACTTTTTAATACAACAAAAGGGATTGAAAAGATACATATAGAAGATATTATAAAACTATGTGCCAATAATGTAGGAAATAAATTTTTAACACCAAACAAAAATTTAAAAATTTTTATCAAAAATGGTAAAATAAAAATTTCTAAGGAAGTATGAGTAGCCGTAATACTTTAGAAAACGGAGCTAAATTGTAACAAAAAAGAAATACAAAAAAGTATTGAAAAAGAAAAAACAATATGATAGAGTGCTGAAAGATAAGAAAAGCGCGAGTTAATGAAATCAAAGAATTCGACGCACAAATAAACAACAAGGATAAAGAGGAGGAATTATTTTGAAAAACGGAATAAAAACATTAGCAATGTGGTTAATTATTATCGTCATTTTTTTAGTGGTATTATCATCCATTGTAGAAAATAGCAATTCAAAACTAACATATTCAGAATTGATGACAAATATTAATAGCAATAATGTAAAATCAATTGTCATTAATGCTGATGGAAAAACAGCAGAAGTTGAATTGAAAGATGATAATATAAGAAAAGAAACGAATATACCAGATATAGGGACTTTCATGACATATGTAGAAGAATTCATAAATAATGGGAACTTTACATTAGAAGAAAAATCAGAATCTATATTTATGACATTACTTCCACTAGTAACACCATTTGCTATATTAATCATATTTATGCTTTTCTGGTTCTTAACAATGGGAGGAGCTAGTAGTGGAAATCCAGGAAGCAAAACGATGTCATTTGGAAAAAGCAAAGCAAGAATGATGACACCAGCAGAGAAAAATAGAATTACCTTTGAAGATGTTGCGGGTGTAGATGAAGAAAAAGAAGAATTAGAAGAAATTGTACAATTCTTAAAAAATCCAAAGAAATTTACAGATATGGGAGCAAGAATACCAAAAGGTGTTTTATTAGTTGGTCAACCAGGTACAGGTAAAACATTGCTTGCAAAAGCAGTTGCAGGAGAAGCAGGAGTACCATTCTTTATCATTAGTGGTTCAGACTTTGTAGAAATGTTTGTCGGTGTTGGTGCTTCAAGAGTAAGAGACTTATTTGATCAAGCTAAGAAAAATGCACCATGTATCATCTTTATAGATGAAATTGATGCCGTAGGACGTCAAAGAGGTGCAGGTCTTGGTGGTGGACATGATGAAAGAGAACAAACATTAAATCAATTATTAGTAGAAATGGATGGATTTGCTGAAAATGAAGGTGTTATTGTCTTGGCAGCAACCAACAGACCAGATGTATTAGATAAAGCATTATTAAGAGCAGGAAGATTTGATAGACAAATTGTTGTAGGATTACCAGATGTAAAAGCAAGAGAACAAATCTTAGAAGTGCATAGCAGAAAGAAAAGATTAGCAGATGATGTAGACTTAAAAGTTATTGCGAAAAATACATCAGGATTTGCAGGAGCAGATTTAGAAAATGTATTAAATGAAGCAGCATTGTTAGCAGCTAGAAGAAATATGAATGAAATCGGAATGAGAGAAATTGAAGATGCCATGGTTAAAGTAACGATGGGACCTGAAAAGAAAACAAAAGTCAGAAGTGATAAAGAAAATAAATTAGTTGCCTATCATGAAGCAGGTCATGCGGTTGTTAGCCATTATTTGGAAACACAAGACCCAGTACATGAAATATCAATCGTACCAAGAGGTATGGCTGGTGGATATACAATGTATAGACCAACTGAAGATAAAAACTTTATGTCAAAAACAGAAATGGAAGAGAATATTGTATCACTATTAGGTGGTAGAGTAGCAGAAGCACTTATCTTAAATGATATCTCAACAGGTGCAAGTAATGATATCGAAAGAGCAACACAAATTGCAAGAAGTATGGTAACCAAATATGGTATGAGTGAAAAAATAGGAGCATTAATGTTAGGATCTAGCCAAGACGAAGTTTTCTTAGGCAGAGATTTTGGACATACAAAAGAATATTCAGAGGAAACAGCAGCTATTATTGATGAAGAAACAAAGAGAATTGTAGATACTGGATATAACAGAGCAAAGAAAATTTTATCAGATAATGTCGATAAATTACATCAAGTGGCAGGAATCTTACTTGAAAAAGAAAAAATCAATTCTGATGAATTCGAAGCAATTTTTGGTGAACAACAATAAAATAAAAGGAAAGTAGCAAATCATATTGCTATTTTCTTTTTTTTAGGATACAATAAACATACAAAAGAAAAAATAAGATAGAGGAATGGATATGAAAGATTATTATGGAATATTAGAAGTAAATGAAAAAGCATCACAAGAAATTATAGAAAAAGCATATAAAATATTAGTAAAAAAATATCATCCTGATATATATTCATCTGTTGAAAAAAGAGAAGCAGAAAGAAAGTTAAAAGATATTAATGAAGCATATAATATTTTGTCAGATAGTTTTTTAAGATCACAATATGATTTAGAATTACAAAAAGAAAGAATGCATACACAGACAAGTCAAAATATAGCTAGAGAAAACAATCAAAAGTATCAACAACAAACGACTAACCAACAACAAAATGAGAATATAAGAAGAAATAAAAGAAAAAAGAAGAAAACAGAATATGTAAGAAATAAAAGTAATGTGGGAACGATATTTGGGCTTGTCGATTTAGTAAAAGACTTATGGGCAAATAGACCAGAAAAAACAGAAAGAAGAAAAATGAATCAAACAGACTGGTTAGCAGTAGGATTAACCATTGTGGCACTTCTTGTGATTGGTGTTATCTTATGGTTTATCCCATTTACAAATGGCTGGATGAGACAATTATTATTTGAAAATCCAATATTCAACTTTATAGGTGGGTTATTTTCTTAATTTAGATATAATTCTATTGACAACTAACAACCAATAAGGTATAATATATATCGTTGAATAAGGGTTATCCCAACATACAGTTTTCGTATGACCGGAAGGAGGGGAATTTAAATGTTAGAAATTAAAGTTAATAATGGTAATATAGAAGATGCTCTAAAAAGATTTAAGAGACAATGTGCTAGAAATGGAGTATTACAAGAAGTTCGTAAAAGAGAGCATTATGAAAAGCCTAGTGTAAAAAGAAAGAAAAAATCTGAGGCAGCAAGAAAAAGAAAATTTTAATACATATAAAAGTGGGATATTAATTAAAATTAATATCTCATTTTTTATGCATAAAATGATAATATACAAGTAGTTAGTATCAATTTATTATACATAAAAGAGTCATATATAGGGAACTATATAAAATAGTTGTAAATTTATAAAAAAATTAATAATAAAGAGAAAATTGTGTTATAATATACAACAGAATAAATAAGAAAAATTAGAAAATTGATACTGTGTAAGTATACCAATTAAAGATATAAATAAAGGGTTAAAATCAAAGTTATACAATATCAAGGAAAGGAGACATATGAATTATACAAAAAAAGAAATCAAAAAAGGAATTAAACTTCATATTTTAAATACAGATAAATTTAAAACAAATTTAGTGGCTATATTTTTAACAACAAAATTAGAAAGAGAAACAGTCACAGCAAATGCACTTATTTCTGCTGTATTAAGAAGAGGAAGTCATACATTCAAAACACAAGAAGAAATTAGTAAACAATTAGAAGAATTATATGGTGCAAGTTTTGATTGTGGTATCGATAAAACAGGAGATAATCAAGTACTAAAATTTTATATAGAAATTGTAAATGATACATTTTTACCACAAAGCAATGAAAGCATATTGGGAAAAGGGATTGAAAATATTTTAGATATTATATTTAACCCATTGATGGAGGACAATGGTTTTAAAAAAGAATATGTAGAACAAGAAAAAAGCAATATGAAACAAAGAATAGAAGGAAGAGTGGATAATAAGAGAAGATATGCATTGGATAGATGTATTGAAGAAATGTATCAAGGAAAACCATTTGGACTATATCGATTTGGATATGTAGAAGATTTAAAAGGCATCAATGAGAAAAATTTATATGAAAGATATAAACAATTAATTAAGCAATGTAAAATCGATATTTTTGTTTCAGGAAATGTAAATGAAGAAGTAGAAAATATCATAATAGAAAATGAAAATGTAAAAAAATTGGAAGAAAGAGAACCTAACTATAATAAAGAAAGTGAGAAAAATACAGTTAAACAAGGCGAAAAAATAGAGACAATGGATGTCATGCAAGGGAAATTAGTAGTTGGTTTAGATGTAAACTCGCAAAGTGAAGACGAGAAATACAATGTTATGATATATAACACAATTTTAGGTGGAAGTGCGAATTCTAAAATATTTCAAAATGTTAGAGAAAAAGCAAATTTGGCTTATGAAGCAAGTTCTAGATATTTTAGATACAAGGATAATATATTTATAAATTGTGGAATAGAAATTTCAAATTATGAGAAAGCTTTACAATTAATAAAAGAACAATTAGAAGATATGAAAAATGAAAAATTTACTGAAGAAGAAGTAGAAAATGCGAAAAAAGCGATTATATCATCTATAAAGACAATAGATGATGAACAAGATACCAGTATTACGTATTATTTTGGACAAGAAATGTCTGGAAATCAAAAGTCAGTAGATGAATATATAGAAAGAATAGGGAAAGTAACAAAAGAAAATGTTATACAAGTTGCGAATAAGGTAGAAATTAACACAATCTATTTTTTAAGAAATTAATGATGATGGGAGAAAAAATAAATGCAAGTGATAGAAAATTCAAGAGTAAAAGAAAAGCTATATTTAGAAAAGTTAGAAAATGGCTTAACAGTTATGGTGATTCCCAAAAAAGGAATGAAGAAAAAATACATGATATGGGGAACAAATTATGGTTCAAATAAAAATGTATTTATTGTGCCTGGAGAAAATGAGAAAACAGAAGTGCCAAATGGTGTTGCGCACTTTTTAGAACATAAATTATTTGAACAAGAAAATGGAACCAATAGCTTGGATACGTTAACGGCTTTAGGTGTAGATGCCAATGCCTTTACAACCAATGATATGACAGCATATCTATTTGGATGTACAGATAATTTTTATCCAGCAATGGATGAACTAATGAATTATGTACAAAATCCTTATTTTACAGATGAAAATGTAGAGAAAGAAAAAGGGATTATAGGACAAGAAATTATGATGTATGATGATTCTCCAGATTGGAAAGTATACTTAAATACTATGCAAATCTTATATCATCATCATCCAGTAAAAATTGACGTAGTGGGAACCATTGATTCAATTAGTAAAATAGATAAAGAAATTTTATATAAATGTTATCATACATTTTATAATCTATCTAATATGGCAATTGTTGTGTGTGGAGATTTTGAGCCAGAAAAAATGCTAGAAGAAATTAAGAAAAGATTAAAAGAAAACAAAGCAGAGGGGAATATACAAACATTTTATCCAGAAGAACCAGATACGATTGTAAAAGAAAAAATAGAACAAAAAATGGAAGTAAGTCAACCTATGTATACAATTGGTATAAAAGTGAAACCAACAGAAAATCCAAAAGAAATGATAAAAAGGGATATTGTTATTCAAATATTATTAGAGTTATTAGTAGGAAAAAGTTCTAGATTATATAAAGAATTGTATAATGAAGGAATTGTTTTTGGAGGGATTGGAGCAAATTATGAATTCTCAGAAAATTATGCACATGTATTAATTTCAGGACAATCAAACGAACCAGAACAAGTGTATAGTAGACTAAAAGAAGAAATCAACAGACAAAAACAAGAAGGAATTTCTGAGGCAGACTTTCAAAGAATTAAAAAGAAACTATATGGAGAATATGTAAAAGATTATAATGATGTAGAAAGTATGGCTAATACATTTTTAGCAAATTATTTTATGGGAATCAATAGTTTTGATTATTTAGATCAAATAGATACAATAGATGTAGAATATTTAACACAAGTGTTAAATGATGTATTTAAAGAAGAAAAAATGGTAATTTCTATTGTCAAAAATTAAAAAAAGAAAAAGATATACAATAAGAATTGTGAAAATATGTTTTGGAAAGAAAATAAAGTAAAATTTTATAAAAAAGTGAAAAGTAGAAAAAACAGTATTAAAATAAGAAAAAACATAATACTGTTTTTTTCTATTTTTTAGTGTCGAAAATTGTAAAAAATCGTCATACGAAACTTGACAAAAACAAGTGAAATTGCTTGACTGAGAGATTTTTGTGTGTTAATTTATAAATATACAGAAGATAAATTAGGAAGAAGGAGAGATAAAAATGTTAAATGATGAAATTTGTAAATTGCGTGATAAATTGAATAAAAGTATAGAAGAAGGAAAAGATTATCATATTATTTATAAGCTTAGTGTAGAGCTTGATGAATTAATTGCGTCTTATTATAATAAAAATAATAAAAAAAAACCGGTAATAGCGTTGATTTAAAAAAATAATTCCCTACAATATTGTGTTGTGGGGAATATTTTTTGTAGACTACTTGAAAAAAATTGCAAAATAGTATATAATTTTTTGCCAAGTGAGAGGTAAAAAAATTATGGAGATAAATAAACATATCATAGACAATTTATGTGAGGATGCAGGAGTAGCTAGAACGAGAAAAGCATACGAATATAAAGAAGAAGGAAGAGTTGATATCATTGACTTTGAATATCAAAATCCATTAAATTTTGAAATAAAAGGAAGTGTGTATGGAAATGAAGAATACCATACCTATATTTTCGTAAAAAATGGAGAAGTAGAAGATATTACTTGTGATTGCCCAGACTATTATAATCATTATGGAATTTGTAAACATACATTGGCAATGGTATTAGAATTTGCAAATAATGAAAATCACATAGAGAAAAGAAGCGATAGAGCATATGAAAATGATCAAGATGATGAGAATATTGAGAAAGAGAATACTTCTAAATATTTATTAGAACATTCATTATCTTCCAATTATGATAAATATAGAGGATTTAAACAAATTGTTAATATTTTTTACAATGAGGAAATTGAAGGAATTGATGAAGAAGAAACAGAGTTAAAAGAACAAGGAAGCATAAAATTAGAACCTGAAATATTTTATGATAAATTTACAGGAGATATGAAGGTCGAATTTAAAGTTGGAAATAAGAGAATGTATAAAATCAAAAATTTATCAGAATTTTATACAAGAATGTTAAACAAAGAGCTATATCGCTATGGACAAAAATTACAATTTGTTCATACAAGAGAAAGCTTTGAAAAAGAAAGTTTGCCATTATTAGACTTTTTAATGAAATATGCAGAAATTATTAAATATGCCAATTCGAATTCCAATAGTAATTATCGATTCTATGGAAACGCTTTAAGTGAAACCAGTATTATTTTAAGCAATAGTGGAATGGATGATATATTCGAAATATTAAAAGGTAAAAAAATAAGCTTTCAAAGAGAATATAAACAAACAGAGATTGAATTTACAGAAGAACAACCAGATATTCAATTTAAGCTAAAAAAGCTAGATGAAGACAATTATGAAATTGTACCAAATGTTGAGATTTATAAAATTTCCATTATAAAAGGAAAAATATATAAATATATCTTAGATGAGCATAAATTATATCGATGCAATAAAAAATTTGAAAAAGCAAATTTAAAGTTACTAGAAATTTTTAGACAAAACTATATGACAGAAGTAAAATTGGGAAAGGAAGAATTGTCACAGTTATTTTCTGTGATTATCCCAAAAGTAAAAACGGCGATAAAATTAGAAAATATTTCTGAAGAAGAAATTGAAAAATATAAACCAAAAACATTGATAACAAAAGTATATTTGGATTTTGATAATCATGACTATTTAATAGCTGATGTCAAATTTTGCTATGACAATCAAGAATTTAACCCATTAGATGAAAAGCAAAAAATAGAGATACCAAGAAACATGATAAAAGAAACAAAAGCATTAAATATTTTTCGAAAAACAGGTTTTATGTTAGATGTCAAAAATTTAAGGTTTATATTACCAGATAATGATAAAATCTATCAATTCTTAACACAAGACATCCATTATTATATGCAAAATTTTGAAGTCTTGGTAACAGAAAACTTTAAGAAAAAACAAATCAAACAGCCGAAAATGGGAACAATCGGCGTAAAAATAGAGAACAATTTATTATCTATTGACTTAAACAATCTAGATTTAGACATAAAAGAATTAGAAAAAATCATGCAAAAGTATAATCTAAAGAAAAAATATTATAGATTGAAAGATGGAAGTTTTTTAGAATTAGAAGATAATAAAGAATTAGATTTTATTGATAAATTGGTTACTGGTATGGATATCGAATATAAAGACTTAGAGGAGGGAGAGGTCAATCTTCCTATGTATCGAAGTCTATATTTAGAAGAACTACTAAAAGGTGCAAAAGGAAAACAAGTTATCAAAAATGAAAACTATAAAAATGTTGTCAGTGAATTAAACAAAGATAATGAAAATGATGAAATTAAAGTACCAGAAATATTAGAAAATACCCTAAGATATTATCAAAAAATCGGATTCAAATGGCTAAAAACATTAGATAAATATAAATTTGGTGGAATATTAGCAGATGATATGGGATTAGGAAAAACAGTACAAATGTTATCGATTATTGTGGATTATGTACAAAATACACCAAAAGAAGAGAGAAGAACCAGTATGGTTATATCACCAAGTTCTTTAGCACTAAACTGGCAAAATGAAGCAGAAAAATTCACAGGAGAATTGCGTACACTTGTTATTAATGGTACATTAGCAGAAAGAAAAAGAAAAATTGCAGATATTGAAAATTATGATTTGGTCATTACTTCTTATGATTTACTAAAAAGAGATATAGAATTATACAAAGATAAAAATTACAAATTCAGATATATGATTGCAGATGAAGCACAATACTTAAAAAATAGTAATACACAAAATGCAAAATCCATTAAGAAAATTAGTGCAGATACCAGATATGCCTTAACAGGAACACCAATTGAAAATTCTTTGGCAGAATTGTGGTCAATATTTGATTATATTATGCCTGGATATTTGTTCTCATATAAGAAATTTAAAAACCTGTATGAAACACCAATTGTAAAAGAAAATAATACACAAGCATTGAATAAATTAAAAATGTTGATAGAACCATTTATTTTAAGAAGAACGAAGGCAGAAGTTTTAACAGAATTGCCAGATAAAACGGTAACAGTTTTAAATAATGAAATGGAAGAAGAACAAAAAAATCTATATGTTTCCTATTTGGCACAAGCAAGAGAAGAAGTAGCAGAAGAAATTCACTTAAATGGTATTGAAAAAAGTCACATCAAAATACTAGCGGTTTTAACAAGATTAAGACAAATTTGTTGTCATCCAAGCTTGTTTATAAAAGATTATACAAATGGAAGTAGTAAATTAAATCAGTGTATGGAAATTGTAGAAGATGCTGTAAAAGGTGGGCATAAAATATTACTATTTTCTGGATATACTTCTATGTTTCCCATCATTGAAAAAGAATTACAAAAATTAAATATAAAATATTTCAAATTAACAGGAGCAACAAAAGTAGATGAGAGAATAGATTTAGTAGATGAATTTAACGAAAATCCAAGCATAAAAGTATTTTTAATATCTTTAAAAGCTGGCGGAACAGGTCTAAATTTAACAGGAGCAGATATGGTAATACATTATGACCCGTGGTGGAATTTATCCACAGAAAACCAAGCGACAGATAGAGCATACAGAATAGGGCAAAAAAACAATGTACAAGTATATAAATTAATTACAAAAAATTCAATTGAGGAAAAAATATATGAATTACAACAAAAAAAGGCGGAATTGATTGATAATATGCTTAGCACAAAAACGTCATTTATTAATACATTATCTAAAGAAGATATTATGAGACTATTTGAAGAGTGATGATTTTGGGGACGGAGCAAAAAATCATCATTTTAAAAATAGATTGAGATTTAATAATGATGATTTTTTGCTCCGTCCCCAAAATCATCAGAGATGGAGGATTAGTATGAAAAATTATATAACAATCATAGGTGGAGGTCTAGCAGGAACAGAAGCTGCGTATCAGATTGCAAAAAGAGGAATCAAAGTAAAGCTATATGAAATGAAACCAGTAAAATATTCACCAGCACATAGCAACAAAAATTTAGCAGAAATTGTATGTAGCAATTCCTTTAAATCGAATTTATTAACTAATGCTTGTGGGCTATTAAAAGAAGAGTTAAGAAAATTAGATTCTTTGTTAATTAAAATAGCTGATGAAACAAGTGTGCCTGCTGGACAAGCATTAGCGGTAGATAGAGAAGTATTTTCAGAAAAAGTAACAAAGGTAATCGAAGAAAATGAAAATATAGAAGTCATTCATGAAGAAATAACTAATATCGAAGAAATAGCAAAAGAGGGGATTGTGATTATCGCGACAGGTCCATTAACTTCAGAAGGATTAGCAAAAGATATTCAAAAAATAACAAGCCAAGATAAGCTATATTTTTATGATGCAGCAGCTCCAATTATCAATAAAGATAGCATTAACTTTAATATTGCTTTTTATGGAGATCGATATGCGCAAGAAAAGAAGAAGGAAGAAAGTATAGAAGAATGGAAAAAGCGATTAGAAGAGGAAAAAGAAGAACAAAGCTATATTAATCTTCCTATGAACCAAGAAGAATATGAAGATTTTGTAAAAGCATTAGTAAATGCAGAAGTTGTGACTTTGCATGATTTTGAAAAAAGAGAAATTTTTGAAGGATGTATGCCAATAGAGATTATGGCAAAAAGAGGATTAGATACGTTACGATTTGGTCCATTAAAACCAGTAGGATTTGATGATCCAAGAACTGGAAGAAGACCATATGCAGTTGTACAATTAAGACAAGATGATAAGCAAGAAACGATGTATAATATGGTTGGCTTCCAAACCAATTTAAAATATGGAGAACAAAAAAAGGTATTTTCTATGATACCTGGATTAGAAAATGCTGAATTTATCAAATATGGTGTGATGCATAGAAATACCTACATTAATTCCACAGAATTATTGGATGAGACATATCATTTAAAAAGTAATTCTAATATCTATTTTGCTGGACAAATCACAGGCGTGGAAGGGTATGTGGAATCCATTTCTTCTGGAATGGTTGCTAGTTTAAATGCTATACAACAATTTAAAAATTCTAAAAAAGAATGTAGCAAAAGTAAAATTACTTTTTCGGAATATACCGTGATTGGTGCATTATCTAAATATATTTCAACCCCAAATACAAAGTTTCAACCAATGAATGCTAACTTTGGTATTTTACCAGAATTGGAAGGAAAGAAAATAAGAGATAAAAAGGAAAGGTATATGAAATTAGCAGAAAGAAGTCTGGAAAACATAGAAAATTTTTTATAAAAAGATTGAGAAGTGTTAAATTTATTTGTATAATGAAAGTATAAAATAAAAATTAAGGAGAATTTATATGAATAATATAAATCCAGCAGTGAGAGAAGGAATCAGAAGAAGCTTTTCAAGATTGGATGTACAAAACACAGAATTTAAAGAGAAAGCGGAAAATATACTTCTTAAACTTATAGAAATGCAATATAAAGATGTCATCCAAGAATGGAAAAATAAGAGTGGTGAATTATCATTAAGAGATAAACAACAAGAAGTAAAGAGAGTAGAAGTATTTGACCAGATTGTAGAAGAAGTAGTAAAAGAATTTGAAACAGCTGTCATGGAATCTAGTGAAAATAAAGAATTAGCTAAAGAAAAGATACAAATCATAAGAGAAAATCTGGAAAAGGATAATGTATTTGCGCCAGTAGTACGTTTAATAAAAAAATTAGACAAAGAGGTATATGTTGAATATTTAAAATACAAAAGAATAGAACGAAGCAAAAAAAAAGAACAACTAAAAAATGAATTAGAACAAGCTAAGAAAGATGTTGATGAAGCAGAAGAGAAATTGAATGAAGCAGAAGAGGAATTGAATGAAGAAGAAGAGAAACTAGCAACATATAAGAAAACAATAGAAGGACGAATCATAGATAACTCTCAAAAAGAATTTTTGGAATCTTCTGAAAGGATAATAAGTATTTTTGAACATAGTGTAGAATTATGCAAGAAAAGAAAAGAACTTTTAGTGCAACAGTTGGCATGGACGCAAAAAGATTACGATCTTGGTATGGAGATTTTTAGATTAGAAGAAATTGTAGCCAATGCAGAAATAGCACGTTATACAGGTGAATGTACTGTAACAGAAGAAAAAGGTGATTCAACAAAAGAATTAGAAGTACCAAGTAGTGAAGATGAGAATTACCAAGAAACAGATTTAGAGAAGATATCTGAAGAAGCGTTTAAAAGAATAGAAAAAACAGAACAATCAGAAAGTCAAGAAATTTCAAAAGAAAATCCAGAAACAAATGAATTATTTCAACAAATGCAAGAAATGGTAGAAAGAACTAGACAAGCAAATACACCAGAAGAATTAATTGCAATCAGTGAAGAACTAGCTAAAGTTTATTTAAAGAAAATACAAGAAGACCAAAAAAATCAAACAGAAATAACTAATTTTTTAGCTAAAATCCCACAGGGTAAAGGCGTGCAAATTTTAGGGTTATTTTTCCTTAATGGAAGAAAAACATATATGCAGGTTACAGGAAAGGAAAATTTAACAGAAGAGGATTTACAATTTATAGAATTGATAAAAAATGAAAGAAATGGTGCTTTACAATATTTAAAAGATAGATTTCCAGAACAGGATATAAGTATTCCACCACTAAAAACAGAAGAAGAATATTTTGAAGAATTGAAAAGTATAGAATTAGAAATGATAAAAACAGAAAGAAATATGGAAACAAAAAAACATTATATATTTGGAAAAAGAAGTAGCGGTAAAGAAGAGGACAAAGAAGATATAACAGAAAAAATGATGCAAATGTATTTAGAATTAAGAGAGGTAATAGATGTAACAAAAACAAACAATATACAAAGAGTATATAATAGAATTATCAGAAAACTGGGGAAAATACCAGATATAGAAGATAGTAAAATTCCACCAAGACTGAAAGAAATGGTAGTGCAGAGAGTAGAAACACCATTACCTAGTAATAAAAGTGGGATGGAAAATAGTGAAAGTGGAAAAATGCAAAGAAAAGGCAATAATATAGGTGAAGATGGACCATTTATTGATTGATAAAATATAATTTACATAAATGTTGAAAAAATGGAAAATATATGGTATAATAAAAGGGTAGTTTATAATAAGGAGAGATGTTATATGGATATTTTAACAGAAGATATGAAAAAGGAATTAAAAGAGAAATTTAGAGCATTAGACATAAATGATGAACATTTTCAAGAGAAAGCACAAACTATTATTGATGAAGCTATATTAGGAAATAAAGACAAAATTGGAGAAACAGTTGTACAAAAAACAGTTGATGAAGCATTAGAAGAAGAAAAAGAAGGATTTGATGAACTTGAACAATTAATGAATGACGGGATTTTAGAAGACATTGAAGACCAAGATTTAAAGGATGCATTGGAAGAACAAGCTGATTTAAAAATTATTGATGAAGTAGCAGAAAAAGCTTCATTAGAAGCAGCCGGTTTCTTAAAAGAACCAAGCAAAGAAACTACAATAGAAGATATTGTAGAAGAAATATTAAAACAATTAGAAGAAGTTATAGAAGAAAAAAAGGAAGAAATTGAAGATAAAATACAAAAAAATGATGATATGCTTGGAAAAGTTCAAAAAAGAGAACAATTAAGAGCATCTAAAGTAAGAGTAGGAAATTTACATCAAAAAACAAAAAATTATAAAGGAACAGAAGGAAAAAAGTTAAACCAAAATGTTGAAGCAGCTATTACAGATTTAGATAGACAAATAAATGCTTTAGCGGTGGAAACTACTGTTGACGGACATGAATTACAAAGTGATGCATTGGAACAAGAAAGACAAAAATTAACAGAAGAGAAGAAAAAACTAGAAGATATGTCTAAATTCTTAAAAGAAAAATATACAAAGGATCATTCAAAAGAAGCTAGTAAAGTGATTCTTAAAGACAAAATAAAACAAATGATGGGTGAAGTTCAATATGGAATGTCACCAAATAAGCTAATAAAAAAAGGTGAAGACATAAAGGTCATTTATGATGAATATGTAGACAGAGGTGATTTTACACAAGAGGAATTGAATGATCTTTTTAAGGAAATACCATTAGAAGTAGATGTAGAATTAACTAAACCAGTAAATGCTTATCAATTACTAGCTGTTGGAGAAACGAATGACATTAGAAGAGCATATATGAATAAAACAAATAAAGAGAAACAAACAGAAGAAGACAAAGATATTATAGAAAAATTTAAAGAAGCATTTGAAAAAAGAAAAGAACTAATTGAAGATATTTGTGATGGAAGAGAAGTATTACCGTTACAAACAGAAGATGAATACATAGAAGAATTAGAAGACTTAGAACAAGATGCACAGGAACAAGGATTTTTTAGAGGTAAGGTGGCAAGAGATGCAGCAGCAAAGGCCAGAGCATTACGTCTTGTACTAAGGGAAGTTATTGATGTAACAAAGACTAATGGAATTCATGAGGCATATGCTAAGTTAAGACAAACATTAGGAAAAAATAAAAGTGTAAAAACAGAAGATCTTCCAAAAGAACTATTAGATGAACCTAAAACAAAGAAGAAAAAACCAGTAGTAGAAAAAGTGAAAACACCGGAATCAAAGAATAAGACTCCAGAAACAGAAAAAGAAAAAGCACGTGGAAAAGAAAAAGAAGTTCCTGAAGAAGACTGGTATTTTGATGAAGAAGACGAATATGAAGAAGATACAGAATTCTGGAAGAATGAACCAGATGAAGAAGAAGGACCAGAATTATAAGAAAAATAAATATAGAGAAGATAATACAATAACGAGAAACCCCCGCTTGACAGAACGAATCTTGTCAAGTGGGGGTTCTCTGGTGCGGAGAGTGAGGCGATTATTCATCGTCCTCATCTCCGACACGGCGGCGACTGGTTTTTTTCTTAAATTTGCCACCAGCTTTTATCCATCCTACCAGGTGTGAACCCACGGACAGAATCAGGGCGACAACGACAAGGATGTAGTATCCGAACAGTTGCCAGCCTGCTAAACTGATGGGGATATAAGAAATTCCAATCAGCAAGGCCAGTGCGACCGGCACTAAACCAATGTATTTTTTATACCCGGTACGTGCCGTGAGACACGTGATGGTATAAAAAACGGCAAGTCCAACTCCCAATGAGATCAGAGTCTCAAAGTTGAGAGTGATGGTCGGAATGGCCAGAATCAACGGAAGCAATAATGCTACCGCACCTACAGTTACAACTTTCACGATATCATTCTTTTTCATAGCGTATTCCTCCTTATGTTGAATCGTGATTTTGCCAAGGATTTCCTTGACGAGCTACATATTTATTATATCATATTTTACATAAAAAAGCAAATTTGTTAAGCCTGGAATGATAGAAAAAATTAGAATTTTTTAGTATATGTACATTACGAACAAAAGGTTTTAGATAAGATAAACAGAAATGAAAATTTATAGATATACAGATATGAAAAAAAGAGAATAAGGATTATGGAAATTATTTCAAAAAAATTAAAAAATTCATTGACTTATTAAGGTAAAGATGATAAAATATATACCGTTATGATAGATTGCATGTAATATGCAATTCCGTAACGGTATATTTATTTTATATGAGACAAATATTTCAAAAATATGACAAAAATTTTATAGTAATACTTCATATAAAATAAATAAAAAATATTAAGATCAGGAGGTGAAATTTAAGTGCCAACAATTAATCAATTAGTAAGAAAAGGAAGACAAACAGGAGTAACAAAATCAAAATCTCCAGCTTTACAACATGGATGGAACTCAAAAAATAAGAGATTAACAAACAACAGAGCTCCACAAAAAAGAGGAGTTTGTACAGTTGTAAAAACAGTTACACCTAAAAAGCCAAACTCAGCTTTAAGAAAAGTTGCCAGAGTTAGACTTTCAAATGGTTATGAAGTAACATCTTACATTCCAGGCATTGGACATAACCTACAAGAACACAGTGTTGTATTAATCAGAGGTGGTAGGGTAAAAGACCTTCCAGGTGTTAGATACCATATCATTAGAGGAACATTAGATACAGCAGGTGTTAAAGACAGAATGCAAGCGCGTTCTAAGTATGGAGCTAAGAAACCTAAAAAATAATTAAAATAAATGAAATCAGGCATCTTGCACATTTTCGCTAAATAATCCAAACTTCGACGTACAAAACGTACGCCTTCAGCTTGTATTATTTATCAAAAATGCACAATATACCTAATTTGTTTTATTTTAAGAAAAACAAATTGAAAAAGAACTAGTGCTTGTACTCTTACTAAACTTAAGGTACTTAAATTTAGATAGAATATATAGCACTATACGGGAAAGGAAACTTTTCAGAGTACCTAGAATACTCTATTGAGTATTCAATAAAGGAGGAAACATCAAATATGACATTATATATTCACAAGGGGAGGGGACATACCTTAACCTAAGTGGGATATCTAATAAGAAAGATGTGTCCCCTGACAAAGATATTTAAGGAGGGAAGAATAGTGCCAAGAAAAGGATATGTAGCAAAAAGAGATGTTTTACCAGATCCAATATATAATAGCAAAGTTGTTACAAAATTAGTAAACAATATCATGCTAGACGGTAAAAAATCTGTAGCACAAAAAATCGTATATGATGCATTTGACATCATAAAAGAAAAAGAAGGAAAAAATCCACTAGAAGTTTTTGAAGCAGCTTTAGAAAATGTTATGCCAGTTCTTGAAGTTAAAGCAAGAAGAGTTGGTGGTGCAACATACCAAGTTCCATTAGAGATTAGACCAGAAAGAAGACAAACTTTAGGTTTAAGATGGATTGTAACATATGCTAGAAATAGACATGAAAAAACAATGGCTGAAAAATTAGCAGGTGAATTAATTGATGCTGTAAACGGAAACGGTGGAGCATTTAAGAAGAAAGAAGATACACATAGAATGGCAGAAGCTAATAAGGCTTTCGCACATTATAAATGGTAATAAAACGAATGAAAAGCAGCAATCTGCACATTTTGGCTATCCAGTCCAGATTTCGACGTACCATCGTACGCCTTCAACCTGTACTGAATAATCCAAAATGCACATCTTACTACTTTTGCTTCGTTTTAGAATTTGAATTTAAAAATTATTATAAAATGATTACAAACAATAAAATTTAATAAATTTGAATTTTAGCTAGGAAAACGAGCAAAAATATTTGAAATAATACTTTTGTATATTGAAAATATTTTTGAGAAGTTTGACAACGCTAAAAACGAATTTAGTAAATTTTAAATATAGAGAGGGGGAAATAAAGAAATGGCAGGAAGAGCATACCCACTTGAAAGAACAAGAAATATAGGAATAATGGCTCATATTGATGCTGGTAAAACAACAACAACAGAGAGAATATTATTCTATACAGGAAAAACTCATAAAATAGGAGAAGTTCATGAAGGTGCAGCAACAATGGACTGGATGGAACAAGAACAAGAAAGAGGTATTACAATTACATCTGCTGCTACAACATGTTTTTGGAACAATAATAGAATTAATATTATTGATACTCCTGGACACGTTGACTTTACAGTAGAAGTTCAAAGATCTTTAAGAGTTCTTGATGGTGCTGTTACAGTTTTAGCTGCTAAAGGTGGAGTTCAACCACAAACAGAAACAGTTTGGAGACAAGCTGATAAATACAAAGTTCCAAGAATGGTATATGTAAACAAAATGGACGTTACAGGTGCTAACTTTGAACTATGTATAGACCAATTAAAAAATAGATTAAAAGCAAATGCAGTAGCAATCCAATTACCAATTGGAGCAGAAGACAATTTCAAAGGAATTGTTGATTTAATTAAAATGAGAGCTTTTATTCATAAAGATGATTTAGGAAAAGAAATTGAAGAAACAGATATTCCAGATGATATGAAGGAAGAAGCTAAAAAACATCGTGATATTATGATAGAAGCTGTTGCAGATCAAGATGAAGAATTAATGATGAAATACCTAGAAGGTGAAGAATTAACAGAGGAAGAAATTAAACGTGGTTTAAGAAAAGGAACAATTGATAACACAATCGTTCCAGTATGTTGTGGTTCTTCATATAAAAACAAAGGTGTACAAGAATTATTAAATAACATTGTTGATTATATGCCATCACCATTAGATATTCCACATATCAAAGGTGTTGACTTAGAAGGTAACGAAATTGAAAGAAAAACTTCAGATTCAGAACCATTTGCAGCATTAGCATTTAAAATTGCAACAGACCCATTTGTTGGAAAATTATGTTTCTTTAGAGTATATTCAGGTACATTAGAATCAGGTTCTACTGTATTAAACTCTAATAAAGATAAAAAGGAAAGAATCGGAAGAATCTTACAAATGCACTCAAATCACAGAGAAGATATAGATAAAGTATATGCTGGTGATATTGCAGCTGCAGTAGGATTAAAAGAAGTAACAACTGGAGATACATTATGTGATATGAATAATCCAGTTATCTTAGAATCAATGGAATTCCCAGAGCCAGTTATCGATATCGCTATCGAGCCTAAAGATAAAGTTGCTCAAGAAAAAATGGCAATTGCATTGACAAAACTTGCTGAAGAAGATCCAACATTTAAAACATATACAAACCAAGAAACAGGACAAACTATCATTGCTGGTATGGGTGAATTACACCTAGATATCATTGTTGATAGATTAAAAAGAGAATTCAAGGTTGAATGTAATGTTGGTAAACCACAAGTTGCTTACAAAGAAACCATTAGAAATAAAGTAAGAGTTCAAGGTAAATTTATTCGTCAATCTGGTGGTAAAGGACAATATGGTGACGTTTGGTTTGAAATGGAACCATTAGAACCAGGTAAAGGAATCGAATTCGAAAGCAAAATTGTCGGAGGAGCTGTTCCTAAAGAATATATTAAACCAATTGAACAAGGTATGAGAGAAGCAGCAGAAAGTGGTATTTTAGCTGGATATCCAGTTATCGATTTCAAAGCAACATTAGTTGATGGTTCATACCATGAAGTTGACTCTTCAGAAATGGCATTCAAAATTGCCGCATCTATGGCTTTCAAAGAAGGTTGTAAACAAGCTAAATCAGTTATTTTAGAGCCTATTATGAAAGTTGAAATAACAGTTCCAGAAGAATACATGGGAGATGTTATTGGTGATGTAAACTCAAGAAGAGGTAGAATGGAAGGTATGGATGGAAATGATGGAATGCAAGAAATCCATGCATTTATACCATTATCTGAAATGTTCGGTTATGCAACAGACTTACGTTCTAAAACACAAGGTAGAGGAACATACTCTATGGAACCTTCTCATTATGAAGAAGTACCAAAATCTGTTTTTGAACAAATTGTTGCGTCTAGAGCTAAAAAAGACTAATTAATTTGACCTAAAATCACTCAAATCAGCCTAAAATCATTATCCTGCACATTTTCGATATTTCATCCAAACTTCGACGTACAATAAGTACGCCTTCAGCTTGAATGAAATTTCAAAAATGCACATTATAACGATTTTATACTGATTTGTGAAATAAAGTTGAAAAGATTTTATGAATGAATATATAGGACTTTATAATATTTATGGAAAATGCTTGATTTTTTCAGTAAAATGTTATAAAATGCTTATGCAAAAAGAAACTTACGTTATTAAATTTAAAATTATATAAACAGGAAAGGAAGGCGTGCGAAAGCCTATCCTTTACCTAAATTAAAAGGAGGAATTAAAAAATGGCAAAAGCAAAATTTGAAAGAACAAAGCCACACGTTAACATTGGTACAATCGGACACGTTGACCATGGTAAAACAACAACAACAGCAGCTATTACAAAATATTTATCATTATTAGGAAAAGCTAAATATGAAGCTTATGATCAAATCGATGGAGCTCCAGAAGAAAAAGCAAGAGGAATCACAATCAACACAGCTCACGTAGAATATGAAACAGAAAACAGACACTATGCACACGTTGACTGCCCAGGACATGCTGACTATGTTAAAAACATGATTACTGGTGCTGCTCAAATGGATGGAGCAATTTTGGTTGTTTCAGCAGCTGATGGTCCAATGCCTCAAACAAGAGAGCACATCTTACTTGCTAGACAAGTTGGTGTTAAATATATCGTTGTTTACTTAAATAAATGCGATATGGTTGATGATCCAGAATTATTAGAATTAGTTGAAATGGAAGTTAGAGACCTATTAACAGAATATGGTTTCCCAGGAGACGAAATTCCAATGATTAAAGGTTCTTCATTACAAGTATTAGAAAGTACATCAACAAATCCAGATGACGAAGTTTACAAACCAATGAAAGAATTAATGGAAGCTGTTGATAGCTATATCCCAACACCAGAAAGACCAGTTGACCAACCATTCTTAATGCCAGTTGAAGATGTATTCACAATTACTGGTAGAGGAACTGTTGCTACAGGTAGAGTAGAAAGAGGAACAGTTAAATTACAAGATGAAGTTGAAATCATCGGTCTTACAACTGAAAGAAGAAAAACAGTTGTTACAGGTGTTGAAATGTTCAGAAAATTATTAGATCAAGCTGAAGCTGGAGATAATATTGGAGCATTATTAAGAGGTGTTGATAGAAAAGACATCGAAAGAGGTCAAGTTCTTTGTAAACCAGGAACAATCAACCCACATACAAAATTCACATCAGAAGTATACGTTTTAACTAAAGAAGAAGGTGGAAGACATACACCATTCTTCAGAATTAATTACACCTATCGCTATTGAAAAAGGATTAAGATTTGCTATCCGTGAAGGTGGTAGAACAGTTGGTTCAGGAGTTGTTGCTGATATATTAGCATAATTCAAAATGAATTTTAAAGATTATAAAAATAGCAAGGAATTATAAATATGCCTTGCTATTTTATATTGGGTTTTATACTTTGAATAATCAAAATGAATTATAAGAAAATACTTGCTTTTTTCCAAAAACAATAATAAAATATTACTGTTAATGATATAATGAAATAAGTATGATTTGGAGGAAATAAAAGTGAAAATTATATTAGATGCCATGGGTGGCGATAATGCACCAGATGCCAATATAAAAGGAGCAGTCAATGCAATTAATAAAGTAAAAGCAGAAGTCATATTAGTAGGAAAAGAAGAAGTTATCAGAAGTAAAGTAAAAGAATTCTATGGAAAAGAGATAGAAGAAATATCTGATAGATTAAAAATAAAAAATGCAACTGAAACCATTGAAATGGAAGATACACCAACACTTGCAATTAAACACAAAAAAGATTCATCTATGGTAGTAGGATTTAAAATGTTAAAAGAAGATGAAGGGGATGTGTTTATATCAGCTGGAAATTCTGGAGCATTACTAACAGGTGCTACATTACTAGTTGGAAGAATTAAAGGAATTGATAGACCAGCATTAGCAGGTATATTACCAGCATATAAAAGCCAGTTATTATTAATTGATGCAGGTTCTAATACAAATTGCAAACCAATTAATTTATTACAATTTGCACAAATGTCTAGTATTTATCTAAGAAATACATATGGGATAGAAAATCCAACAATTGGCTTATTAAATATCGGAACAGAAGAAACAAAAGGAAATGAATTAGTAAAAGAAAGCTATAATTTGCTAAAAGAGAAATCAAAAGAATTAAATATTAATTTTGTAGGAAATGTAGAAGGAAGAGATGCCTTTTCAGGAAAAATAGATGCCATTGTAACAGATGGTTTTACTGGAAATGTATTTTTAAAAACAACAGAAGGATTAGGAAAATTTGTAAAAAGAACATTGACAGAAAGTCTAACCAAAAACTTGATAGCAAAAATTTTAGCAATTCCTGCATTACCTGCTATTAAACGTTTTAGTAAAACAATGGACTATAAATCATATGGAGGAGCATTATTTCTAGGAGTCAAAAAACCAGTTGTAAAAGCACATGGAAGTAGTGATGAATTGCTATTTGAATATACAATTATACAAGCAGAAAAATTTGTTGAAAATAGAGCGGTAGACAAAATGATAGAAGAATTTCAAAATCAAAAATAAAATTTGGGACAATTGAAATCAGGTCCATTTGGACATAATTGACTTAATCGTATAAAAAGAAAAAATATTATAAAATTTACTTGACAAATATACAAACATATAATATAAATGAAACTGTAGAAGCAAAATATCAATAAAGATAGATCGTTTGCAAACTTGAGAGGAGGTGAACTCGAGAAAATGAGTTCAGAAGAAGTTTTAGAAAAAGTAAAAGGAATCATTGTAGAACAATTAGGTGTAGCTGAAAACGCAGTTACAATGGAAGCATCTTTTATAGATGACTTAGGAGCTGATTCATTAGATATTGTTGAATTAGTAATGGCACTAGAGGAAGAATTTGATATAGAAATTCCTGATAGTGATGCAGAAAAAGTTGTAACTGTAGGAGATGTTGTTGAATACATAAAAGAAAATGTAAAATAAAAAAATAGAGAAAATTGTTTTTCTCTATTTTTTTATGGTTATTTATTATAGAATGCATAGGAAATATAAAATTATTATTTTTATTCATATAAGAATGAAAATATAATCATTTAATATATTGATATCTGAAAAATATGATTAAAAATATGGAAAAAATTTTGGCAGAAACTATATAAATAATCAAATATATTTTTACGTACAATATCTGTATTTACAAATATATTACCAGAATATATCGTATTTTCCTCTAATTGTAATGTAATTGTACCGATAGTAGTTCCCTTGGTAATGGGAGCATTTAAATGAGATTCATATTCTATATTTACATGAAAAGAATTTATTAAATCACTTCTTACAGGAATCAAATCATATAGAGGATTTTCAAATGTAATATCAAAATCGTTTGAGTGTCCTTTCGTAATTTCAATATTTGAAATATTTTCTTTTTTCCAATTTTCAAAATTATCTGAAAGAATTTTTTTAATATCTACATATGTAAAATTATGAAAAGCATATTCAATCAATTTAATACTATCTGATGTTCGATATTTTTTAGAATCAGCCCCAAGTACAACGCAAATAATATCCATCTCTCCTCTTTTGCAACAAGTAACTAAGCATCGATTAGCTCCATTCGTAAATCCAGTTTTAATCCCATAAACACCATTTAATGCACCTAATAATTCATTGGTATTCGTAAGTGCTTTAGGATAACCATTGATTGTAATGGTATAGTTTTTGGTTCCTACAATTCTGGCAAAAATTTCATTATTCATGGCATAGTTAGATAGAATAGCTAGTTCATAAGCTGTTGTATAATGTTCATCTTCATCTAGTCCATGAGGTGTTACAAAATGGGTGCTAGAAAGACCTAACAATTTAGCTTTTTCATTCATTAAATTTGCAAAGTTAGAAATGGAACCAGAGACATATTCTGCTAAAGCAACAGCAGCATCATTTCCAGAACGCATCATTAGACCATATAGTAAATCATAAACAGTTATTTTATCACCACTTTTTAGACCTAGTCTGGAACCACCTGTATTAGCTGCTTTTTTTGATATTTCAATAGTATCAGATAAGTTAGTATGTTCAATAACAATGAGAGCAGTCATAATTTTGGTTGTAGAAGCCATTTTTTTCTTTTGATTTTCATTTTTTCCTATAAGAAGTGTGTTAGATGCTCTATCTATAACAGCATAAGCTCTAGAATTAATTATTGGCAATTGATCTAATGCACTATTTGTTTCAATACTTTCTAAATCTCCTAAGATTTCTGAAATGTCAAAAGTATCTTCTAAAGGAGATAAATCATCTGCAAAAACATATGAAGATATAAACATAAATATAGAAAATAGTAAAATAATTTTCGTAGAATTTTGAAATAATTTCATAAAACAATAACCTCTAAACAATTATATGAAAATAAAAATAACAATATAACCTTTTATAAATAGAAACAAGTGATTTTGAAAAAATCAAAAAAACATACGGATTTAAGGGAAATATAGTTAAATTAACATAAAAGCTTGAATTTATCATGAAAATGTAATATAATTGTAATGTGGGATTAAAAAAAGTCAAGGACTTAGAAAACCTATATCCCTAAGCAAAATAAAATCAATATTTTACGATATAAAAAATAAGAAAAAAATGTTATTGACTAAATAAAAAAAAGAGGTAAAATATAAGTAAATTACGATAAGGAGAGATATCTATGAATCAAAAAATTGTTAAAGGTTTATTGGCTATAATGTTAATCATTTGTACAGCAATGATACCAAGTATTGTCAATGCGGCAGAATTAAAACCATCATTGTATTTTGGAATTACAGAATTAAGAAGTGAAACAGGAATGGGCTATGCAATAGAGGATCCAAATACAAATGGAGAAACGGGAACAGCAGCAAAAATATGGAATATCGTGCAATATAGTGGAGAAAATACAAATGACCCAACAGAAGTAAATGTGTATTGTATAAAAGCAGGAGTAGGTTTTACAGAAGGACAAGGAACCAAACAAGTACAAGAATATAATTTGTATTTTGATATGTACATAGAAAGAGACGCCATAGCAAGTCAAGATGAATTAACCAACAAAGTATTATTTAATTTGGTTAATGGTGGACATTATAACGAATTATTAGCATTAGCAAATCTAGTATATATTCCAGGAGAATCAACAGAAGCAGAAAAGGAAAGCTTATTAAAAGCAGCAGGAGTATTAGGATTCCAAGAAGAGAATGCAGCATTAGGTGAAGAATACAAAATGACAGATGACGAAATAGATGCAGTACAACAAGCAGCAATGTGGTATTTTACAAACTATGGAGAAGAAAATGGAAAATATGATAGATATGATGAAGATGCATGGTTATTCTATACAGAAAATGGAACAGATTATGAAGCAATGTCAAGCTATGGAAGTGATAAAGTACCAACAGTAGGAACATTAAGAAGACAACAAGCAGTAATGTTATATAAATATTTAATAGATGAAGCGAAGAAACAAGCAGGAAATTATGCAGAAGGAACAGGAAAACATAGACATAAATTAACATTATATACAACAGCAACAGGGAATTCACAACCATTAATGAAAGTAGAAAAAAATCCACAAGAATTTGACTTGGCATTAAGAAAATATATAACAAAAGTAAATGGAGTAGAAGTAAGCAATAGTAGAGTACCAATCATAGATGAAAGTACATTAGAAAGTGGAACAACAGCAACATATAATCATAGAAAAGATCCAGTAATGGTTGAAAACGGAGATGTTGTAACATACAATATAACTGTATATAATGAAGGAGAAGTAGACGGAAGAGCAACAGAAATCATAGACCAATTGCCAAGTGGATTAAAATATTCACAAATTGTTACAAAAGGATTTATAGCAGAATATGATGAAGAAACAAATAGAGTAACAATTACAAGAGAAGCAAATAATACAGAAAATTTAACAGCATATGAACAAGGACAATTAGATGCAGAAACCATAGAAATAGAATGTACAGTAGATACAAGTGAAAATGGAAAAATCTTAACAAATGTAGCATGGATATCAGAAGAAGTAGATGAATACGGAAATGTTATAACAGACCAAGTAGGAGAAGATAGAGATTCAGAACCAGGAACAGCACCAAATGTAAATAAAGACAACATGGAAGATTATAAAGGAAACACAAATAATAAAGATGATTTAACAGATTCAAATTATTTCTATGAAGGACAACAAGATGATGATGACTTTGAAAAATTAATTCTTGCAAGTAATGAATTTGATTTAAAATTAATTAAAAGAATTACTGAAGTTAATGGAGAAGCAGTTCCAGAAAGATTATTAGGTGTTGATATTACAAACTTAGCAAACGGAACACAAACAACAGCTGATTATCAAATGAACAAAGAACCAGTTTCAGTAAGTACTGGAGATTTAGTTACCTATACATTTAGAGTATATAATGAAGGGGATATAGATGGATATGTAGAAGAATTAACAGAAGATATTCCTGAAGGTTTAGAATTTTTAGGAGCAGATATTGATTCTGATATGAATCCAATTACAGATGAAGATGAGTTAGCAGCTGTAGAATTTAATACATCAATGGGATGGACATATGTAGAAGGTGATACAACAAAAATTTCAACAGATTATCTAGGTAAAGGAAAAGGGGAAGAAATTACAACACCAGGAGCAAACTTAATAGAAGCATTTGATCCAAATAGTCCTTATTCTGATACAGAAACAGAAAAGAATCCAGATTATAAAGAAATATCTGTTATCTTTAAAGTAATAGCAGAAGATCCAAGTATTGGAATTATTAGAAATGAAGCAGCCATTACAGAAGATGCAGATAGTGAAGGAAATCCAGTAGATGATAGAGATTCAAAACCAGAAGAATGGGTAAAATATGAAGATGATGAAGACTATGACAATATCATCTTACAAGAATTTGATTTAGCGTTAAGAAAATTTATCACAAAAGTAGATGAAGAAGACGTTACAACAAGAATACCAGAAGTAAGTTATGATAGAGAAGCAGATCAAATTACATATAACCATACAAAAGAACCAGTAGAAGTCGTTACAGGAAATATAGTAGAATATACTATT
>CASEOS010000005.1 GCA_949289635.1 uncultured Eubacteriales bacterium | reverse complement strand
TCCTTTATATAATTTTTGTTTGGCAACTTAATTATATATGATTTGAATCACTTATTCAATTTTTATTATTTTTGTTTCACATCAATTGTAACACTACAATTATCAAAATTTTTTAAAAATTATCATAAGAAGTTTAAAGTTTACACAAACTTTCCGATATACTCTCAAAAATTGATATCGGGTTTTTTTGAACATTGTTACTTCAACAATAAAACATTTTATATATTTTTCATGATATTTTTTGCAGCTTCTCTTCCTGATTTTGCAGCCCATGCAACAGTTCCTTTCATGCCTGCTAAATCTCCACCTGCATACACTTTAGGATGAGAAGTTTTATATTCTTCATCTACTTGTATGTTTCCCCATTTATTTAATTCTAATCCTAAATCTTTTACAAAAGCTTGTGGTTTTGACCCTAATGCCATCACAATATAGTCAACATCTACTTGATAATTACTATCTTCAATATTAACAGGAGATAATCTACTGTCTCCTTCTTTTTGAACTAACTTTGTTTTTATTAATTCTACTTTTTCTACTTTTCCATTACCGATTATTTTTACAATATTATTTTGAAAAGCAAATTGTACCCCCTCGTTTTTCGCATCTTGTATTTCCTTCTTTTCTGCTGGCATTTGTTCTTCTGCTCTTCTATAAACAACTGTTACTTCTTTTGCCCCTAATCGATTAATGGTTCTTGCACAATCCATTGCTACATTTCCGCCGCCTGTCACGATAACTTTTTTTCCTTTATAATCAGGATTCAAATGATACTCTAACAATTCATTTCCACCATAGACACCTTCTAACTCTTCTCCTTCTACTCCCATCTTAGAAGAACAATTTGCACCAATTCCTAAAAATATAGCATCATATTCATTCTCTATATCTTTTAAATTAAAGTCTTTTCCTAATTCTTGATTGTACTTTACTTCTATTCCTAAATCTAAAATATCTCTTATTGTATCTTCTACAATCTCTTTTGGTAATCTAAAATTTGGTATTCCAAACATTAATAGACCACCTAAATAATCGTATTTTTCATATATGGTTACTTGTATTCCCTCTTTTGCTAAAAAAGCTGCACAAGTTAGTCCTGCTGGTCCTCCGCCTAAAACTGCTACTTTTTTATTCTTTTTTCCATGTTTTTCATAACAATCTGCTAAATGATATCCTAATTCATGTGCTTTATCAAAAGTATAAGCTTCTAATTCTCCTATTGAAACAGGTTCTCCTTTTATTCCTCTTACGCAAGAACCTTGACATTGCTTTTCATGTGGACAAATTCTGCCACATATACCTGGCAAAACAGTGGTTTCTGATAAAATTTTATATGCTTCTAAATATTCCTCTTTTTTCAATGCTTGTATAAAATCTGGTATCTGATTATTTAATGGACAACCTTTTAAAGAACATGGTTTTACCTTACAGTTTAAACAATAATTTACTTTTTCTTGTAATTCTTTTATCACTTTAAAAACCTCTTTTCACTTTTATTAACTTTTACTTTTTTCCAGTTTAATTGAATTTTTTCAAACTGAGCAATCACTATTTTTTTACAACATTTATTATTTCTTTTTTATCCTATAAAATATTTTACATTGTTTCTCTTATAAAAGTCAATAAAACCGACTGATTATACATAAGAATTAGTTACTGTTCAGACCCAAGTAATCTTCCAGAGATGATACATGATATTTTTAAGGTTCTCGGCTACCCGCCAATTCCCGTTTAACAAATTCTAAGAATAAAAGCACAACAATACCCGGAAACAGGACCCTTTGTGTTTTTATCCTAAGAATTTGTAAAACTATTCTGGTCGCATTCGAACCTTAAAAATATCATGTATCATCTCTGGAAGATTACTTGGGTCTGAATCTGAACAGTAACAAGAATTATACATAGCATATCTTACAGTTTAGACTAAATACTGGAGGACCACTATATAATATAAATAAATGAAACAAATTTGCGTATCTAAATTTGAATTTAGAAATTCTAAAATAAAAAAGTGAGGAATGCTCATTTTGCTGATGATTTATAGCAACAATGAGAGAGGCTCACTTTTTTATTAAAGAATTTCTATGAAAATTTAGCTTATACAAATTTGTGAATGATTTTATATTATATAGTGGTCCTCCAGTATTTAGTCTAAACCATAACAAACATATAATTAGCTTCAGTATTTCATTTCTTCAACTACTTTTTGTAAATCCTTTATAAAATCTATCTTTTTGGTTTCATCTCTTAATAATGCTGCTGGATGCCAAGTTGGCATATATTTTATCCCTTTCTTTTCTATCCATTTTCCTCTAGAGGCTGTGATACCATATTCTTTTCCTAGGATATTTTTTAAAGCAACACTTCCTAATAAAACAATGATTTCTGGCTGTACAAGAATGACTTGATTTCTTAAATAATCCAAACAAGCTACTGCTTCATCTTCTTCTGGATTTCTATTGCCTGGTGGTCTACATTTTACAACATTAGCAATATACACTTCATTTCTCTCAATTCCCACAGTCTCAAATGCTAAGTTCATCAATTTTCCTGCTCTTCCCACAAAAGGTTCACCTAATCTATCCTCGTCTGCTCCAGGTCCTTCTCCAATAAACATTAACTTTGCCTGTTTATTTCCAATTCCAAATACAATGTTTTGCCTTGTCTTACATAATTTACATTTATCACAACCCTTGATAGATTCTTCTAATTCTTCCCAAGTTTTAAACATTTTTATTACATCCTTTTCCTATTTTAATTCTATAATTGCTGTTTCTGTATTATAATCTTTCTTTTCGATTCGATAGGAATGTATTATGTCAGAATGACAAACACTACAAATCCCTGAATCAACAATATTTTCTGGTTTTAGTCCCTCTTTTTGAAGAAGAATTTTATTAATCAAAACTGTATCTATATTCCATTTTGTATTTTCTATTGTTTCTTCTATAAAATCTGTTAACTGAATTGCTTTTTCTTGATTTTCTTTTTCTATATCGACAAATTTAACATTTTGCAAATCATCAAACTCTTTTTCAAACATGTCTTTTACATCTCTATCTACTTCAAAATGACATTTTCGAATACTTGGACAAATGCAACATATGATATCTTGTGGATGACTGCCAAATTCTTTTATCATTTTTTGAACCGTTTTAATAGAAATTCTTTGCAAGGTTCCTCTCCAACCAGAATGTGTATTCGCAATTACATGTTTTACTGGATCAAAAAATAATAATAAGATGCAGTCTGCATTTGTTGTTGCCAATGCTAAATTTTTTTTATTGGTTATTAATCCATCTTCTATTCCTTCTTCTGTTAAACCAAAATCTGGTTCATTTGCATTTATTTTTGTTTGAACAACTTTAACAATGTCTGTATGATTTTGATTTGCTTGCACAATATGTGCATCATCACTTCCTATACTGCTACATAATTTTTGATATGATTTTCTTGCCAAATCTATTCTTTCTGGTGATGCTAGTTGTTGATTAACTGTTGTTGTCTTAAAGCCTACATCTAATCCCAATGCATATGCGTGATTTATGATTTCTTGATATTCTAATAATTTTCTAAATTGTAAATATTCTATTTTTCCATCCTTTATATGTATGACATTTTTATTAGATAAATCTTTCATATATTCACCTCGTAAAATCCCCTTTTCATTCATTTACTCTTTTACTTGATTTAACTCATCATATTTCCTTTCTTCATTAGAATACTCTTCTGGATTCAAACCTACTCTTGTTTTCATATATTTTCCTAATAAAATATATATGATTGTAAATAGAATACCTATAATCATCATACAATATGTTGTTGTCATTTTATCTAGTAAAAATGATGCCAATAATCCTGCTAACATTCTAAATACACTTCTAAATAAATTATATGCTGCAAATATCTTGGTATCTATTTTCTCATTAGAAAAATTTCTTAAATATTTATCAATAATGGTATGAAACATTCCCATACCAAAATTGTATATGAAGAATGATAGTATAACGATTAATAATAAAAATATATATTGCTCTGCTTTTATTCCAAATAGTCCTGCTATTATTGTACTGATTGAAAGTATCATGCAAATTGTAAATAGAGATTGGTTTCTAAATTTATTATGAAATCGTGCTTGTTTTTTAGAAGCATAAGAACTTGCTAAACCACCTATTGCTGCAATAATTCCTATAACAAAAGAAGATAATCCTATGTCTTCTTGTAAACTTACATGATATGTTTGTAATATAGACAATAAAGCATATATTAGTGATGCACATAATATTAGAGCTTTTAATCTTTCTGATTTTAATACAAAAGTAAACCCTTCTTTTACGTTTCGCATTTCTACTTTATACATTAGTATGGCATTCCCTTTTTTCTTCTTTTTTATTGGTTCTATAAATCCAATAGATAATATAGTAACAATTACTAATACTATCAAAGACAATGCAACTGGTAAATATCCGTTAATCGTAAATAGAGCACCTGCAATTACTTTTGAAATGGCATTAAATAAATAATATCCTGATGCTCCCTTTGCACTAATTCTAGAATATATTTGACTTTTATATCTTGAAGGTGGAATCGATTCATTTAATAAACTTGGTTCTGCAACATTTTTTATCGAGAACGACATAGCACTAAAAAATTCAGCTATAATTAAATCTAAGAGGCTCCCACTCATCATAATGATAACCATATACAAACAGCTTAAAACATTCCCTAATATCACACTATTTTTTCTTCCTAAAAATTCCACAATGACATTTGCAGGAAGTTGTAGTATGATACTAAAAAATGCATAAAATGTACTTTTTAACATAACATCTGAAGGACTAATTCCCTTTATTTGTGTTAGAAATAAAAAGTCAATTGTATAGAAAAATAGATAATCCCAAGCTAATCTTTTATAAGTTGGAAATATTCTCATATTTGTCTTTCTCATCATTCGCATATCCTCTTTATTTCCCATGTTTTTTCTCCCTTTTTCATTTGTTTTCTAATTCATCAAATCGAAGTTCTTCTTTAGAGTATTCTTGTGGTTTTAATCCTACTCTTTTTTTCATATATTGACTCATCAATATTGTCAATACAATCGTTGAAGTGCCTATGATAAGCATACAATAAGATATATTTATTCTATCTAATAGAAATGCTCCTATAATACCAATCACAGCACTTAATATACTTTTTAAAAAATTTTTTGCTGTAAATATTTTGGTATCAATCTTTTCATTTGAAAAATTTCTTAAGTATCTTTCTGTTAGTGGATAATAGATTCCTTGGCATGAATATCGAATCATATATGTAATAACCATGGCTAAAATAAATATGCTATATTGTTTCGCTATAATTCCACATATTCCTGCTATTAAAATTGTTCCACCGATAATTCCAAATAACGTACATAAAGATTTATTTCTATATTTTTCATGAAATGCTTCCTGTTTATTGGCTAATATCCCTGAGATAATTCCTAATATAGCAAAAATGATACATAAATATTTTGCTGGCATATCAAAATCTTCTAATAGACTCACTTCATACGTTGCCATAAGGCTTATGATTCCACCTGATATTGCTGAAAATAAAATTAATGCTTTCAATCTTTCTGATTTAAGAATAAACTTAAAAGCGTCTTTTATCTCTTTTATTTGATTAAATTCTTGAACTTTGTGCTTTTTATTCTCAGCCTGTGGCTCAATAAACCTTGTCGATATGATTGTTACCAATATGGTTATTGTAAATGATAATGTAATGGGTATATATGGATTGATATCGTAGAAAAATCCTGCCAATATAGTGGATATAGCATTAATAATATAATAATTTGCCATTCCTTTTTGACTAATTTTTGCAAAAATTTTACTTTTATATCTTGAAGGTGGTATAGATTCATTTAATAATGCTGGGTCTACTGATTCTTTAATTCCAAAAGCCAGTGATGACAATAATTCCGCCGTTATTAAGTTAAATAAATTGGTACTAAACATGACCACTAACATATAAATGCAATTTAAAAAATTCGCAAAAATCATGCTTCTTTTTCTTCCCAAATACTCTATAACAAATGTTGCTGGAACTTGCATAATAATTCCAAATAAAGCATAAAAAGAGTCTATCAATACAACATCTGCTGGATGAATGTGTTTACATTGTGTTAAAAATAAGAAATTGGTTGTATAAAAAAATATATAATCCCAGCTAAGTGTTTTATATATGGGAAATAATTTCATATTTCGTTTTCTCATCTGTACTTTTTCTTTTTCTACCATAAAACTTCTTTTTCCTCTTCTGTTTTTTGAATTTCATTTTTCATTTTTCTTATTATATCATCTTTTGACAATTTGTGAATATATTGATATGTATTTTCTTTCCTTCTTGGATCAAATGTGCATATAGATTTATATTCACAATATTCACATGGTGTTTTTCCCTCTTTATAATATGGTTTTAAATCAATCTTTCCATCAAAAATTTCTTTTCCAATTTCTTTTATGGTTTGGTAAATATATTTTTGCAATATACGAAACTCTTCTTGTTTAACACCATTTGTCCATTTTTCAATCACTTCACCTGATTTACTAATGGCTGCGGGAACCATTTTAGAAGTTCCTGTTGTTAATGAATTATCATTCATTTTGATAACTTTTACGTCAGCTACAATTAATCCTTTCATCTTAAAATTTTTTCTGATTAGTTCTTCTATTTCTTCATCTGATATTTTTTTATCTGCTTTTATCATTTGCTCTAATAGTGAAAAGTAAAATATCCCTGCTGGAATCAAATCTTCTTCCTTACATACAGCATCTGCATAAGTTAATAATTGAATCTGCAAACCTGCATACACTTCATTTAAATCAATATTTTTGCTTGAAGATTTGTAATCAATAATTCTTAAATAATTTCCATCCTCTTCTTTAGCAATATCAATTCTATCAATTTTACCAGTAATTTCAATTCTTTTTCCAGCTTCTAATTCTAATACAATTGGTTTGTATTCTCCTTTTTTATCGAATTCGACTTCTGTTCCTTTAATGGTAAAATCACTATAAATTAATGTTTGAATAATATATTTTAATGCTTTACTGACAATCTTTTTTAATCTTCTTACTAAGATTTTATATTTTACAGTTGCCTTAAAGATGTAATTTTTTGATAATTCTAAATCTTCATCAATAATTTTAGATACAATTTTTTGAATATCTACCTCTTCTAATTCGGCTAAATTTAAGTTGTTTTCATGTACATATTTAAAAAACTCATCAATAGTCTCATGCATAAAAGAACCTGTATTAAAACTTTGAATTTTTAGTTCTTCTTTTGGTTTCACTTTTAAGCCATATTGTAAATAATAAGAGAATGGACATCTTCTATATTGTTCTAATCTAGATACACTTGTATGTAAAGTGTTTCCATATAATTTATCCATATTGGCTTTTTTTAATTTTTTAGGTACATTTGTATAGGTTAGCCCTTCCATATCTTGTTCTAATCTGGTATTCCAATTTGGATTTTGTTTATACCAATCATATACTGCATACCATAGTTTTTCTATATCTTCTTTATTTTTTAATTGATATAGTTTTTCTAGTAATTCTTCATAGGTAATATTTTGACCTACAATTTCATATTTTTTACCTACTACATCACTTTGCTCCTCTAGTTTTGGGAACATTTTCTTGATTTTATGAATAAAAATAGATGGTCTTAAAGCTTTTCCTTCTCCATCTGATGAAGCATAAGACAAATACATTTCTTGTTCAGCAGTTGTTAACACTTTATATATATTAAAGTTTTCTTCATATAAATTTTCTAATGTGCCATTTGCCAATTCCATACCATCATTTTTTAATGTTTCTCTATCTGCATCATTTAAAAATCCTTCATCTTTATTCACACTTGGAAAAACACCATCATTTAATCCAATGACAAATACAACATCTACTTTATGGCTTCTTGTTCTATCTACATCTCCTAAAGTTACTTGATCTTGTGTGGCTGGAATTTTTCCCAATTCACTATTTTTTAATCCAATTTTTAAAATTTTGCTATAAGCATCTATACTCATCTTATCTTCTTGAAATACCAAAACAATTTCATCTAGCACTTCTAAAATGATGTTATAACTTTCAACATATTCATTTGCTAAATCAATCAAACCTTTTTCTTCTAAATCTTTTACTTTTTTAGAAATTTTCTCTTCTATATGTTGTTCTTGCAAAAATGTATAGAGTTGTTTTGTGATATTTGTTGCTGTCTTTTCCTTATCTATATGTTTCTTCAAAGCAATTAATGGTTCTATGATTTGTTTTCTAATTTCATTTAATCTTTCAATTTCTTGTTTTTTAGACTCATCATCTATTTCATATTTGAAATCTTCTTTCCATTTATTTCGTTTAATTCCCCATTTTGTACAATAATTTTCTAGTCTGAAAATTTCGTCATCTTCTATATCTAAGAAACCTAGTTTCAGATAATTAAACATAGCTTCACTAGTATAATTGTTTGTCAAGATTTCCAATATCGCAAGTACAAATTGCACAATGATATTTTGATTTAAATCTCTTTTTTCATCAATAAATACAGGTATATCATATTTGGCAAAAATACTTCTCACTAACGAAGAATACATATCTATATTTTTTGTAATAATGGCTATATCTTTGTATCTTAAGCTTTTTTCTCTTACCAACTGACAAATGGTTTTCGCTACATTTTCAATTTCTGAATATCGATTTTTTGCTAAAAATAAATGTATGTTTTCCACATTTTTTGCATATTTTGTGGATTTTATATTTAATAAATTCTGACTTAACACTTGTAATTCTTCATTTTTTAATCGATATTGATTTTCTAAATTTACAGGTTCTTCTAATTTAAAATGGTTCTCATCAATGATTCTAATTAACTTTTTTAATGTTTGTTTATTAGCATAAAACACATCTATATCTGGATTGGTTTCCATTTCTAAATGATCAATACATATTGTGATATTGACTTGTTTGGCATATTTGATAAATTGTTTTATCACTTCATATTCTTGTGCTGTATAACCTGAAAATTCATCTATATAAATAATACTATTTTTTATCCAACTTAAATTTTCTATATTTTTTGCTAAGAAATCTAACAAATCTGTTTCTTCAATATAGTTTTCTGAAATTTGTTCTTCATAATTTTGATAAATGAATCGAATATCTTCTAATTTTGTTTTTAAATATTTATCTTCTAGATTTTCAATCTCTTTATCTAATATCTCTAATGTAATTCCATGTTTCTTTAATTCTGTAACACTTTGTATTCCAATCTCTATATTTTCATCACTTTTCCCTAAAAATTTGAAATCATTTTGATGTTTCGCTAAAATCGAATAAATGAGCATAGCTTTTCCACATTTCGATAAATTGGTTTTATTTCTTCCTCCAATTTCATTTAAAGCTCTATTGGCCATTCTACTAAATGTAATAACCTCTGCATTCATGACTGCCTTCTCATTTAAAAATCCCATTAAATTTTTTTCTGCAGTAAACGAAAATTGTTCAGGGGTAATATAATATATATTTTCTTCTTTTTCTATTAACTTTGCAATCTCTGAAAAACATAAACTACTTTTCCCTGTTCCTGTTTTTCCATAAATGATTCTTAAACCCATGATTCTCTCCTTTTTATTCAATTTGGGACAACTGGGACAATTGGGACCAGGTCCATTTGGACAATTTAAGCTTCTCGTCTCCAATAAAATAAATATTGTTGTGCTAATCCTGCCAAGTCTCCAAATTTTTCTTTTGCTAATTTCTCTATTTGCTTTTTATCTACTTTTGCTTCATCTTCATTTTGTATATATAAATCATTCATAACTCTTCTTACCCACACATCGATTGGGAATACTTCTAAACGTTTTAAATTAGAAAATAGCAATATACAGTCTGCAACTTTTGGTCCCACTCCTGAAAGTGTTAATAATTTTTCTCTTACTTCCATCGTATTTGGATTTTCTTTCAATTCCTTTAAATTTACTTTTTCTTTCAATATCATTTGAGTTGTTTCATATAACCTAATATCTCTGAATCCTAATCCTAAATCTCTATATTCTTTTACTGTAACATCTTTTAGTTCTTCTGATGTTGGAAATGTATAATATGTGTTTCCTTTCCATTTTATCTCTTTTCCATATGCCTTTGATAATCTTTCAATGATTCCTTTTATTCTTGGTATATTGTTGTTAGCCGATATGATAAATGATATAATCGTTTCCCATAAATCTTGATTTAAGATTCTAATACCTTTGCCATATGCGATACTTGTTTTCATATACTCGTCTTTTTTAGATAGTTCTTCTTTTATTGTTTCATAATTTCTATCTAAATCAAAATATGTATATATTTCCTCTTCTAAATTTTGATTTTTGCATATACCAGTAAACACATAATCTTGTCCTTCTTTTTTGACATTGACCACATTTTCTTTCCATATTCCTGTATAGCTTCCATCTTCTTGTTCATTCCAGCGAAAGCATTGTCCACATTCAAAGATGTCTTTTAAATGAAATGTTTTTGGTTTTTTAAATATATATTGTTGCTCTTTCATTTTTTCACTCCTAATTGTGTTAAATTATATCATATTAAAAAAAATTACTCTATACTTTTGTATTTTATTTTCAAATTATATATTTTATAGCAAAACAGGGAAACTAAAATTAAGTTTCCCTGTTTTGCTGAGATTTTAACTCTCTACATACTGCAAGCCATTCGGTATGACCTTCTTTCATTCTTCTAATCATTTGCAGATTATCAGTTCTGTCAGCTTTGCAAATGTCTGGTTCTTCATTATGTTCTCTTTTCCGAAGGCAATTTGTCGGCAAAGCGCTGCAGTTCATTCTGTTTTACCTTGTCCACTAGATTCCTAGTGGATCCCTTTCTTTGCTTTTTATAGTGCTATTATATCACAAATCACTCAATATTACAAACTCAAGTGTTTTCAAGGAGATAACCACCATTTCCCTTTATTCATTTTTAAATCCCAGTCCTAATACTTCTCTTGAATTGGTGATAATCACAAAACTCTTTTTATCTATTTTTCTAATAATTTGTATCGCACTTCCTACATCCTTTCTTGTAACTGCACACATTAAAATTAATTTATCAGAATTGGTATACATACCTTTTCCATAAATTCCTGTTGTCCCTCTTCCTATTGTTTCCCCAATTTCCTTTGCAATTTCTTCTGATTTATCAGACACAATATAAATAAGCTTTGTAAAATAAATTCCTTCAAATAAAATATCAATAATTTTTCCCATTAAATAAATCGCAATTGCTGAATATAATCCAATTTCAATTTCTTTTAAAAAAATCATATTTAAAGCGACTATTGCTATATCAATTAAAAAGATAATTTCTCCCACTTTTATAGTTGGTTTGTAAATTCTTGCTATATAACTAAATAAATCTGTTCCTCCAGTTGAACTGTTACACTTTAAAATAATTGCTGTTCCTACTCCCATTAAAATGCCACCATAAATACAGGCTAAAAATTTATCTTCTGTTAAAGGTGTGACTTTATCTAATATGTCAATAAACATGGATAAACTAATAGTTCCTATAATGGATTCTATAAAAAATTTTTTTCCGATTTTTAATATAGACATCAAAAACAATGGAATATTGATAATTAACATACTAATTCCCATTGGCATATGAAACAAATAATAGGTGATTGTTGCAAGTCCAGCTACCCCTCCAGAAGATAATTTATTTGGCAATAAAAATAATGATACAGCTACTGCAATGATAAATGCACCTAAAATGGTTCCTAATATTTCTAATATAATTCTTTTGATTTGTATTTTTTCTTTTAAGCTCATAATAAAAATCACCTTTATTATTAGTATTGGTAATTTTAGGTGATTTTATTCTATTTCCTGTTCTTTTTGTTTTCCCTTTATTTTTTGCTTACTTCTTTTTTCTCTTCTTCCTTTTCTTCATAAGCAAAATCTTTAAATGTTTTTGTTACTTCTATTTTTGATTTTCCTTGTTTAATTGATTCATCTTGTTTTAAAACTAAATCCACATCATAATATTCTTTTAATTTCTTGACATTTTCTTTTTTATGTCCAATCACATTATTAGCATCTATTGGATTTACTTTGACTTCTACTTCTTTTACTTTTACATTTAATTTCTTAATTTTTCCAACAATGGCATCATACCACATAGCTGATTCCACCAATTGCCTGAATGCTGGGTGATATGGTCCTGCTACAACTTCGCTTTTTTCTTGACTTGGGTCTGCAATTTCATCTGTGCTTTGTAACCCAACTCTAATAATATCAATTTTTTTATCTGCAAACATTCTAACCAATTCTTTACAAGTTTCAATTGCCTGTGGTAGTGGTAATGGCTCATAAATTCCTTTTTTATATTCTTCTTCTAGTTTTGTATTTTTTACAACTAATACTGGATAAATTCTTACCATTTTTGGTTTTAATTTTATCAATGCTTTTGCTGTATTAATTTCATCTATCCTTGTGCTTTCTGGTAATCCAACCATCATTTGATGTCCTAATTTAAACCTGTAAAATCGAATTAATTTAGATGCTTTTTTGACATCTTGAAATGTATGTCCTCTATTCGCTCTTTTTAAGATATAATCATTTGAAGATTGTACTCCTAATTCAATTGTCTTTACTTTATATTTTTTTAATCTTTTTAAAATATCTTTATTAATACAATCTGGTCTTGTAGATATTCTAATACTTTCTACTTTTCCGCTTTTTACATATTCATATGCTAATTCTAATAATTCATTTTGTAATGTTTCTTCTATTGCTGTAAAACTTCCTCCAAAAAAGGCAATTTCAATTTGTGCTTCTTTATCTTTTATATTTTTTAGGTAATCATCTATTATCTTTTTTGCTTCTTCTTTTGTCATATTCTTTTTTTGTCCGCTAATGGATTTTTGATTACAAAAAATGCAATCATTCGGACATCCTAAATGTGGTACAAATATCGGTATGATATATTGATGTTTCATAGATTTACCTCTTTTCTATTTTAAATTTTCAAGTGCTTTTTTTGCAGCTTGCATTTCAGCCCCTTTTTTGCTTTTTCCTGAACCTTTGGCCAAGACTTTTCCATTAAATTTGACTTGTGCTTCAAAGCTCTTGTCATGGTCTGGTCCACTTTCTTTTATAATTTCGTATTCTATCTTCACATCTCCTGCTTCTTGTAACTTTTCTTGTAATACCGTTTTATAATCTTTATCTCCTACATGTTTACTTGCTTGCTCAATTTCTTCTTTTAGATTTTCAATAATAAATGTGTTTACTACTTCTAATCCACCATCTAGATACATAGCAGCAATAATAGCTTCTACACTATCTGCTAATATGGCTGGTCTTTTATTTCCTCCATTTATCTTTTCTGATTTTCCTAATAACAAATAGTCTCCAAAATGATGCTTGGTTGCTATTTTGTACAAGCTTTTTTCACATACAACGGTTGCTCTTACTTTTGTCATTTCCCCTTCTCTTAGATTTTTATAATGTGTGAATAAATATCTACTTGATAAAAATTCTAATATACTATCTCCTAAAAATTCCAACTTTTCGTTACTGTCTATATGTTTTTCATAAGCATAAGATGTGTGTGTTAATGCTGTTTTTAATAATTCTTTATTTTGGAATGTATATCTTATTTCTTTTTCAATTCCTTCTAAATTCATGTTTGCTCGCTTTCCTTCCTAAGTCAAATCTAGTTTTTTAGATATTATTTCTTTCTTAATCTTTTCTTTGAACTTTATGCCTTTATTATATACTATTTTACAGATTTTGCAAGCAAATTAAGGATTTATTCATTTATTTTTGGAAATTAGTTTTCTAAAATTATCTATAAATTTAACCTCTTAAAATTTTGATGTTTTTATCTTACATCTATTTTAAGAGGTTTTAATAATTTTTTGATTTATCTTTTTTTAATAATTTTACATTACAAATTTCTTTATATTTATTCAAATGCTGGATATCCGTTTTCTCCACTAATCCACTTACACCATTCTGATACATCAACTCCACTATTGCCAATAGTTGCTATATTTTGGTTTAATTTTTCTAAAAAATCCTCCGATTTCATTTCATTATCTTGACATTTTATTGTTGTATCTGTTATGGTTCTTCCTATTCCTTTTTGTGAATTATCTGAATAATAGCAATAGTTAATTATATTAATGGGGTTGTTCCATAATGCTCCCCCAATGATACCACCTGCATAGTTTGAATTTGAGTTAATTTCACCAATATTATATACATTTTCAATTTTTGCTAAATCATATATATATCCTATTATTCCTCCTGTTTCTTTTTCTCCTTGAATTTTTCCTATATTATAACTATTATATATGCTTACTCCTCCGTTGTAATATCCTAATATTCCACCTGCTACACTAGTATTTGCAATAATGCTCCCCATATTTGCACAATTTTGTACTATAAAACTATTTCCTTCTCCAGATATTCCTCCTGCTGATTTTTCAGCATATATATCTCCATAATTATATGAATCTTTCACTAATGCATAACCATATCCTATTATTCCTCCTGCACTAGATGAATCACTCTTAATAGTTGCTTTATTTTTGCAATTAATAATTTCACTTTTATTTAGTGATACACCACATATTCCACCTGCGTTTGCACTCTTGCTTATTATCTTTCCTGTTATTTCTAAATTTTCTATATGTATTGAACCTCCCTTTCCTATTAATCCTGCATCTAACTCTTGATTGATATAAATATTTATTAACGCATATCCTTGTCCATCAAATCCTTTTGTGATTCTCACATTTTTATTAGGTCCTCCATTTATGGGATAAAATCCTTTTCCTTTTTCTGATAATTGTTCTATTAAACTTGTATTCCCATTCCCTCCTAAAAATTCATCATAAACTGTAGTTGTATAATCAGCATATGATAACTTTGATTTAAAATTTAAATTTCTACATAATTTCACATATTTATTCCCATAAGAACCTGCATATTCAGAATTCATTACTTTTGAATATTCTACCAAATCTTCTATACAGTTAATCTGATAAGCATCTTCTTTTGAATCACCTGTTAAAACATTTCCTTCTTCATCTCTTGTTATATCTCCTGGATAAGGATCTGTTACTGGTTCTAATTGTCCCAGAATATTTCCATTTTTATCAACTGCATAATATCGATTTGTATCCTTGAAATAAATTTCAAATTCATCACCAATATCTGTTGCCTCTGTTTCTCCTTTGCCTGTTTCTTTATCTAGTTGTTCTTGCAATTCATTTTCTTCAATATTCCCATATTTATTATTTCCCATTGCTTGTACAGTTGCTTTTTCTACAATCTCTTTTTCGTTAGCAATTTCTGTTTCTTCTTTTGCTTGTCCTGCATTGCCAATAATTCCATTGTTTCCTGTTATCGCACTTATGGTAATTCCTGCTAAAATTAATAATACGATAATTGTGATGACTAATGCAATTAATGTAATACCTTTATTCTTTTGTTTTTTCATCTCTCTCAAACTGTTCTCCTTTCTTTTGTTTTTATTCAGATAATACATTGGTTGAATTTTGTTTATTTGACTACTTAAAGTTCGATACTCTAAGAATACATTTCTATTCTCCAAAGCACTGATATATCTATTTTTACAGATTTCTAACATGTTCAAAATCTAGTCAAAAAGAAAAAAATGTATTTGCATTTTTTGTTTACTTTTTTTGACATCTTTTTATTGACTTTACTATATTTTATTGTTAAAATTTAGATATCAAAAATCGTTCTTAGAGTATCGAACTCTAAGATTTTTTTCATTTTTACGTCTAAAAAATCCCCCGTTCTATTTATACTTATTTTTATTATTTCGTAGCCGAACTAGAAATTTTTGCTACTTTGTGCTTTTTTGTAGACAAGTACATTTTGTTAGTGTATAATAGGATTGTAGAAATTTATGAAAGTGAGGAAATTAAGATGTTAGATGACAGAAATAACTCTATGAATAAAAATCAAGATAACAGAAATTTGTCTGAAGTTTTTAAAGAGTTACAAGAAATTCGATATTCTCAAGCAAATCAAGTAAATACATCTTCAAATCCTAAAACGACAAATAAGAAAAGCAAACCAAAAGCTAAAGTTTCTTTTATTGAAACAAATAATGTTTCTTTTGATAACAAAAAAGGAATAAAACTTTCAAATTTACTAATTGTTTTTGTTGTTTTAGTTTTAGTTATTATTGCTATATTTCCAATGAATGTATTTTCAGTTGAAACAGGAAATACTTCGGAAGAAACAGAAGAAGTTGTAGAAACAGCATCTATTCCTACTAATTTTGAAATCAACCGAAAAGCATTAAATATGCAAAAAATAATTTCTGAAAACTCAAGTTTTGAGAAAGTAAAAGAACAAGTTTCTGAAGAAAGAGAAATTGAATATGAAATCCAAACACAACAAAATCCAACCCTTCCAAGAGGTGAACAAGTTGTTTTACAAGAAGGTATTATGGGTAAAGAAAATGTTTCTTTAGTAAAGACTTATGAAAATGGCGAATTTATAGAAGAAATTATTTTAGCAAAAGAAACAATTGAAGAACCAACACCACAAATTTTAGACATTGGAACTTCAGATTTCTTAGCAGATTTAAATATACATATTGGAGACATAGTTTATTTAAATAAAGATGCAACTTTAAGAAAAGAACCTTCTGAAGAATCTGAAGAAGTTGCAGATATTAAGAATTACATAGATGTTAAACTTCTTGAATTACCTAATGAAGATTGGTGTAAAGTATCTTTTGATACCATCGAAGGATATTTACCTACTGATGTATTAACATCACCTACAAAAACACCAAGTATTATAGAAAAAAATAGAATTCAAAGAATTTTAATCAATGTTAATATTGAAATGGAATTAAATAAATCTACTGGATTAACATTAAAAGATTATCAAAAAATCTTTAAAAATTTATCAAATGATACAAATGGAATTTTTGAAGAAAATGCAGAAGTCTTTTATAACATGGACAAGAAGTATAATGTAAATGGCCTATTTATTGCTTCTATTGCTATCCATGAAAGTGCTTGGGGTACATCACAAATCGCACAAGATAAAAATAACTTATTTGGTTATGGTTCTTATGATGAAACACCTTATGAATCTTCTTATGATTTTAGCACATTTGCTGAAGGAATTGAAACTGTAACAAAATCATTAGTCAAATATTACTTGAATCCAGCCGGAACTAAAATCTATGATGGAGAAACAGCAAGTGCTTGGTACTATAACGGTCCTACTCTAGAAGGTGTTAATCAAAGATATGCTAGTGACCCAGATTGGCATACAAAAGTATATTCTTACATGGAAATGTTATATAATAGACTTAGCTAAAAGGAGTCATTATGAAAAAAATTAAAATTAAACATCACAAAACTGTTTTAATAATTTTTATATTACTACTATGTATCTTATCCTTTTTATATTATGATTTGATTTTTAGAACTTCTTATGCAAAAGATGAGTTTTCATCTCAAGTTGAAAAAATTGCTGAACAAAATGAAAACCCTATCTTTAAAATTCAAAAGATATTGATATATAGTAGTGCAAATGCCATTGATAAAAGCGAAAATGAATCTTTGCAAGATTTGAGTATTTTACAATATAGTGATATTGCCATAACCATCGATAATACAAGTACAGTTTATGATCTTACAAATGAAAATACTGTAAAAGATTTATATATTGATAACATCAGTATCTCAACAGGTTCTGACAAAGGACATCAATATGTTAATTATAAAAGTCCTTTCGATTTTGCAGAATATAAAGAAATTAAAGAATTAAATAGTGATAAAATAGAATATCATATTGTCAATACTAATGAAGAAAATAATAATACAGATTATGGATCACCTACTTTTTATGCTGATTGTTCAAACCCAATTACTTTAGAATATATGAATCAAGACATTATCACAAATTATGCTGCTTCTTCAGATTCTAATACGATTTCTTTTAATGGAAAAGTACTACAAGAAGCTGGTATAAATTTAAATGATATCAATTATTCTTTAAACTTTACGATTCATATTGTAAATAATTTAAATGAAGAATTTATTTGTCCTGTAAGACTTAAAGTAGATTTAAGTGGTGAGGATGGTGGTATTTATAAAGGATATAAATATGATAATACCTCTGTTTCAGGATATGAATATAATTTCATTAAAATAGTGAAACGTTAGGGACATGTCAAATCGTTCCAAAATGATACCAAAAGGGACAGGACCTTGACCTACCTCCCCCCAGAAACTCTTTAGTTATATAAAAAATGAATCGATTTTGCGTATCTAAATTTGAATATAGAAATTCTTAAAGAAAAAGATGTATAAATTGCATGGTACTCTCGTAATGAGAGGGTCTGAGTGCATGAATACATCTTTTTCTTTTAGAATTCTATGAAAATTTAGCTTATACAAAATTGTGAATGCCTTTATATAACTAAAGAATCTCTAGGGGAGGTAGGTTAAGGTCCTGTCCCTTTTGGTATCATTTTGGAACGATTTGACACATCCCTAACGTTTCATAATGCTCTAAATGAATTCAATACTGCTAAAACAGTTACACCTACATCTGCAAATACTGCTGCCCACATAGAAGCTAATCCAAAAGCACTTAATATTAATACACCAATTTTTACGATTAATGCAAAGCTAATATTTTGATATACAATCTTCAGTGTTTTTCTTGATATTTTCATAGCTGTTGCTATTTTAGATGGTTCATCTGTCATAATGACAATATCTGCTGCCTCTATGGCTGCATCTGAACCTAACCCTCCCATGGCAATTCCTATATCTGCTCTTGCCAATACTGGTGCATCATTAATTCCATCACCAATAAATGCTAATTTTGTTTCTTCATTTTTATTCTTCAACAATTCTTCCACTTTATTTACTTTATCTACTGGAAGTAATTCACTATATACCATATCTAGCTTTAATTCTTGATTTACTTTTTCTGCTACATCTTTGTTGTCTCCTGTTAGCATAACTGTTTTTCTGACACCTGCTTTTTTTAAATCCTGAATTGCTTTTTTAGAATCTTCTTTTATTTTATCACTTATCAAAATATATCCTGCATATTGTTTATTAATTGCTATATAAACGACAGTTCCCATTTCGTTTACTTGATTGACATTTTTTAAATTTAATTGTTCCATTAATTTTATATTTCCACAAGCGACTTCTTTATTATCAATTGTACTAATCATTCCTTTTCCTGCAACTTCTTCACTATTCATAATTCTGTTTTTATCAATCTCTTTTCCATAAGCTTTTTGTATAGAAATGGATATTGGATGGTTAGAATAGCTTTCACAATATGCTGCTAATTCTAATAATTCATTTGGGTCAATTTCTTTTTCATTCATAACTTTTTGTACATCAAAAACACCTTCTGTTAAAGTTCCTGTTTTGTCAAATACAGCAATTTCCGTTTTCGATAATAATTCTAAATAGTTACTTCCTTTTACTAATATTCCTTTTTTAGATGCTGATCCAATTCCACTAAAGAAACTAAGTGGAACTGAAATTACTAAAGCACATGGACATGATACCACTAAAAATGTAAGTGCTCTATATACCCATTCAAGCATAGCTGTTTTGGTTATCATTGGTGGAATCAATGCTATGATGAATGCAAACAATACGACAACTGGTGTATAATATTTTGAGAATTTTGTAATAAAGTTTTCTGTTTTCGCTTTTTTATTTGTTGCATTTTCAACTAAATCTAATATTTTACTGACTGTGGATTCTCCAAATTCTTTTTCTACTTTTATTTCTAAAACACCATTTACATTAATACATCCACTTAATATACTATCATTTATGTTTGCTTCTCTTGGAATAGATTCTCCTGTTAATGCTGAAGTATCTAGCATAGACTTACCATCTGTTACAATTCCATCTAGTGGAACCTTTTCTCCTGGTTTTACAACAATGATATCCCCTATTTTTACTTCTTCAGGTGATTTCTTCTCTATATTTCCATTTACTTTTACATTTGCATAATCTGGTCTAATATCCATTAGACTTGCAATTGACTTTCTAGATTTTTTTACTGCATAACTTTGGAAATATTCTCCAACTTGATAGAATAGCATAACTGCAACTGCTTCTGGATATTCTTGAATCACAAAAGCACCAATTGTAGCAATACTCATCAAGAAATTTTCGTCAAAGAATTCTCTATGAAAAATATTGATAATTGCTTTTTTTACCACTTCAAATCCAACAATCAGATAACTTAATACATATAATAAAATTTGTATATTGGATATTATATTTTCGTTGATATTGGCAAAATTTATTTTATCTATCAAAACAGCTAATAGAAAAATAACAGCTGATATAATAATTTTTCTTAATCTTTTTTTCATCCTTATGTCCTCCTTATTATCTTCCTTATGCTTTTATTATTTTATACTTCCTTTAGTGTTGTGTCAGGCTCTATTTTTTTAACTACTTTTTTAATTTCTTTTTCTACTTCTTTTTCTTTTCCTTCTTCAATTTCTACAATCATTTTTTCTGTTACAAAACTTACAGAACAGTCTGTAACACCTTCTATGTTTTTTACTCCTTCTTCTATCTTTGCTGCACAATTTGCACAATCTAAATCTTCTAATATATAATTCTTCTTCATAACTCTCTTTCCTTTCTTATCTACTTCTTGATTTTCATCCTAGTTAATCGCTTTTAATATATACTACTAATTTTCTTAATGTCTTATCAATTTATTTTATGGTATTCTTAAATTTTGTTTATTGTGTGTAAAATACCATTTTCTATAATTTGTCGTGCACAAGTATCTGACAATGAATAATATACATTTTTACCATCTCTTCTGTACTTTACTAAATTTGCTTCCTTTAATACTCTTAATTGGTGTGAAATTGCTGATTTTGTCATATTGGTTAACACTGCTAAGTCACATACACACATTTCATGAACATCTAAAGCCCATAATATTTTTATTTTTGTATTATCACTAAATATTTTATAAAAATTTGCTAATGCTTCTATTTTTGTATCTGATAACATGTGTTCTTTTACAGTATCAACCACATCTTGATGAATACTATTACAATCACATGTCTCAATTCTTGCAACCATATTTTCCTCCTTCCTATATACAATTGAATGTATATTCAATTATCTTTTACTATATTATAGTTGAATAATTATTCAATTGTCAATACATTTTCTATATTTTTATTGACAAATTTTTTTAATACTATGGATACATTATAACTTTAAAATAGATATTGAAAAACAGCTAAATTTTATATTAGTAAAACTTGTGTGCAATCGTTAGAGCGAAGCGATGTTCTTGTATAGAAAAAAAGACTAACCTTTTTACCCTGTTAGTCTTTTCAAGTATAACATTTTCACATGAGAAAATGTGTCAAACAAAAAATATTATAGATACTCTCAGTAAAAAATGATATAAATTTAACTTATATTATCAATATATATTGCTATTTTTCTCCTAGTTCAATTGTTCTAGTGACGCTTGCCTTATTTTGATTATTTAACACAGTCGGACTATTATGAACTTCTAAAGACAAACGTAATTTATTTTTTTCTAGCCATGGTTTAACAGTTTCATCAAATAAATATCTATCCCATACATCTTCTATTCGTATACCATCTTCTGTGTATCCAAGTAAATTTGTGCTACCGTCTCTAAAATTGAAAGTAAATTCTTTACCTCTTTTACCTTCTTGATATGTAACTATTAAAGAACCTCGATCAATATCAAATCGTTTTCCTCTATATTCAACATTTTTTATATGCATTTTTTTCTTTTCTCTATCAGTCCAAAAATGATTTTGAAAAAATGCATCTATTTTTTCTTGAGACATTTGAGCTACTAAACTACTTTCATCCATTAACTCTGGATTATATAGTCTAATTAATCCATTAATTTTTTCTATATCTTGCATTGTTGAATTACCATTTAAAGAAGTAGCTATAAATACTCCTGGATACATCTCGGCAAAAGTTACCCCAGTCTTTGATAATTGTTCCATTATATAATGATTACATACTATTATTGCTTTATTAGGTTTTAATTCATTACCTATATGGATATTATTTCTATTAATTGAATAAGTTTCGATTATATTCAAATTTATACCTTCCTTCTATGTGTATTAAATATAAAAATAAAATACTGCTTTCAAGGACAGTATTTTCAATAAATTTAGTTATTGTGATATTTATATAGCTCCCTATAATAACCGTCTAAACTTATTTAAATTGGAGGCGACACCCGGATTCGAACCGGGGATCAGAGTTTTGCAGACTCGTGCCTTAGCCACTTGGCTATGTCGCCATATATTAGATTATATGTTCCAATCTTATAGACAATGACTGTATTATAAACATTTTTGTTTTTTGTAATACTGGAACAAAAATTGGAGCGGGAAACGGGGCTCAAACCCGCGACCTCTGCCTTGGCAAGGCAGCGCTCTATCAACTGAGCTATTCCCGCATTTTGCAAATAATATGATAACAAATATATTGCTAAAAGTCAAGACTTTTTTCAAACATTCAAAAAGGGATTTGGGGGACGGACTCATTTTTCCCTTTTTTGGATTTTTATAAATTTCTCAATATTATATAAAAAGGGAAAAATGAGTCCGTCCCCAAAATCCCTTTTTTACATTTCAATCTCCTATTGGAGCATAATCATCTGTAACAATTGGTTTGTCACTCGTAAAATCTTTTATCTCGTTATTCAATAGTTCACTATATTCTTCTTCTTTGTCAGTATTTATATTTCCATTTCCTTTAATTCCTATTAAAATTAGATTTTGCTCTTCGCTATCTGAATGGTTTGGATTTACTTGAAATACTTTTACATCATCAAATATAGCTTTATATGTGCTATATTCATATTTAATAAAATCTGCGTCATCACCTTCGATTGCTGATATAATATTGGTTATAACTGTTCCATTGTCATTTAAACTATCATACACTTTTTGCATAGCTTCATATGTTGTTAATTCGAACGGAGCATTTAGTCCTTTAAAAGCATCAATAAAAACTGTATCATATTTTTTCTCATTATAATTCAAATAACTTCTCCCATCTTGGGTAATTAATCCTAAATTTAGATTGTTCTTATCTAGTCCGAATTCTTCTTCTGCAATTTGTGTCATTGTTTCATCAATTTCTACAACATCGATTGTTTTATTTTCATATTTTTTTAAATAATGCATTGGATAGGTGTATGCTGCTCCACCTATCATCAATGCATCATTTGCTTCTTTGTCATAATATTCAAATAAGTCATAATAGTGTAAGTATGTTGCTCCCATTTCTCCAGTTTCTTGATTTATATAAGATTCTAAACCTGTATCTACTTGCAACGTTTTGTATGTAGTTTCTCCTACATTAACGTTTTTTACCCATATTCTACTATATTCAGAATCGACATCTCTTGTTATATCAGGATTTTTTACTTGAAATAGATATCCTCCTAATATATTTAAGCCAATAATAATCAATAATTCTACTATCATTAACATATAGTATTTCTTATCTTTTTTATTAAATAGATATACTGATAATATCCATAACAAAATCGAACAGCCTAATATAATATTTCTGACACCTAAATTTGGTATTAGTATAAATCCTGCAAAAAATGTTCCAAAAATACTTCCTATTGTTGATAATGAAGATATTTTTCCTGATGTTGCACCTACATGGTCCATGCTATTATTTTTTATCTTGACTGCTATTGGAGATACGGTTGCCAATAAAAAACTTGGTATTCCAAAAGTAACTGTCGCACATATAATGGCAACCAAAATTAAGTTACTTGAAAGTTGTGATAATACTCTGATAAATACCACTTCTAATATAGGTATAATACTTGTTGCAATGGCAGATATTAATAAATAGTTAGATAAAATTTTTATATCATTTTCTTTATTTTTGTCTGCTATTTTTCCACCAAACCAATATCCTATACTCATGCTGATTAGCATGATTCCAATAATCGTAGTCCATATCAAGTTAGAGCTTCCCACATATGGTGATAATACTCTCGCTGCAATTAATTCTAGCATCATGGTCAATGCACCACTTAAAAATACAGTTATTTCTAGTTTATATTTATTCATATTGTTTCCTTTTTAATTATTATTTTGTTCTTTTGTTTTTTGCTGTAGTTTTTTTAGTTGTTTTCTTTGTTTTTTTTGTTTTCTTTTTCGTTGTGTTTGTTTTTTCAAATTCTGCTTTTTCTTCTGGATTCCATTCTTCTCCTACTTTTGGTTGATTCCATGAAATGTAATCACATGATTTTGGATTGTTTTCGCAAATGTAATATTTTTTTCCTCTTTTTGTTTTTCTAACTTGTACAGTTGCACCACATTTAGGACATGGTACATCAATGGTTTCTATGATTGGTTTTGCATTCTTACATTCAGGATATCCTGGGCATGCCAAAAATTTTCCATATCTTCCATATTTATATACCATCATTCTTCCACATTTTTCACATTTGACATCTGAAACTTCATCAACCATTTCCACATGTTCTAATTCTTTTTCTACTTTTTCTACTTCTTCTTCAAATGGTCCATAGAATTCTCGAATCATTTTTTTCCATTTTTCATGTCCTTCTGCAATCTCATCAAATTCATCCTCTATTTTAGCTGTAAATTCTACATTGATAATATCTGTAAAATTCTCTGTTAATAACTTATTGACTACTTTTCCTAATTCTGTTGGATATAACTGTTTCTTTTCTTTTTCTATATATCTTCTTTCTAAAATAGTTGTAATGGTTGGTGAATACGTACTAGGTCTTCCTATTCCTTTTTCCTCCAAAGCTTTTACCAAACTTGCCTCTGTATATCTTGGTGGTGGCTCTGTAAAACTTTGTTTTGGATTTAATTTTTTTAGTTTTACTTCTTGATTTTCTTCAAGTTCTGGAAGCATTCCTTCTGCTTCTTTTTCCTCTTTATCAGTACCTTCAACATATAAAGTCATAAATCCTTTAAATTTTAATACTTGTCCATTTGCTTTAAAGTCATACGCATTTGCCTTAATATTAACATTCATGGTATCATAAACTGCTGGTGCCATTTGACTTGCTAAAAATCGGTTATATACTAATTTGTATAATTTATATTGATCATTTGTTAAACTGTCTTTTATGCTATCTGGCTCTATATCGATATAAGTTGGTCTAATTGCCTCATGCGCATCTTGTGCATCTTTTTTTGTTTTATAATATCGATTTTCATAATAGTTTTCACCATATAATTTTGTAATTTGTGTTTTAGCAACACTTCTTGCTTCTTCAGATATTCTCGTTGAGTCAGTTCTCATGTAGGTAATTAATCCGACTGTTCCCTTTTCAGGGATTTTTACACCTTCATATAATCCTTGTGCGATAGACATGGTTTTCTTTAATGTAAATCCTAATTTCCTTGAAGCTTCTTGTTGCATTGTACTTGTTGTGAATGGTGGTGCAGGTGTTCTTTTTTTCTCACCTTTTTTCACTTCACTGACAATGTATTTTGCATCTTTGACATTATCTAAAATTTCTTGAACTTCATCATTTGAATGAATTTCTAATTTTTTACCATCTTTCCCATAAAAATGTGCTTCAAATGCTTTCTTTGTTTTGATATCTTCTAAATCTGCATAAATGTTCCAATATTCTTCTGGAATAAATTTCTCAATTTCATTTTCTCTATCGACAATTAATTTTACAGCAACAGATTGCACTCTTCCTGCAGATAGCCCTCTTCTAACCTTTTTCCATAATACAGGACTAATCTTATACCCCACAATTCTATCTAATACTCTTCTTGCTTGTTGGGCATCTACTAAATTAATATCAATATCTCTTGGTTCTTTAATTGCTTTTTGTACAGCATTTTTTGTAATCTCATTAAATGTTACTCTTACAATCTTATCTTTTTCATCTTCTAATATTTTTGCTAAATGCCATGCAATTGCTTCTCCTTCACGGTCAGGGTCAGTTGCAATATATATTTTTTTTGCCTGTTTTGCATCTTTTTTTAGTGATTTTATTAAATCCCCTTTTCCTCTAATATTGATGTACTCTGGTTCAAAATCATGCTCTATATCAATTCCCATTTTTGATTTTGGTAAATCTCTAATATGTCCCATAGATGCGACAACCTTTGTACTGCCACCTAAGAATTTTTTTATCGTATTTGCTTTTGCTGGTGACTCTACGATAATCAATTTATCAGCCATTTAGACTTCCTCCATTTATTTTTTCAAATATTTGTTATTTCATATATAGTATTCTAGCTTAAAAGAATACATTTTGCAAGTTTTTTACAAATTTTATCAAAATGGGGGTTGGCACAAACAGAAACGTCCCCAATTGTCCCATTTGTCATTCTAGAATAATTCTTTACTTAAATCTGCTAAAACATCTTCTACACCAATAGGTGTTACTTCATTTTCTTTAAACAGTCTCAAAATTTTTTCTATCTTTTGTTCATCATTTGATAAGTAGGTTATCTCTTTATTTTCTATTTTCGTATTATTGGGTATATACTCTGTTTTTACAACGGCAATACCAAACTTTGCATTTTCTTTTTTTATAAATTGGTCTTCATTTATCTTTTTATAATATTCTAATTTTATTGGATATTGAATTCCAGCCTCCATTAATTTTTCTTTTTCTATAAATTTCCCACCAAAAAAAGTTCTCATATTTTTTCCCCTTTCTTCTTTCGTACTTTTCCATAATACTATGAAGAAATTCACTTTGCAAGAACTTTTCATCGCATTATTTTACATATTTCTACTGTTTTTTATTTTCTTTTTACTTTTTCGATTTTATATACGCACAATTTATCTTTGTTAGTGAATAAATCTTTTTCTGTTGGCAAAATTCGATGGATTTAGACATCTTGTTTATTTTATAATATATATAATTTATAAACTGGATTTTTCAATTCCATTTTCTAATTATTCTATTTAAAAATAGTAGTAATTCTTTTTATTTTCATTACTACTATTTCTCTTTTCCATATTTTTTTATACTTTTAGTCATACATATTTTCTACTTCATTTCCTGATTGTTTTAATCGTAAATATCCTAATTCTTCCCAACTATTATATGCTAAATTTAATCTGAAAACCAATTTAGGTTTAGGGCCTGCTCTGTTTTTATCCACAATACAAGCATAATATCTAACATCTGGGTCCTCAAATTTTTCTAAATCATAAAATTGAGTATCTACTTCTTTTAAAGAATATTCATATTCTTGTAAATGATCTCTATTAATTTGTTTGATTAAGCATAGCGTATCTAATACCTCTTTTACTGTTCTACTAACGGCTAAATCATTAACATCTAGATTAATTGGTAATGTTGCTGCTTCTGCTAATTGTAATGAAGAACAAATAAAGATTTCAAAGTTTTGCGCAATATTCGATAAAATGGTTGCTGTTTTTTTGATTTCTTCAGGATTACCAATATTGGCTGTATCTGTTTTTAGTGTGTCATAAAATACATATTCTATTTTTTCTTTATAATAATAATTCATAATAACTTTTTTTAGTTCATCATTGGTGTGATCTGTTATATTCATAAAATAGATAGAATTGTTCATTTCTTTATTAATCCAGTCGGTTACAGCAATAACTTGTTTAAATTGTGTGGACTCTTTTTCTAATCTTTTTATGAAATCTTTTTGTTTTTCATCCTTTTCTTTTAAAACATGTCCTTGCTCATCTACTTTTACTTTTTTAGGGTCATCTGCCTTAAATTGTAATGCCAAAATTTCATTCTCTGTAATACTTATTTTTTGCCCGTGAATTTTTTGGATTTCTGGGTTATTTACAATAGTTGTTATTAAACATAGTTTCATTTTTTCTTCAGACATCTCATTTGAAATAATTAAAACTTTTTTCTTATTTACAAATGCTGTATATGCTGCTAAATCAATGGCAAATCTACTTTTCCCTGAGTTAGATGGCATAGCATATGCCATTGTTTCTCCTTTTCTAATTCCTTTAAATACTTGTGTTAATATTGGAAATGGTAATGGCAATCCATTCGCTAAATTGTTAGAACCTTCCTCAATAAAGCTTGTTAGATTTTTATTTAAAACTGTTTGCTTAAACTTATCTGTTACTGTTACTTGATTAATAGCTGCCTCTACTTCTTCTACTGACATTTGGTTATATAATTCATAATCAATGATTTCAATAATTTTGTCTTGTATATTTTTTACTGGATTGCTTAGATATGCTCTTCTTAAAGTAAACAATTTTTTTAGTTCTGTATAAATTTTTTCCATGTCATAATTTTTGTCTCTTACATCTCGTTTTAATTCATTTTTAAATTTATAAACTTCTTCTGAATCCTTAGAAAAATTAAATCCATCTTTTGCTATTTCTGGAGTATATTTTCCACCTTCTGTAAACAATACACTTTTATATACATTTAATATTTCATCATCTTCAAAATAACATTCTCTATATACATAATAATATCTAGAAATCGATTTAGGATTTTCTAGTAATAATCCCATATATATGCGCTCTAATTCAGGGTTCTTTAACTTGGATGGGAACATTCCTTCTTCATTTTCTTCTACTGGATTTTCTTCTTCTTCCTCTGATTTTTTCTTATCTTCATCATTTAATTCTTTCAATTTAGCTAATGCTTCTTTATATTCTCCCGCTTGAACTGCCATTTTGATTTCCGTTATTTTTTTTCTATTGTCTTCTGTTACTGGTATCTGATCAATTATTTCATATAGTTTTTTTTCTGTTTCGTTTACCATTTTTTGCCTCCTATTTTATTAAAATTTTTACTTCCTTATTGTTCACAAGTTCTTTGAATTTTATTGCATCTTCTTTATCTCCTACAATACTTCCATAATGCGTTGGTATAACTACTTTTGCTTTTATCCTATTTGCTAAATCCGCTGCTTCTCGATAATCCATTGTGTATGTTCCTCCAATTGGAATAAAAGCCTCATCACATTCAATATTTCGAATATCTTCTATATTATCTGTATCTCCTGCTATATAATATGTTTTATGATTTACTTCAATCACATATCCTACCCATTTATTTTCTTTTGGATGGAATGCTTTATTCACATTATATGCATAAGTTGTTTTAAAATCTAGTCCAGGTATATGATACTGTTCATTTGGTATGACTACAAATACATTTTCTTTACCAAATAATTTTTCTGCTTGGTCTTTTATATCCTCTGTAATGATAAATAATGTGCTTTCTTTTTTTACTTTTTCAATATCTTCTGGTGAAAAATGGTCATAATGAGAATGTGTAAAAAATATATAATCTGCATCATGATATTCTTTATCTATTTTAAATGGATCTATATAGATAATGACATTTTCTGATATTTTTATGCTATTATGACATAATACTTCTACCATATTTTACCTCCCCATTTTTATATTCTAATTTTTTTCTTAGCATATGTGTTTGTTATCGTTACTATATCACACTTTTTTCTTATGAACAACATTTGTAATATAAAATAAGAAGAATTTTCTATTTATCTTTCTTCTTATTTTTCATCTTCTTTTCTAAATTTTATTAAATCTTCTACACCCATTTTCCCTGCTCTTGTAATGAAATGATAACCATATTTTTCTTTTAATTGATCAATTGCTTTGTCCAATTTTTCTTGTTTCTCGTTTTTTGTCACATCACTAAATAAGGATATTTGCATTTCTTCTGTATCTGTTAAATCATCTACTCTAACACCAATTAATCTAATAGGGGTTCCCTTTCTATACATCTGCTCTAATAATTCTTTTGCATATGTAAAAATTTCTTTTGTACTTGCCGTTGCATTTTGTAATTTTCTTTGATGAGAAGTATCTACAAAATCTTTTGTTCTTAACTGTACATTAACAACTTTTGCTAACATTTTTTGTTTCCTTAGTCTATAAGTTACCTGCTCTGTTAATGCTAGCAATATTTCTTCTAGTTTCTCTATATTAGAAATATCCTCTGGCAATGTAACAGAATTTCCAATTCCTTTTGGTTTTTCTTTTTGGTATTTTACTTCAGAATTATCAATTCCATTCGCATATTCCCACATCATGGTTCCATGTTTTCCAAATTTATCTTGCAGAATTTTCTTATTTGTTTTCGCTAAATCTCCAATCGTTTTTATCTGCATATTATATAATTTGGGAACAGTTTTTTTCCCTAGCATAAACAATTCGGATATAGGAAGTGTCCACATTTTATTGGGTATTTCACTTTCAAAAAGTGTATGTACTCTATCTGGTTTTGTAAAATCAGATGCCATTTTAGCTAATAATTTATTATGGGCTACACCAACATTTACTGTAAAGCCTAACTCCTCTTTTACTCTTCGATTAATTTCTTTTCCTTTATTTAGTAAAGTATCATTCATTAAATAATGTGTCATATCTAAAAAACATTCATCAATACTAAATCTTTCGATTTTATCTGTATATTCTAGTAATAATTGATATAACTGATTAGAATAGTATCTATATATCTTAAAATTTGATGGAAATACTTTTAGTCCTGGACATTTGATTCTTGCTTGATAAATCGTTTCCGCTGTTTTTACACCACATTCTTTTGCCTTCATACTTTTTGCCAAAACAATTCCTGATCTTTTCGATTCATCTCCACCAATAACAGCTGGTATTTCTCTTATATCTATCTCACTTCCATGTTTTAACATGTCTAATGCTGTCCAACTTAAAAAAGCATTATTCACGTCTACATGTAATATTTGACGTTCCATATCATCACCAATTAAATTATAGAATGTATGTTTGGTTTTGTCAATGGTTTATTTTTATAAATTTTTACTTTTATTTTTATACATTTCGGTATATAATATTTTTGATAAACTTGTTGATAAAATAATTAAAAAAACATAGGAGGGAATTATTTTGAATAAACTTGTTATTATTGGTTGTGGAAATGTTGGGATGGCATATGCTTATTCTTTGTTAAACCAATGTTTAGATATAAAGGAATTGATATTAATTGATGTAGATAAAGAAAAATTATTGGGTAAAGTTGCTGACTTAAATCATAGTGTCTATAATTTAAATACTTCGACCAAAGTTATTTTAGGCAATTATTCTGATTGTCAAGATGCTGATATAATTTGTATAACAGCTGGTCCTAGTCAATCAGCACTAAAAAGTTCTAGAATGGAAGACTTGCATAAAGCAAATACAATTCTAAAAGGTATTGTTTCTGAAATCAATAAAACAAATTTTTCTGGGATTTATTTAATCGCAACAAATCCTTTAGATGTTATGACATATGTAACATGGAAATATGCAAATTGCAGTCCTCAAAAAGTAATTGGTTCAGGCACACTATTAGATACAGCCAGATTACGCTATATTTTATCTAAAAAATATCATAAACCTATTACAGAAATGACCGGTCTTGTTCTTGGTGAACATGGAGATAGTCAATTTATTCCTTGGTCTACGGTTAATGTAGAAAAATTACCTGAATCAGAAATGGCAAATATTGAAAATGCTGTTAAAAAAGCTGGTTTTGATGTCTCAAGATCACAAGGTTTTACTTCATATGGAATTGCTTCTGCTTTAAGCAGAATTACCAGAGCAATCATTTTTGATGAAAAAGTATGTTTACCTGTATGTTCTTATCTTGAAGATTATGGTATTTTTACAAGTACACCTTCTATCATTGGAAAAGATGGTATTGAAAAATCTAACACATTAGATTTAGAAAATAGAGAAAAATCAAGATTAGAAAATTCTATACAGGTTATTAAAACAGCTATTGGAAATTTGTAAGATTTGCATGTACTACGAAATTGTAAGTTTTGAACTATAAAAAAGAAAACTAAGTTGGATTTTATTCTCCACCTAGTTTTCTTTTTTGTGCCATATATGCAAATTTGCTAATGATGTTTGCTGGCAAAATCTTTGCTCCAAACCTTGCAATTTTCACATCAATTCCTGGAACAATATAAAATTTACCCTTTTCTAATTTTTTGATTGCATATTTTGCTACATCCATACTATTTGCTTCTCTTAAATGAAAATCTACATTGGCTACTTTATTAAAATTCGTTTTCACTGGTCCAGGACATAATATACTAATTTGTACTTTAGAATGTTCTTTTTTTAATTCTTCTCGAATTCCTTCTGACAGCCTAACCACATAATTTTTTGTCGCATAATATGTTGCCATTAATGGACCTGGCATAAATCCTGCGATGGATGCTACATTTAATATTTTTCCACTATTTTTTTCTTTCATGTCCGTTAAATATAACTTGGTTAATATGTGATAAGCAATAATATTTGTTTTTATCATATTGATATCTTTTCCTAAACTCGTTTTTGTAAAATTTCCACAATCTCCAAATCCTGCATTATTGATTAAGATATCCACATTTTGTACCTGATTGTGGATTTCTTTGCAATTTTCTTCTATACTTAAATCTTTAGATATGATTTCTATTTTTGCATCCTTTTCTAATTCTTTTTTGATTTCTTCTAACTTTTCAGTATTTCTTGCAACTAATACTAATTCATCTGCTTTTTTAGCCATTACTCTTGCAATATCTTTCCCAATTCCTGATGATGCTCCTGTAATTAAAACTTTCATATATATACCTCTTATTTTTTATTATTCGTATTTTTTCCTATTTTATTATATTTTTTAGGTATATTCAAGTTTTTTCTTTTGTTTTACCCTATTTGCAAATATCTTATTTATTTAATTAATCTATACTAAAATGACAAAAAGAGGTGTGGATATGCTATATTTTAAAATTGAAGAATTATTAAAAAGAAAAAATAAATCAAAATATTGGCTTTGTCAAAAAATGAATATTACTTCTCATAATTTAAATCGTGTTATTCGTGGTGAAACAAACTCCATATCTTTTAAATATCTTGAAGAACTTTGTAAGTACCTAGATTGTACTTTAGACGAGCTTATACAAATAGATAAAGAGGCTTAATGCCTCTTTGTCTGATTTATATTATTCTTCATAAAATGCATTATAAGATAATAATCCCCATTGTGTTAATGTATAATTTTCAAAGTTTTGTCGACTTCCTTGTGGTATTTGAATAGTATTGCCTACTAATTTAGGACAATCATCAAAAATTCCGATATTACCATCATCAACTCTTTCTCCAAATGTAACATTACTAGTTTTAAAATTAACTTTTTCTAAATTAATACAACTATTAAAAGCTCTCACACCGATTTCAATACTTTCAGTTGTAGAAAATGTTAAATTTTCTACGATAGACATTTGAAAAGCACCTGCTCCTATGGTCTTTACAGAACTTGGTATGATAACTTCTTTTGCTCCTCCCATGATAAATGCCCAAGGTTGTATATTAGTTACTGTGTTTGGAATTGTCAATTCTTTGACTGGCATTAGCATAAATACATATTCCCCTATCTCCGTTACATTTTTCCCATCTATTTGTGATGGAATATTCCCTATTCCGGGATATTTTGTTTCTATTTCCTCACTTATAGACTCCATAAGGTCAAATAGCAATTCATATAATTCTTCATCAGACATTCCCTCTATATTATTCATAATTTCGACATATTCTTGGGATTTTTGTGTTTTTAGTTCTGTTATTTCATCATTAAAACCTGTTATTCTAATTCCATTTTCTACCTCTTCCCATGTATACCAATTCTCGTCTCCTATTACCTTATTATTTTCTGTGATAATACCATTATTATCTATATCATATTTTCTTCCTGAATTAAATGCTACTGTTATTGGATTTTCTCCTGTTACATCTTTTATATCTGTTCTCCCATTCCTGATTAACTCTTCTTTTAGTTTTTCTGCAGTAATTCCACCTCTTCCTTGATTTTCCGTCATTAATCCGTTATATGCAATTCCTATGGCTTCCTTTTCATCTCCTATTTTAGTCTGTTCACTTGCTTCACTTACTTTATTTAATATTCCATTTTCACCTGTTAATGTTGCGATTGTAACTCCTGCCAAAATCAGCAAAACAATAATAGTAATTACCAAAGCTATTAAAGTAATACCGTTACTATGTTTTTCTATTTCAATATTTTGTTTCATCTTTTGTTTCTCCTTTCATTTAAGGTATTTGTAGATATCGTATTTAAAAACATTATATCTAATATTCAGATATTTGTAAATATCTTATTGATTATTTTTTATTATTATTCCCACTTTTAGTATAAGTAAACAAAAAATAAGTATTAGAAAATTATTTGCTTTCAATAAATTCTTCTAATACTTACCCTTATATCTTCTTTACACATATTCTTTATAGATATGATTTATAATAATCAATATACTTTTCAAAACTATTTTTTATCTTTATTTCTACTGAATTTGTTAAATACCATACCAACTGCATGAACAATTCTTGTTGAATTATTATTCGCAACAGTTTTTCCTAATGCTTTTCCTCCAACAGTTAATGCTGAAACCAAAGCACTTAATAAGAATTGTACATCAAAATCTAATCCAAATTGATCTGCAATTTTTACTGCAATCAATGCACTAATTGCACCACTTAATACTCCGGCAAATGTCACCAATAACATCCGCACATATATTAGCAACTCTAGGTGCATTTCTAATTAATTTTATAGAATCTTTTGAGCCTTTTACTTTTTTAGTCGCTTTAGCATGAAATTCATGTTCATCTGCAACCGTCACAGCAACACCTATAATATCAAATATAATACCTACTAAGATAACTGCTACTAAAATAAGAATAGCTGGTATTAAGCTTAAATTTGACACACCATTTGTTGATATATATGAAAATACAATAGATAATATAAAAGTCATAATAAAAACTTCTATAAACCATTTCATATTTTCATCTTTCTTTTTCTCTTTTTCCTTTTTTCTTTTTGATTGTTCTATTTTTTCTTTTACTTCTTCTATTTCTTTTTCATTTTCCTTTTCTGTTTTTGCACTTTCTTGTCTTACAGCTTTTTTCATTTCTTGTCTTGTTTTTTCAGCTTCTTCCTCACACGGTTTTCCTTTTGCTTTTTTTATTTTTTGTTTCAATTTCATCTCTTTCCTTTCTGTTTTTAATTGCCAAAGGGTGATGATTTTAGGGACGGAGCAAAAAATCATCATTTTTTATTTTGATTTCATTATTAATTTAGTAGCTAGTAACAAAATGATGATTTTTTGCTCCGTCCCTAAAATCATCACCCTTTGGCAACTTTTAAATATTCAAAAGAGGAAATTTTGAGTTTTCCCAAGATTTCCTCTTCATATTTTTTATTTGAGATGGCAAAAGTCTAAGTAAATTTTACAGTTTAGGTCTGGTCGAATTTCTCTATTTCCCACATAGCATTACTGCTATTGCCGTTTCCGTTTAAGGGAAATATCTATAAAACGAATTATAGCTACCAGATTGCCACTTAAATCTGTACCTTAATCCAAAGACTCCTATGCTTCTTTGAAAGCAAACATTCTAGAAGTTTTCCTTAACACACTTGATAAGTTTATTAGTCTTTTTTGCAAATGAAATTTCATAAGTACAGTAAAACTAATTTGGCCAAAACTACGTTTTACTAATGATTTAATCCCAATACATTCACTCAAGACAGGCTACTCTGTGCTTTTTGTGTCTTGGCACGCATCACAGGTTACTCTTAAATTATGTATAAAAAGATACATTTACCATTAATTTAAGCCTCCGCGAAATCAGGGAATCTTATATATGCCATTATATAATACCCGAATTTCTTACTCCCTGAACACACACAAACTTGGCGTTTCGCGCACATTCAAAGAACTTCAACGATATGCCCTTTAGTGGATTTTTAGCCCCACCCTCATAAACTTAAGTATGACTAGAATAATGCACCATCGGTATATATTATACAGCATACCTATAAAATATGACAAACTTCATTTTTGCCATATTTTAACAGGTACGGATTTCCTTTGTTTCTAGCAATTCCATTTTTTACTATTTCATTAAATTTCTCTTTTTTTCTTTGTTTTTCTTTTCATTTTAATATCCTATGAATTCTCGTAATTCTTTTTTTGTCTCTTCAAAATCTCTATCATTTGCAATATTTCTTACTTGAATTTGTGGATATTTCTCTCTTATTTCTTCTGCCATTTCTAAATATACTTTTTGTTGATTAATGCTATTTTCTGCTTCAAATTTAGAATTTTTAAAAGCTGCCTTATCTTTTCTATCTAATCTTGAATGATATTTTTCTACATCTTTTAAATATAAGGTTATATAATATATTTCAAAATCTAGTTTGCTAAATTCTTCTAATAACTTTTCATAAACATCTGTAAATGTATAATCTTTTTTTCCAAGTCTACAATAATTTTCTTCTGTGAAGAAAGTTCTATCAAATACTAGATTAATACTTTTATTTTCCATTTTTTTTATGTATTCTAATAAATTTATATACATATCTTCTGCTTTTTTCTTTCCTTCTGCAGAACTGTCTGCCGTTCCACATAATCTATATAGATTTGTATAACTTAATGAATATCTTAAATAATCTGTTACAGTTGTTTTTCCTGCTCCTTGTGGACCTTCTACTACAATTAACTTTGAATTTGCCATGTCTATTACTCCTTAAAATTTTTATTTTATAAATTTATCTTTTTTATTCAACTTTTTTTTATTTTTTCTTCCTTCTTATTTTTTACCTTTTTTATACTATACAATTAGTTATCTTTTTTGTCCTCGTTACTTTCTCTTTCATTTTCCTCTTTTTTTGCTTGTCCTTTATTTTTCAACATATTATTAATAGAATTTAAAATATCTTCTGGACTTTCGTCAAAATCATCTTTTATAACATGTAACATTTTCATATCCTCCTTTAGTTTTCTTCATTATACTACGACATATTTCTATTTTCAATATTTTATTTTCATCTATTTATAGACTTTTTTATTTTTTTATAATAAACTAAATTTGAATTTAAAAAAATAACTATATTGAATAAATTTTATTTCAATAAAGAAAGGAATGATTTACATTATGGAAAATCTATTTAAAGATTATGCTGCCAATATCCATCATCCAGATTGGGAAAATATATCCAAAAGAGAAAAACCTTTACTAACCAACCCGGAGGATATTCGTTCTGTTTTTGACAGAGATTATACAAGAATTACACATTCAAATGCTTATAAAAGATTAAAACATAAAACACAAGTATTTTTCTCCCCAGAAAGTGATCATATTTGTACAAGAAGTGAACATGTTGCACACGTAGAATCTATTAGTTATACAATCGCAAGTTACTTAGGCTTAAATACAGAATTAACAAAAGCAATCTCTGTTGCACATGATATTGGACACAGTCCTTTTGGTCACGCTGGAGAAAAAATTTTGTCTACTATTTCTGAAAGAGATTTAGGATATGGATTTTGGCATGAAAAAAACGGTTTAGACTTTGTCGATAAAATAGAATTGTTAGAAAATAAAGAACGATATAAAGATAATTTAGATTTAACATATGCAGTTAGAGATGGTATTATTTCACACTGTGGAGAAATTGATGAAAATTGTTTAAAACCTAGAAAAGAATGTATTGATTTAGCAACCTATGTCAGACCTAATCAATATGCACCATATACTTGGGAAGGTTGCGTCGTAAAAATTTCTGATAAAATTTCATATATTGGAAGAGATATTGAAGATGCTATCAGTTTAGGTATTATTGATGAACATTTAGATGAACTATACCGTTTACTACACTATGATTTACCTGAAAAGAAAATTAATAACACAATTATTATTAATTACTTAGTATGTGATTTAGCTAAAAATTCCACACCTGAAAAAGGCTTATGTTTCTCAGAAGAAGCTTTTGATTTATTAAATAAAATTAAAGAATTTAATTATAGAAATATCTATTTCTCAGATAGACTAAAACCTTCTATTAAATATTTTGAATTGGTTTTAAATGAAATTTATAATACTTTAAAAGTTTGCTATGATAAAGAAAATACAATTGCTACTTTAAAAAATAACTTATCTAAAATTTCTATAAAACTTTATGATAGTTTCCTTGGATTTTTATCAAATTATTATGACTTAGGAAATCGAAAAGAATTAAAACTAATAAATGATGTTATTTTTGATTTTCATAATGAACAGGATTTTTACAAATGTATTATTTACTATATTTCTGGTATGACAGACAAATTTGCAATCGAAATTTATAATGACATTATTGGATTTTAGGCAATGGGACAATTGGGGACGTTTCTTTTTGGACCCTTTTTGTTTTTTTATATCTTTATATAAAAATTCTAAAGGTGAACTTAATTACACTTCCTAAGTTCACCTTTCTTTTATCATTTAAAAATTCTTTTGTCTATATCTTTTTCTTGTATGTCCTTTTTACGATATGACTCTATCCTATATACATTCTTATTATCGAAAATAATTTTAATTACTTTTGTAAAATTATCATTTACTGGTTTTCCGTATTCATCTATAATCAAACTTGCTTTATATTTCTTTAATGTGTCAAATGTATTCATTAATCCCATTCCTGTACCACCATCTTTTTCGTGTGTTGAGCTTGGTTTTATTCCCAGATTGATTAATGTATCTATTTCAAACTCTATACCAGAATCATAGACATATAAACTGTATACACCATCAATAATTCCTAATCTTACTAGTATACTTTTATTTATATTTTTAGAATGGTTAATGGCTATGATAGCATTCTTTATTAAATCTGCAATTAGAATTTCTAACTCTTCTTTTCCAATATATGTATTTACCATGTGATGAATGTTTCCATTTATTTGTAATTGAAAGTCTATTTTATTCTTTACACATTCTGATTGCATATATTTTAACATATTATCAATTTCATTAATTTTTGTTTTGGTTAGCTCTATACTGATTGTTTCATTTTGCATTTCTTTTGATAGTTTTTCAATTTTGTCTCTTACATGATTTCTGTCCACTATCTGATTGTTTAATACCATTTGCTCTAATTCATATTCTAATGATTTTTGCTTATGCGCTATTGAATGATTCTTTTTGTTAAGTTTCAAATTTTCTTTTTCTAATTCTTTTATTTCTGTTTCTTTATTTTTTAGTTCTTTTTTGATTTCTTCTACTTCTCTTTCTTGTAGTTTTTGTTTGTAATATAATTGTAAGGATTTTTGGATGGTGATGAACATGATGAAGGTAAATACAATAAGACTAAATCCTATTTCTCTCGCTGTAATTTTATTATAATTAGATAGTATTATAATCATAAATAAAATAATTGCACTAATATTCAATATTAACATATCAATATTATCATTCTTCAGTTTCTCTTTAAAAAATATTAGTCCTTTATTCAATCTTTTGACTTTCAAAAAAGTACATATAAAACCACTATATAAAATTAATATAATTATTAAACTCCAATAATTATTATTTATATTCAATAAACCATTTGGTATAAAACTAATAATTATGGATATAAAAAATATTGCATAATTTATACTTAATGAAATTGTTGTAATTATTATGGATTGACCAATATTACTTTCTGATACTTTACAATATACTAAACCTAACATAAAAATTAAAAAAATAATATAATATAAAAATCCGCATATATCCTTTAAAAAATTTGCAAACTACTGTAATTATGATAAATGTAATATATGTTAATATGGATTGATTATAAGAATTTCTTTCATTAACAATTTTTAAGTTTGTATAATAAGTATATAAAATGATAAAAAATATCTTTATTATATCTGCTATATATTCTACTTCTTCAAAATTAACTTTGAAATCCATTTTACAACCTTTCTTACATTTTTTATACATTATATAGCATATTATTTTTACATTCAATATTTTATATAAAAATAAGAAGGTTAGCAACCTTCTTACTATTTTATTAACAATTTATTATAACCATTTACTTACCCATTGCCAAAGGGCGTCAAACCATTCTTCCATACCTCTCACCACCTTTTTCTTTCGTATTTATAGAAAGCTGTAATACTTCCTATAAATAAAAATTACCACCTTTTATTGCAAAAAAATCGGTAGCTTTTGGTGAAAAAAAATGGTAGAAATCCGTCAGAAATAGAAAAAAACATATCATAAATACCAACTATTTTATTTGATACCTATGATATGTTCATTTTAAATTTTTAAATTTTATTTTCTATATTTCTCTTTCAACTTTTTCCACATAATAATATATAAATTCCATTGGTGTTGGAATTCCTGTTTCTGGACTTACTCTTGCTCTATAATATTCCAGTAAATCATCTACTGGCGTATTATTCCAAGCATGTATAATAGCATTTTGAATGCCATTTGTAATTGTATTTCCAGATTTTTTATATATATTTGTTAAATGTCTAATAACATTTGTATTATCTCCTTTATTTTCAATCAAATATAAGATTGCATCATGTATATATTTTCTTCCTACCATTTTAGCAGGTATTCCTATTAAATCTAATTCTCTGACAATGCAATCTGATATCTTTTTTCTATTATCTTCCAATTCTCCTTTTAACATTTCCATTGTTTTTTCTGGTGTTACTTCTCTTAAACTGATTAATTTATTTAAAACATACTCTGCTGAATATCTGGGATGATTCTTGTATAATATGATATCTGCACCATTTTTATGAACTATATCATATATTCTTTTTGAATGGATATGTGTTGTTACCACAATAATTGGTTCATAACCTAAATGCAACTTTTTAAGTTCTGACAAAAAGTTTAAAGAATCTGCATTCCCTGTCATGCTGTTATTTAACTCTAAATCTAATATAATACCTTCTGGTTCTTTTAGTTTTGCATATTTTAATCCTTCTATATCTGAATCTGTAATTCCGATAATTTCTATATCATCTCTATTCTTCACACTGTTAATAAAATTATTACAATCATTTCTATCATCTTCTATTATTAGTATTTTCATGGATTTCGTTATCATATGTATACACCCCTTTCATCTTTTTTCATAATATTACCATATTTCTCTATAAAATACTATAATTCTACAAATATTTTACCATGTGTTTAAATATATTATGTTATAAAATTCATATAGTTTTATAGTTAAAATTTTTAATAATAGGAGGAGATATTCCATGAATACATCTGATTTAGAATTAGAAAAACAAGAACAAATTTCAAGAGGTAAAAGAATTAAATATATTAGAGAAAATGAGTTACATATGAATAAAACACAATTAGCAAAAGAAATTGGCATATCTAGTCAATTTCTTGGATTAGTTGAAGAAGGTAGAGGTAATTTAATGTATCGAAGTATTCGAAAACTTAGAGATTTAAGTGGTCATTCTGCTGATTATATTTTATATGGTCTTGATGATACAATTATTACTAAGAGCAAAGAACTTTTAAGTACATATAGCGATAAAGAAATTGAAATAGCTATGAATACAATTAAAGACATTGCTATTTTCATAAAAAATTAGTCGATTTTCTAAACTTTTTTGTGCTTTTTGTATTGTTTTGAATATATTATATTGATTTTAATATATTACTTTCATAAAATATTCCTTATAAAATACTATAAAAGGTGGAATATTTTATGATAAATAATTATATCATTTGTTTTTATAATCTTTCTAGAGAAGAACAAATTAAACAGCTACTAATACTTCTACTATTTTTTTTAATTTTGTTTTATATTTCTATTTTTTTAGATTTTATAATCTCAAAATTAAAAAACGATGATTTTAGGGACGGAGCAAAAAATCATCGTTTTGTTCTTCAAAAAATTTTAAAAAAAATATTCTTTATGAAACGATGATTTTTTGCTCCGTCCCTAAAATCATCATTTGTTATTTTCTCTTATTTTTGATATACTGTATGTATTATGGAAAGTTTATATAGATACACAAAATTAAATAAATATTATATAAAACGATTTGGAGAAAGAGTTTTAAAAATTTGTATTAATGGACATTTTACTTGTCCTAATCGTGATGGAACGTTAAGTCATTCTGGTTGTATATTTTGTAGTGAATGTGGTTCTGGAGAGCATTTAGACCCTTATAAAGATATTTCTGAGCAAGTAATATCCTATTTTAAATCTCCTCGTTCTACTAGAGCCAATAAATTTATTGTTTATTTTCAAAATTTCTCGAATACATATGATTCTATTGATAATTTGAAGAAAAAATATGATAGTGCATTAATTAATTCCAAAATTATTGGATTATCAGTTGCTACAAGACCTGATTGCATTAATGAAGATATTGTAAAACTATTATATTCTTATACTGATAAATATTATGTTTCAGTAGAATTAGGCTTACAAACATCCAATGAAAAAATTGGCAAATTGATTAATAGACAATATTCAAATGAGCAATTTACAAAAGCTGTCAAATTACTTAATCAATATCATATTGATGTAATTACTCATATAATGGTAGGATTACCAAATGAAACTTTTGAAGATGTACAAAATGCGGTAGATTTTATAAATCAACATCAAATCCAAGGTTTAAAAATTCATAATACTTATATTGTAGAAAATACTGTTTTAGCAGATATGTATAATAAAGGTGAATATGAACCCATTTCTTTAGAATACTATTTAGATTGTTTAATATATATTCTTTCACACATCTCTCCTGATATTGTTATTCATAGAATATCTGGTGATGCTCCTAAAGATATATTAATTGCTCCTGAATGGGATTTACACAAAAAGTGGATATTAAATGGTTTGGATAAAAAATTAAAAGAAGAAAATTTATATCAAGGATTCTTTTATAAAAATGATTAAAAAGGGGACAAGTTTGGGACAATTGGGGACGTTTCTGTTTGGACATTTCTATTATATTCATTTACTCTTTTCTAAAAAATAATTTTATAAAAAATGTCCAAACAGAAACGTCCCCAATTGTCCCAAATTATCCTCTTTTTTTATATCATAACCTTTTTCACATTTTTCTTTAGCCATTTATCAATTTCGAAATAATTTGGTATATATTGTTGAACTAAATTATAGAAATTACTACTATGATTAGCATATACCATATGTGATAATTCATGAACAATAATTGCATCTATTTTATCTTCTGGTAACATGATGAGTCTATTACTAAAATGAAGTGCTTTTTTACTTGGTATACAACTACCATATTTGCTTGTTGCATCTCCCACTTTACATTCATAGTATTCTATTTTCATTTTTTGACTCCAATATGGTAGTCGCTTTTCTAAATATTCTTTTGTTTTTACACAAAGAAATCTTTTTACATATTTATCAATTATTGCTTTATTATCTTCATCTTTTAATATTTCTGGTATTTCGATAATAAATTGTTTATCTGCTTCATCTAAAATAATTTTGATTCTTTTTTTAAAAATATATTCTATTTGTATATAAAAATCTTCACCTTTATAGCTTATCTTTTCTCCTGTATACCAATGTTTCATTTTGTCATTTTCTTTAGAGATGATTTTTAGATATTGTTCATATATTTGTTCTTCTTTTTGCTGAATAAATTCTAACATTTTTTTGTTAGATAAATATTTGGATTTACTAATATTTAAAACATTTCCTCTAAAATACATTGTTATTAAATTTGTATGTTTATAATTTCTAATGATAACTGGAATTTCTTTTTCCTTAATTTTTATATATTTCTTTGCCATATGATTATTTCAGTTCCTTTTCCTAGTTCTAAATCTGATTAAAAAATAAATACATTTTAATGAAATTTGCCACTGTGCAATATCAAAATTATAATTATTTTTCAATCATTAACCATTATTTACAATATTTCCCTTCTCTAAATGTTCTAAAAATCCTGTGCATCCTTCTACAATATCTTGATAAGTAACTGTAAAGTTTCCTGTGTACCATGGGTCTGCAATATCTCTTGGATTTTTTGAGAAATCTAAAAGTTTATATATTTTATTGTCTATATCATTTCCTACAATTCTTTGGATATTTCGTAGATTACTTTCTTCCATCCCAATGATATAATCATAGTTTTCATAATCCTGTTTTTCAATTCTTCTTGCCTTGTGCTTTGTATAGGGAATTCCTTTTTCATCTAATTTATCTTTTGTCCCATAATGCATATCATTTCCTATTTCTTCATAACTTGTAGCCGCTGATGCAATAGAAAATTGATTTTCTAAGCCTTTCTTTTTTATCATATCTTTAAATACATATTCTGCCATAGGAGATCTACAAATATTTCCTAGGCATACAAATAATACTTTTATCATATTTTATACCTTTCCTAATTTTTTGGCTAAATCCATCTCTGCTTCTGTGAATTTTTCTTTATTTTCTAATAATTCTTGCATTTTATCTAAATAGTTTTTATATTTTTCATCTGGATAATACATTTTTGCATATCCACCTTTTCCATATTTACTTGATAATTTTTTATATGAATATTCTATTACTTGTTCTAAGCTTGGATTTTCTGCTTTATGTTTGTCTGCTTGATATAATATTGATCTTGTAAGCATATTTTCTACTGATGTTTCTCTATCTGCTGAAGAAACAATTTTTCCATAGATACTTCTTGCTTCATATTCTAGACTTGCTCTGTGGTCCACAATTGCCTCTGCAATAATTTTTCTTTCTTCTTCATTAAAGAATTTTTTCATTTCTTTATCTTGTTTAAATTTTTCACTTGATACTTCTTCATGTTGGTCCGGATTTTCTCTATATCCAATATCATGATAAGCTGCAATTGTGTATACCATATCTTTATTAACATCTAAATGAAATTCATTTACAATTTCAAAACTTCTATGAATAACTGTTTCTATATGTTCTTTTCCATGACCTCCAACATTATTTATATCATATTGTGATAATACATTTTTTTCCATATACTCTTTTAAATTTTTGTTGGTTTCTTCCATTTTATTTTCTCCTTTTTATATTATCTTAAATATTTAATTAACACTTCATATACAGGTTTTCTTTCTGCTACTAAGTTATTAGAAATCATATGTTGTACCTCTTCTAAATTACACAATTTTACTTGTTCTACTTCACTTTCTTGAATTTTTATTTTTGATACATCTATCACTTCTGTTTTTACCAAGTAAAAATCAAATATATGATTTGCATAGAAATGTTCTTTTACTTTTCTTCCTGTTTGATAAGTTAGCATATATTGTAAATCTTTTTCTTCTAAATTGATTCCAATTTCTTCCTTTACTTCTCTAATTGCTGCTTCTATTGAAGTTTGTCCTGCTGATACATGTCCTGCAACAGATACATCCCATTTTCCTGGATTGGTTTCTTTATCTTTGGCTCTCTGTTGCATCAATATATGTCCTTCTTTATCAATAATTGCAATGACAACAATCCTATGCCATAAACCTTTTTCATGCACTTCTTTCCTTGTTACAATTTCTCCTGTTTTTGTTCCATCTTCATTTAAAACATCTATTAGCTCTTCCATGTTTATTACTCCTATATTTTTACTTTACTAAGTCTAAATTACCATTTATAATAATTGGTGAAAATCCTGATATTTCATCATATAACATACCTTCTGGAATTGGATTATACATATAGATTTTTTTACCTTTCATAAAAGCTTCATATAGCTCTAAGAAAGTTGCCCCACCAATATAGTTTTGTTGTTCATTTTTATCAAAGTTTAAAGTTAATACAGCATCCATATTTGAAATGGTTGCTTCACTTCGTTGGAACATTCTTTTCTTAAACTCAGAATGCGCCTTATCTCCTAACGCCCATGCTTCTTTTTCAGCTCCTGGATTATCATATAAATTTGGTAATTCAATGCTATGTCCCATTTCTTCTAATTTTTGTTTAATTGGTTCAATTTTATTATAAAATGTCTTGCTACAAATCACTAATATTTTCATCATCATTGCTCCTTTTATTGTTCTATTAGCTCAAATCGATAAGTTTGTTTTACATCTGGATATTTTTCACCAAGTATTTATTCCCATATTCCTTGGTTAATAAATTTAATTAAAGCCATCATACACGCATTTTCTGTTAAATCAATTCTAGATATTTCATCATGCGTTAGAATACTAATTCCACCTTTTCCCGTATTTAATCCATGGCTTTGAAAAATTCTATCCATAACTTTTCCTAGTTCAGTACTCGTTATTTCATCTATATATTTTGCATCAATAGGAAATCCTTGACTAGTTCCCACACTTTGTTTTCCATCCTTATTTTCAATCACAACTGTATTAATATCTATCCATTCATCTAATAAATCTGTAATCCCTGCTTCACTTGCCACATAATAATCTGCTTCTATGTTATTTTTCTTTGCATATTCTTTTACATTTTTCACTCTGTTTCTCGCACCGATAACAATCTCTTTATTAATAGGTTGTACTCCCACCTCTGAATCAACTGGTATTCCCTCTATCTCAACATTATCAAAATATCTTTCAAATGCTCTTTTTACGCCTTCTATTTTCCCTTGATTCTTTGTTCCCATTAATATTTTCATTCTGTTCACTTCCCTTTCCGTACATTTTTCTATCATCTTGCAACACAATTTTTCTCTTAGATTTTCTGTGCCTATTTTATCACGGATAAAATAGAATGTAAATATTTAGAAACTTATTGAATTTTATAAAATTTCATAATATACTTTGATTACACAAGACATTAATTTATATAAAAATTTAACCTATTTTATATGGAAAAATCTGTATATAGTAAAAATGGATTTTCCATATGATAAAGAAAGGATTTTAAAATGACAAATAGTAGAGATTTTTTAAATAAAATAGTTGATGTCATCATTGATAAGCCATTAGGTAGTATTCATTCTGAAAAATATCCAAATCATATCTATCCTGTGAATTATGGATATGTTCCAAATACCATGAGTGGAGACAACGAAGAATTAGATTGCTATATATTAGGTGTATTTGAACCTTTGGAAACTTTTAAAGGGAAATGTATTGCCATCATTCATAGAACAAATGATAATGATGACAAATTAATTGTTGTTCCTGAAGATAGAAATTACTCGAACGAAGAAATTAGAGCATTAACGGAATTTCAAGAACGCTTTTTTGAAAGTGAAATTATTCGAAATGATGTTGATTTTGTATTCAATAAAAATATTCCTGAACTTTCTGTAAGTAATTTAGAAAATAGTCTTTCATTTTACAAAACTATTGGATTTAAAATAGAATATGAAAGACCTGAAAATAAATTTGTATTTCTTTCAATGGGAAACATTCAATTTATGTTACAAGAATTATCTGGCAATGATAAATGGGAATTAGCTCCTCTTACCTATCCTTTTGGAAATGGTATCAATTTTCAATTAGAAGTGAATTCTGTTAATACAATTTATTCAAAATTAAAAGAACATAATTATCCCATTACTTTTGAAATTGAGGAAAACTGGTATAGACAAGATGATAAATTGCTTGGAAATAAAGAATTTTTAGTACAAGATCCAGATGGATATTTACTAAGATTTTCTGAAGATTTAGGTGAAAAAGAGGTGATATAAATGCAAGAAAATGAATGGAAACGATATGAAGATATCGGAAACTGGGATTTTTCTGATATAAAATATACAACTTATCAAGAATCCAATTGGGATTTTTATAATGAAATAAAAAAACATTCTACTATCTCCTCTTTGCTTTTAGATTTAGGTACTGGTGGTGGAGAAAAAGCACTAGCTTTTCTTCCTGATGTTGGTATGATAATTGCTACTGATTTTTCTAAAGAAATGATTAAAACTGCTAATGAGAATAAGAAACAATTTCCTGATAAAAAAATTAAGTTTGTATGTATGGATAATTTAAACATGACCTTTCCCAAAAATTTATTTGATATTGTATCTGCAAGGCATACAATGATTGATGCTAAACAAATATATGATGTACTAAGCAATGATGGATATTTAATTATTGAAGGTGTTGATAAACAGGATTGTTGGGAGTTAAAAACTTTATTTCAAAGAGGACAAGCATTTCATGATGAAATACCAATTAGCAAAATTGATTATAAAAACATAAAAAAGGCTGGCTTTCGAGAAATAGAAATGCAAGAAATTATACAATATGAATATTATGAAACAGAAGAAGATTTGTTGGCACTACTTTTAAAAACACCAATTCTAGATGATTTTTCTGAGATGGAAAACACTAATAACACACATCATCCATCAATTGAAAAAGATTTATTTGATACATATGTATCTACACATACTACTTCAAAAGGTATTGAATTAAAACGTGTTTTATATGGTATTGTTGCTAAAAAATAATTGTAGGAGCTGATTGAATGATTGAAATTAAAGAATATGATGAAACCTATGTTGAACAAATTTCAACAATTGTCATTAGAAATTTATTAGAAGTAAATGTAAAAGATTATGGTGTAGAAAAAGTACAAGCAATGGCAAAGGACTTTACAGTAGAAAAATTAAAAGATGCCTTAAAAAATAGAAAAAAAGTATTTGTTGCTATGAAAGGCGATGAAGTTGTTGGCACTACTGGAATAGATGTTTCCTGGTACAATCCAGATGAATATTATATTTTAACTGTTTTTGTAAAACCTGAAAATCATGGTGAAGGTATTGGTCGCCTATTAATTAAGGCAATTGAAAATTATGCTATTCATTCTAATTTTAGAAAGCTAATTATTCCAGCTTCTATTACCGCTCATGAGTTTTATTATAAGTTAGGTTATCGATATAAAGATAATCAAAAAGTTTTAAATAATGATAATATGTATTTGATGGAGAAAAGTTTTCAGTTAGAATATAGAGAAATCAAACAAGAAGAACTACCAGAAACCTTAGACTTAGTACGTAAAGTTTTTAATGAATTCGAAGCACCTTATTATTCTGAAGAAGGAGTTACATCATTTCATAAATTTATTGATATAAATAATATGTCAGAACAATATTCTAACGGTTCTTTATATTTTTATGGATGTTTTGTTAATGATATGATTGTAGGTATGATCGCTGTTAAAGATTTTGTCCACATTTCGTTATTATTTGTGGATAAACACTATCATAGACAGGGTATTGCTAAAAAGTTATTTAATGCTGTTCTAAAAACATGCAAAGAAAAAAATCCTTCTTTAAAAATGATTACTGTTAATTCTTCTCCTTATGCTGTGGATGTATATCATAAGCTTGGATTTTCTAATGTTTCTTCTGAGCAGGTAGTTGATGGAATAAAGTTTACGCCTATGGAGTTGAAAATAGAAAAGAATAACTAATATTCTTTTCTATTTTTTACATTACACATTTTCTTTTTTGCTCTTATATTTCTTATATCCCCAATATCCTCCTCCACCTAGAAGTCCTAATGTTATAATTCCTCCTAATGCACTTCCTTCTTCATTATTAGTATCAGTATTGATGGTATTTTGTATTTCTGTATTTGTTTTTCCTACTAAAGTATTTGTTGTATAACTACTTTCTAATTTTACTGGTTCCTTCACATTAATTGTTATTGTACTTGATTTTCCATTAGATGTAGTTGCTGTTATAGTTACAACTCCAGATTTTTTAGCAGTTACTTCTCCTGTCGAGTCAACTGTTGCAATACTTTCATCACTTGACTTCCATGTAACATTTTTATCTGTTGCATTACTAGGTGTAATAGTTGCAGTTAATTTTTCATTTTCACCTATTTCCATATCTTCTATTTTTTCTTCTATTTGTATTTCAGTTACTGCAATGGTACTTGGTACAGATGTCCTTGTTTTACTGTTTGAAGAAGAACTTGAACTAGAACCGGAAGTTGTACTTGAACTTGAGCTTGAAGCAGAGCCAGAACCAGAACTAGATGTGCTACTTTTACTAGATGATGAATATGGACAAACTCCATTTGGATGTAAATGTGCTGGATGTCCTCCACAATGATAATGATAACTTCCTAATCCACTTTTATTTTTATTGTCTCTATGCCCTCCATTCGCATCTGTTCTACCAGAATGTGAATACACACTAATTTGCATAGATAATACTATTAGTATAATTATTAAAACTGATACTATTTTCTTAATATATTTTTTCATAAACATCCCCCTAAATGATTATACTGAATAAAGAATAAAAAATTTGTCGAATTTTGTAAAAATATACAAATTTCGACAAATTTTTATTTTACTATATTATATATATAATTATCTCTATCCAATTAAATCATCTAAAACAATATTTACAAAATCATTTTTTTACTCGTTTAATAGTTATTTGCCAACCATAAAATAACAACCATACTTATATATAAAAATGCACATATACTAACCCCAATAATGCCTGTAACTAACCCAGACTTTCCAAGTCTACTTCCTGTTTTCTTGGTACTCTTTGCTCCTAAAACGATTGCCAATATTCCTGCTGGTAAGCTAATATAATAAAACAATCCTGATAAAATTGATATAATTCCTAATACTAGTGAACTAACTCCTGCTGCTGATTTTTTTCTATTTTCTTCCATATTTACTAATCCTCCTTTATTTTCAATTGACTAATTTCTTGTAAATCATCTAAGCTATTTACTTTAATATAATCTTCTGAAACAGTATACAAATTATCATCTATATATAATCCTCTTAATAATCTTGATGTATTATAATAAGAATATTTACTTTTTGTTTTATCATGTGTAATCGTTCCTTTTAAGGTAAATCCATCTGTAAGGTTGATATTATATACAAAATATCCTTCAGAAACATATTCTTTTTTATAATTTGTATAAGAATTCACTATTGATTCATACTCATCTGATGAATTTTCTATCTCAAAATCTTCTGTATAATTATTAACAGGTATTGCTAATAATTCTTTTTCTTTTGAGAATAATAATGCTTTATGATTTGTTAAAATAGCTGATGTTGTTCTTCTATCCCCAATGATTGTATCTGAAATTTGAATTGGATTGTTGACATCTGTTACATCAAATAATGCCATTTTCATTCCTGTAATAGTAGCTGTTGTTGATCTAACTCTTCCTGATGAATCTCTATTAACTTTTTCTTCTGTTTGCATTCCAATTCCTATCAAATGATTTTCATCATAAGGATGCAAATATGTACTATATCCTGGTATTTTTAATTCTCCTAAAACTTGTGGTTTTTCTGGATTACTTAAGTCTATTACAAATAGTGGATCAATTGTTTTATATGTCACAAGATATGCTCTATCTCCTAAAAATCTAGAAGAATACATTTTTTCTCCTTCTGCTAATTTTTCAGTTTCTCCTATTTTTTTCATTTCATCATTAAATATGACAATTCTAGATCCTTCACTATTATATAAAGCAACTCTTAAGTTTCCTTCATATTCATCTATTGAAAATTGATTAATAGTTTGTCCCTTTTCTTTTGCTTTTTTATCATATTGTATACTTCCATCATCAAGTAAATTAAATTTATATATGTATGTATATCTTCCATAATCATATTCTTCATCGTCATCTTCAAATGCACCCAATATACCTTTTAATCCGAATATTGAAGATATTTTAGGATTACTATATGAACCGTCGTATTTTTCTTCTAATAGATATATATTATTTTCTGATACATAAGCATTTTCAACATTCATTAGATATGAATTTACTTTTACCGTTTTATTTATATTATTTAAATCTAACATAGATAGTATTGTTTGGTCTGTTGTATCTATATCTTTTATTCTTTTTATGTTTTTATATCCTGGATCAATTTGTTTTCCATCTTCATAATAATATGTTACAATTTCATCATTTTCTTCTTTTAAATACCCTGATGAAATAACATATAATCTTCCATCGATACATCTAGATGTATAATATGGTTGTTCTAATTGATAATCTTTAATTTTCTTTGGTTGTTCTCTGTCAGAAATATCATATACAGTTACCACTGTCGAATTACGATTATTGTAATAATAGTAATATGATGATGAATATTTCATTTTTTCACTAATGACAATTAATTTGTCATTATATAAAATTAAATCTGATGGAATCGTATTACTATCTTCTGGTTCTATTTCAGATGCTATTTTTATTTGTGTTTCATCTTTTACATCTGTAATAACCACTTTATCTTCTGATAAAGAATATATATAGTCTCCATCTGTTTTTGTTATGTCTGCCTCATCCACATTTTCTACTTGTATATTGGTTGTTGAATATTCTTTCGTAGATTGTGTACTTGTTATAGATTCTGTTGTTGCACTTCCGGTATAAAGTGTCAGGAGTTATTCCTGAACTTCCTGTATAACTATCAGGAGTTATTCCTGAGCTATTTATTACTACATCTCCCATACTACTAGTAAAACTTCTGGAACTTTCATAAAGAATACTAAATGGTAATGTCAATAATTTAGAAGGTATACTAATTTCGTCTATATCCCTATTATATATTGCTTCTAACTCTGCTTTTGATGATATTTCTACTAATTCCGCTTCTTTATTATCTGTTACCATTACTTTATATCCTAATATTGATAATATTAGAATAAAAATAAGTATAATTGCTATTACTATTTTTTTCATTTTTTATCATCCCCCTCTTTTATTTTACTAAAAAGATTTTTATAAAGCAATCTTATTTTTAAATTATATTTTTTATTTTATAGTACTAAATAGTTGTTAGTGTTTAGACCAAAATAGTACAAAAGTCGAAAAATGTATTGACAAATTTTGGAAACCAATATATACTTTAATCATTAATTTATAAATTGTAATTAACTCTTATATAATCTAAAATGATTTTTTTATATTTATTTTTTAATTGTTCATTCATATTTTTCTATTTCACGTTTTACTATCTGATATTCATTATTTTTGTTCTTCACTTTTCTCAATTTATTATTATATTTCTATTACCTTTACTTTCTTGATATAAATATTTAATTCTTAAAATTAAATATGCCTTACCAGGTTTATGGGTAACCTTTTAAAAACCTAAATAAATTATACAAGGATGATGCTATGTTATCAATTGTAAAAAGTATTGCTTTGCATGGATTGCAAGGTTATTTAGTGAACATACAAGTAGACATATCTGCTGGTATGCCTTCTTTTGAAATTGTTGGCTTACCAGATACTAGTATTAGAGAAGCAAAAGAAAGAGTAAAAACAGCTATAAGAAATTCAACATCCGAATTTTTGAGTCGAAAAATTGTCGTCAATCTTGCTCCTGCTAGTACAAAAAAGGAAGGATCTATTTTTGATTTACCAATTGCTGTTGGCATTTTAATTGCAAATGGATATATTTATAATGCAGATTTAACAGATACTATTTTCATTGGAGAACTTTCTTTAGATGGTTCCATTTGTCCTATAAAAGGAATTCTTCCTATTTGTATAGAAGCCAAACGTTTAGGAATGAAACGTATTCTTTTACCAATAGCAAATGCTAAAGAAGCATCTATTATTGATGGACTTGAGATAATACCTGTTTCTAATCTAAATGAAATCATTGATTATCTCAATGGTCAATTTCTTATCTCTCCTGAACCAACATCACATTTTATTTCTAATACAAACACTACTTATGAATTCGACTTCTCAGAAGTAAAAGGACAGGAAAATGTCAAACGTGCTTTAGAAATATCAGCAGCAGGTGGACACAATTGTCTTTTAATTCGGTAGTCCTGGATCTGGGAAAACCATGTTAGCTCGCAGACTTCCATCCATTTTACCTGATTTAACTTTTGATGAAGCTTTAGAAATCACAAAAATTCACAGCATTTCTGGTTTATTATCTGAAGATACTCCCTTTATTTTCAAAAGACCTTTTAGAAGTCCTCACCATACGATTACAGAAACTTCTTTAGTAGGAGGTGGAAGAATTCCGAAACCTGGTGAAATCAGTTTAGCCCATTTCGGTGTCTTGTTTCTCGATGAATTACCTGAATTTAATAAATCTACATTAGAAGTTTTACGAGGACCTTTAGAAGATAAAACCGTAACCATTAGTCGTGTTGATTTTTCAACTACCTATCCTTGTAATTTCATGTTTATTGCTAGTATGAATCCATGTCCTTGTGGATATTATGGATCAAAAGAAAAACAATGTACCTGTCGTGAAGATCAAATTCAAAAATATATTCATAAAATTAGTGGTCCGCTTTTAGATAGAATTGATATTCATATAGAAGTGGAAAGTGTAAATTATCAAAAATTAGGGAATGATTCTCCTTCAGAATCTTCTGAAGAAATCAGAAAAAGAGTAAATAAGGCCCGAGAGATACAGGTCAATCGTTATAAAGAACATCACATTTTTTCAAATTCAGAACTAACCCCAAAATTAATATCCAAATATTGTAAAATTTCTTCTAAAAGTAAACAAATTTTGGAAACAGCTTTTAATCAACTTGGCCTTAGTGCCAGAGCTTACAGTAGAATTTTGAAAGTTGCTAGAACCATTGCAGATCTAGATAATTCTACTAATATAAAAACACATCATTTGGCAGAAGCCATACAATATAGGAGTTTAGATAGGAAATATTGGGGTAGATAGGAGTGATTTTATAAAAAAAATTCAAATTGATAATAAACTTTATCCCAAACAGTTAAAGGAAATATATAATCCGCCACAAACCTTGTATCTAGAAGGTAATATAGATTTATTAAATAAACCATCAATTGCGATTATAGGTTCACGCAAATGTACAAAAAATGGTAGACTCTTAGCACAAAAATTTTCGTACGAACTATCTCAATGTGGTGTTACTATCATAAGTGGATTAGCAGAACGGTATTGATACAACTGCTCATCTCTATTCCTATAATCAACTGGGGAAAACAATTGCAGTTTTAGGAAATGGATTTAACCATATTTTTCCTACGGAAAACAAAGATTTATATAAAAAAATTTTGAATCATGGTGGATTAATCATTAGCGAATATCCTCCTGATATAAAATGTCAATCTAAATACTTTTTAGAAAGAAATCGCATTGTTAGTGGATTATCTTTAGGTGTTCTCGTAATAGAAGCTTTATATAGAAGTGGTACAAGTGTAACTGCTAAATTGGCTGTTTCTCAGAATAAAAAAGTTTTTGCATTGCCACACGAAATTTGGAATTCTCACGGTGTAGGAACAAATAGATTAATTAAAAATGGCGCTATTTTAGTTACTAATACAGAAGATATTTTGCAGGAATTTAAATCTTTAAAGAAATTGTCTAAAAATTTTAAAGATATTCAAAAAATAGAATTAGATTCTTTAGATATCGATTATGGAATTTTTGAAAATTCTAAGAAATCTTCACCCACAATAAAATCTTCTAATATTAATTCTCTTGTAAATTCATCATTAGATCATCTTAATTCTCATTCTTCCATTCCTTCTAATATTCGTCCTAATAATAACTTAGAATCTCTAAATTCTCAAAATAAAAAAGAATTAAAAGATTCCAAATTAGCATATATTTATGATTTGATATCTGATAAACCTATATCTATTAATGAGCTTTGTAAAAAAACTTCTAAACCAATTTCAAAAATTTCTAATGATTTGTTTTTGCTAGAATTAGAAGGTTATATAAAGAAAGTTGCAGGTGGTTATGTATGTATTTTAAACAAGTGACTGGTAAATATGGTGAGGATTTGGCTTGTGAATATTTGAAAAAACTTAATTATATCATTATTGAACGAAATTTTTCTTGTTATCAAGGTGAGATTGATATTATTGCTAGAGATACTTCTAAAAATGAGTTGGTTTTTATTGAGGTGAAAACTAGGACAAGCTTTAAATATGGTTCTCCTATTGATGCTGTTGATAAAGTTAAGCAGAAACATTTATTTAAAGCTTGTCAATATTATTTGTATAGTCACAATCTTCGTCATCTTTTTGTTCGTGTGGATGTGATTGAGGTTTTTATTAGGAATAATATTCCTCATATTCGTCATGTGAAACAGGTGTTTTGATATTTATAGAAGAAGACTCTATGATATTAAGATTAAGTCAAAAATTAATTTTGTATTTAATAAATTTAACTTCCTTTCTTTCCTTTTATTTAATTTTTCCTCTATATTTTTCTTCTTTGTCAAAACTTGTTAGTTGTTGTAAATTGGGTATATTAATTTTTATTTTATTATACTTTGAATTTTTTTATTTTTGAGTGAATATAATCTTGATTTTACTTATATTTTTTCTTGCTCAATGATTTATTTATTGATTTTAATTAATTTCTATGGTTTTAGCTATTATTCTATTTTGGTTATAGATTTGTGACCTTCGGGTTATGAGTAAAGCTCATAAAGTATTGGTAAATCTAACTTTGAGGTGTATTTGTTGGTATATTTGGTGTGCCCAATTTTTTAACTTTGTAAATTTATGTGATTTTGGGTTATTTTTGGTGGGTTGTGTGCCCATTTTGAGCCCAATTATTTAATAAATTTATGGAGGTTTTGATTATGAATAAAAAATGTTTTTGTTGTTTTAATAATATAAATAAAGATGATAATAATGATGAATTATTACAAGATTGGATGGAATTTAGATTTGAAAAATTAGAAAGTAATTTGACTGATGAAGATAGAAAACATGCTCTTAATTATGATACTTTTTGCGAGAAGATTCTTGATGTTATTACAGACAAGGATTCTGATTATGTATCTGATATTCTTGATGATTTTAGAGAGGAACTATTAAATTATTCTATTTATTGGAATGAGAAGTATTATAAAGCTGGTCTTTGTGATATTGTTAAATTATTCATAGCTAAATAGGAAAGGCGAGTATTCTCGCCTTTAATTTTTAATATATTTTACTTTTCACACTTTTTTATTTTAATTATTTCTCTAGTTTTTTAAACATCCAATTGGAACTACATATACTCCATCTTCTCTTCTATATGCATATTTTCCTGTTGCTGTAAGCACAAGTAAAAATGATGGATTTTTCATTTTAGTTATATCTATTCTTGATTCCAATTTTTTTAATGTATCTGCTCCTTCATTTATTAAACTATCTCCACCTAATTTTATTTCTATTAAACCATAAGAACCATCTCTTAAATGAATAACAGCATCACATTCTAAATCATTTGCATCTCTGTAATGATAAACTTTTCCTTTTATGCTTTCTGCATAAACTCTTAAATCTCTTATACATAATGTTTCAAATAATAATCCAAATGTATTCAAATCATTTATTAAATCTTTTGGTCCTATTCCTAATGAAGCAACAGCTATAGATGGATCAATAAAATATCTTGTATCAGATGTTCTTATTGCAGTTTTACTTCTTAAATTTGGATTCCAAGCTGGTGATTCTTCTACTACAAATATCTTTTTTAATGCATTTACATATGACAATACAGTATCTGTATCCAGAGAAGTAGAATCATTAGCAATCATATCACTCCTTAATGTATCATTTGATGCTTGAGTTCCCATATTTCTCGCATATGACCTCATAAGATTTTTTACTCTTTCTGGGTTTCTAGAAATGCCATCTGCTTCTGAAATATCTCTGTTAACAACAGCATCATAGTAATCATATGCTTGTTCAAGAGCTATTTCTTCTTCCATAAAAATTGCTCTTGGCCATCCACCTCTACATACTAAGTAAGCCATTTTTTCTAAGTCTATATTATTTATTCCTTCTATCTTTTTTGTTCCATCAAATAAATCTATTAAGCTAACCTGACCAGTTGATTCACCTGACTCGTACAAACTCATTGGCCTCATTAATAGCCATGCGAATCGTCCTGTACCACTATGAGTTACATCATCCATTTTCGCTGGAACAGAAGATCCTGTTAAAATAAATTGTCCTTCTGCATTTCTATGATCTATTTCATACCTTATTGCATCCCATAATTTTGGTGCAATTTGCCATTCATCTATTAATCTTGGTACTTCTCCTTGTAAAAGTAAACTTGGATTGATTTCAGCCATTGTTAAATTTTGTTCTTTTTCATCAGATTTAGCCATATATAATATACTTTTAGAAATTTGTTCCGCAGTTGTTGTTTTTCCACACCACTTTGGTCCTTGTATTAAAACAGCTCCTTTTCCTTTTAATTTTTTTTCTAAAATATCATCAACAATTCTGTTTTTATAATCTTGCATGACTCTTATCCCTCCTTTACTTTATTATATTATACCATTACTTTTAAAATTATACAATGTTTTTCGGTTATTTATATAATTATTTTTCGGTTATTTGTAGTTTTTTATTTCGGTTAATTGTAGTATTTTTGTTTCAAATATTTGTGGCATTCCATTTCAATGATTTGTGATTTGTTTTTTGTATTATATTTTATAGTAATTTGTCTTTTGACAATAAAAATTTTCAAAAAATAAATTAAGCTATCTTAACGAAAATCATTTTGATTATATTATTTATGAAATGAAAAGCATTATATGACTAGTATTTATAATATTGTTAGTTATTTATGACTAAATAAAAAAGACGAGTATATTCTCGCCTTTGATTTTTAATATTATTTTCTATAAGTAGTATTAGAACACTTTGGACATGGTGGTAAAGTATCAGTATTATCATCTAATGTTACATTTTGTCCACATTTTGTACAATAGTATTCACCTTTTCCTGGTTTTTCACCTGTAGTGTACATATTTATCCCCCCTATCTTTTTATTTTCTATCATTAATTGCTGTTTCTATCCAATCCTCTATATTTTCAGCAATATAGTTATAATTTGCTTTACTATCAAATTCATATGGTGGATTATATACTTTTATTTTATTTGATAACTTTTCTCCACCTTTTAAAGTAAATTGTTCAAACGGATTTTTACCCTTCCTACTTCTTTCTCCATTTTGATTTTTTAAATTATGTATATAAATACCTAAAATACCTTTTCCATCTTCCCAACTCTTTTTTATTTCATATTTTACCCATTTTCTCTCTGACGTTTCTTCACCTATTAAAACTATTGTACAACTTCTATATTTCAGCTGATCATTTATCCAATTTTTTATATTCTCGTCACCTTTTCTTTTTACTTCTTCCCATTCGTTTTCTGAAACAGGCTTATTCCCCTCAATAGCTCCTATATTTCTAACTTGACTCGTTCTCCAACAGTCATTTTTATAATGAAAACTATAAAATACTTGTCTTTTCATAATTACCTCCTAAAATTTTATAAAATAAATTATTAATGTAGTTGCAATACATACTATATAAAAAGGCCATATTGTTTTTGAGAATGCCACTTTAATCAAGCAATAATTATTTATATTCTTCATTTTCACATTTATCAAATTAGTATTCATATTAAAATCAATATTTTTTTCCTTTTTTCTTCTTACTTCATCATATAAACATCTATATTTACGTTCAATCATTAAATAATATGAATCTAAAAACCAAAAAACTATTAATGGAATTATTGTTACTATTACAGCCTTATGAGAATTTTCCCCTGCAAAAGCATATATAGCAATCATTATTCCAACCGCCCATTGTTTTAAAGAAAATGCGTTATTTCCCATTCTCGAAATTATTCCTTGTATCATATTTAAGTGCCCAATTTTATTTGTTTGTTCTTGCACAACTATATCCCTCCTTATATATCTACTTAAATATTATACCAATTTTCTTTCTAATTTTACATAGCCAAAATGCGACAAAATAGATATTTTAAATCTATTTTGTCGCATTTTGTGTCATTTTGTAAATTTCGTAGAATTCGTCAATATTATTCTTCTTTAATGTTTCTCTAATTAATTCTATTATTTTAACTTTTTCTTCAAGAGATATGTTTGTACCTTTTAAAAATTTATCAGAAATTTTCACATATTCTTCTTCTGTAATTTTTTTTATTTCGAACAGATTATCTAAACTAACCTCATATATATTAGCTAATCTTATTGCTTCTGTTATACTCATATCTCTTCGATTTGTTTCCCAACTAGAAACTTTAGAACGGCTTATATCTAATTTTTCAGCTAACTGTTCTTGTGTGATCTTTTTACTTTTTCTTAATTTTTTCAATTTTTCTATTATTATATAGTCCATATATTTTGTCCCCTTAATTTTTTATAACATATCTCTTTTGATTTTTTTGTCGAAACTTGTCAATAAATATAAAAAACAAAATATTCTTGTAATTTTAAAATTACTTTCATATTTTGCTTTTTATCTGTATCAATTATTTCTTTTCATTAATTCTTCTACAACTTTATATGCTGCTGTATAAGGATTACAATTTTCATTATCTAATGCTTGTCCTAAATCTAAATGATGTTTTTCAACTTTTCTAGCATTTTTTATGGCATTATCTGTCTTGTCTCTTAAAACAGGATATGTATTCATACTTTTTGTATAGCCTTTTATTTTATCTTTTATATCATTTTGAACTTCCTCACTTGAATGGTATGTCTTCGTTGTATATTCAAAATGTAACATGTACCAATATTCAAACGTTGGAGTTGAAGTTATAAATTCAACTCCATTTTTTATCGCTAATGCTTTCGCTTTATCAATCTGACTTTGTTTATCTTGATTTACGTCCGTATCTAACACCACATAATATTTGTCTCCATCTTCTCTCCCAATTTCATTATCTATAAATTTTATTAAATCATTAACAATTCCAACTGGATCTGTGCTATTTCCTGTAGAAAATTTTATAATACATTTTCTACTATTAAAGTTTCTAAAGTAAATCTCTTCTGTTTTGTTTGCACCTTCACATCCTATTACTATAATAGGGTTTCGTTGCCTACTTTGTCGGTTTCTACCTCTTTGTTTAAATCCTTCTAATCTTCCCATAAGCTATTACCCATAGCTACAAAAGGAATTGCTCCATATCTTCCATTTAAATATCCTTTTTGTATATTCTCATTTTTTCTAACTGAGAAGTCATCAAGAGGATATAAAACAGTAGCCCCTTTCTGTGGATCTTTTTCTGCAAACCATATCTGATCTCTTCTAAATATATCTAAAGATAATAAATTTGTATCATGTGTATTAAATATTAACTGTGCATTTCCTTTATTAATTTGTGGGTTATGAAAGAATTTAATAATCATTTCTACTAAATTAGGATGCAAACTTCTTTCAATTTCATCTATTACTAATATTTTTCCATTCTCAAAAACATCTTTTAATATTGGTGCAAATGAAAATAGAATTTGTGTTCCTGAAGACTCATTATTAAAGTTTAATTCATAACTTTTCATATCGCCGTTATCATTAATAACTTCATGTGTCATTCTTATTTTTACATCTCTTTGTTTTTGTGGCAATATTTGTGAAGGAATATTAAAGTTTTTTAACAGCATTATCATATTACTATCTACATCACGTTCTTCGATTTCTACACTAAAGTCTTTTATTACAATGTCTGCTTCGTTTAATAATTTTAATGCAAATTTTTTTAGTTCTTCCCCTTCATCTTTGTTGTTATATGACTCTACAACAAAATCGTTTAATAACATTCCACCAGTATATGTGTCTATATTTTTTGCAAACCACAAATATGGTTCTTTTGTCTTATCATAATTCCATGTTGTTGCTGTAGCTAAAAACAATTTATTATCTATATTTTGTGTTTTTATAGCATTTAATTTTCCTTCATCTGCCTGTAGGAATTTATATTCATTTACATTAGTTCTTTCAAATATTCTTGTAGGCTTAGCTGTAAAATACTGATATAAATATTCTTCATATACTTTTTCTTTATCTGCTATAAATCCATATATATATTTCATTCCTTTTGCATAAAAAACAAATTCAAATTCACATGGTTCTAATTTAGTTTTTTCATCAAATGCAAATGGTTCCATTTCTGTTAATTTTTCTCCAACCTGTCTATTATTTGATTTTCTTATCATTAATATTGCTGCTGTAAATGCATTTATTAAATTTGTTTTTCCTGATGCATTTGCTCCATATATTGCTGTGCTCTTTAAAATTCTTTCATTTATATTGGGTATACTTATTATATTTTCTTCATTTTCTGTTCCTGTTGCTGCTTCCATACTAAAGGTTACTTTATCTTTAAATGACATGAAATTTTTAACACTAAATTCAACTAGCATCACTTACACCTCTCTTTATATATTATATGCTATTTTTATAAAAAAGTAAACTAATTTTAATAATATTTTTCCTATTTTTGAACTTTTTATTCATTTTTGTTTCAAATATTATTTAAATCATAATAAGCTACCTAGTTGATTTTTATAAAATTAAATATCGCATGCTAGAAATAACTCAACATATTTATAGCATACGATATTTATTACCATTCTCAGGTGTCCTTCTATCTTCATTGGCATAGTATCTTTTTAATTATTCTTTACACTTTTAAATTAAAGTCTTCTTCACTTACCTCATATGGAGTACCATCTGTTCTTGTATTCCACAAAAGTAATAATTCTTCCTTATTTTTTATAATTCTTTGAATTGCTTCTTTTTTCTTTTTAGAGTTCATTTTTCCTTCTATTACTTGTCCATTTATAATATTAACAATAATTTCCTCTCCTGAATAGCATACATGTATGTGTGGGTTATTATGTCTTCCCTGTTCATGCGTTTTCATTATATATTTTATTCCATTATATTGCTCTAACGCATCAAATCCACCACCAGGCTCCAATATAAAAGACAGGTCTATTTCTTGATTTTGTATATAATTTAAAATCATGTATACTGGTATGTCCAAATCATAAATTCGTACATATTTTTTATTTATAATTATATTAAATCTACTTTTTAAAAAATAGTCTTTAAATATTTCTTCTACACTATTATAATTAATATAATATTCTTTTAGTCCATTAATTAAAAAATTTAGTATTTGCCTTATTGTTGTTTTCTCATCATATTCAATTTCATATATATTTTTTAAGAATTGCATTTGTTCTTCATTAAGATATCGTTCCATTGATTTTATATCTTCTAAATCTATTATTTTTAATTTCACTTCTTTTTTACTTTGCATTGTTTCACCGTTTCCTTACATTTTAATGCAACTTGACTTATAACAGTTTTCACTGCTTTTTATTCTTTTTATCTTGCAATTATAGTAAATTCATTTGTTTATACTAAATTTTCTCTAACTGCTGATTCATTGTTACAAGTCATTCATAAAAATAATGATGTACTATACTAAATACTTTTTCCACCATCTACTAAATATATCGCTCCTGTCGTCCATAATGATTTATCTGACAATAAAAATTCTATTGTTGGGGCTAAATCTTTTTTGGCATCTCCAATTCTTCCTAATGGATATAATGGTGCTTTTTCTTCTGACCATTTATCATAACCTTCTTGTGTGTAGTCTCCGCTTGCTACATAAATATTTGTATATACTGCTGCTGGATTTACACTATTAACTCTTATATTATATTTTCCGAGTTCTTGTCCCATATATTTAGTTAACATATCAACCCCAGCTTTACTTGCACAATAAGCTATTGATCCTCCTGCCCTTTCTGATGACATAGAAGATATATTTACGACTGATGTATTTCTTCCTTTTTTCAATAATGGCAATAATGTTTTTGATAATAAGAATATTGCAGTTAAATTTATATTTATTGCATTATTCCACTCTTCTAAAGTTTGTTCTTCAATTCCACCTAATTTTATTATTCCAGCTGAATTTACTAATCCATCTAACTTTCCATATTTACTTTCTACTTCATTATATATTTTCCTACAATCTTCTTCTTTGCTAACATCTCCTTGTAAAAATATAACTTGATTAGCTTTTTCACCTAGTTTTTCTTTAGCAAGAGCTATATTTTTATTTCCTCTTGAAACTGAAATAATTTCATAATTTCCTTGCTCCAGTAAATATTCTATTGTTCCAAATCCAATTCCACTTGTTCCACCAGTTATTAAAACAACTTTTTTATTTTCCATTGCATAATTACCTCCACTTAATTTTCAATTATTTTCTTAATTATTCTAATATTCTAAGATGTACTCCATTATTATGGACACTTTCTAGAAATAACATTTTTTCTTTCTCTTACTCTATATTTTCAATAATATAATTGCAAATTTTCTTATGTCCATTATGGTTTGGATGTAATCCATCAATAAAATCTTCCTTTTTTAATACTTCTTGCATTGCAATATATTTAATTTTGTTATTCTTACATAATTTTTCTAATTCCACATCATAATTTAAAATTAACTCTAAATCTCTATCATATTCTGATATTATTTCATTGTCATAATATTTATTGGGTTTCCACAAAAATTTCTCATCGCTTTCTATTCTTGTTAATCCTAAAATTATCATATAACAACCATTATCTATAACACATTTAGCAATTTTTTCTATATTAATTTTGTATTGTTCAATACTATTCTTTTGGCTACCATTAAATTCTTGTGTATCATTGACTCCAATAGAAAGTATTACTATATTTGTAAATTCTTCATTTTTAAATAATTTCAATATACTATCAATTTTGGATAAAATATCAGTGCTTGTAGCTCCAGGAAATCCCGCAACATGAACATAATTACTGCATTCTTTTGTATCATCCTTTTTTACAATATAGTTTTTAAACATTGCAGCCCATCCACCACTTTCGAAATCTCCAATTCCATATGTAATACTATCGCCTATTATAATATAATTATTATTCATTTAAAACTTCCTCTCTTAACTTCTATCTAAAATTATTTATCCATTCCAAAACTAAAAAACTTACTTCTTTTTCTTTACCCACATAAAAATGATTTGTTTGATCTATGATTTTATATTTAAAATTATTACAATTTTTTGCTTTATCCTTTAGCAAATCTAAATGTAAATAATTATCTGTTTCTTCTGATCCTGAAAATGTTAATATTGGAACATCTATACTTTCAAATTGAAACCAATTATTCATCCATAACTGGTAAATTATCAAGATTTGAATCTTTTTTAAACCAATTATAATATGTTTGTGAACTCATATACATATAATTCTCAATTAAGTTACTAAGTATTTTTGTTGGATTTCCTTTATCTATATTGTCTTTTGCTTCATTAATAAGTTTCTTATAATCAGATTGTCGAAGTAATTGTAACCCTATCATGTCTGGTGCACTTGCAAGCACTAATCCCAAAATATTAGGATGTTTTTTATAATAGTAATAAATCAATTTATTACATCCATAACTATGCCCCATTAAGATATATCTTTTATATCCTAATTCTTTTGCTTTTTCAATTGCTAAATTGATATCTAAAATGCAATCTTCAAAAATTTCGTACATACATCCACATCTCTTATATGAGCCATCTTTCATTAATATATCATTCTCTATAGAATGACCTCTATTATGTTCATAAAGAAAACCTATACTATTTCTAGATAAAAGTTCTCCACATACGATAGCAAAATAATTATCTAATATTGTTTGGCACATACCATGTATAAATATTACACATATATCTTTTTTATCACTTTCAAAATGTATCATAGGTAATCTTAATCCATCATTGGTATAACATCGTTAATAAATTCTACATTCATAAAATATAACTCCTTTTAATTGTTCCTTTACTGTTTTCCTCCCAAGCAATTTTTTGTTGCAATTAATATATCATAAATTCGTTAATTATTCCATAGTTTACATTTATTTTAGATTATATTGTTTATTGGAATAAAAATTATTATAGGAATGACTTTTGTGATGGTTTTGAGTTTAATCTTCAAATGTTTAAAAGAATAAAAGAGTAGTATAATTTTTCTCCTCTTTTATTGAATTTACTTTATTTTATCTTAAAATAATAAGTTGTTTGTATCAACACATTTACTATGTGTTAATCTGCATCTTTATTTCTTTTCAATTTTTCTTTTATTATTTAAAAAGTTTATATACTTGTCTTCTACCGTTTTCAATAAATTACTTGACTTTCTTTCTGAAAAATTATCTATTTCGTTTGCATCTATAATATTTTCTAATATTTCAAAAATTTTTGTCAATATGGTATCATCAATTTTATAGGATTGCAATGTTGCAAATATAATTTCTTTTTTGCTTGCATCTTTCTCATTATTTATATTTCCAAATGCTCTACCACCATATGTAAAAGATGTATGACTTATATAGTCAATTTTTCCTTCTTTTATAATCTTAAATATACTATTTACTTTTTCTTCATTATCCACATTTATTTTTAACAAATAAACTAAATCGTCAAATTTATATATATTATTATTTTCTAAATCTATATCTTCATTTTTACAAAATATTTTTCTTTCTTCATCATAATTGTAACTATCATATTTTTCAATCTCTTGTTGTATTCCTTCGTATCTATGAATCCCCATGTTCCAAGCAATACCTAAATTTAAGCCCATCCATCTTATATCATATGTATCTACTTCAGAAGAAATACTATACAATATTCCTTTTTTCAACATATTACTATAATTTCCTAGCATTAACATATGTTTTTCATAAAAAGCTTTTATCAATTCTCCTATTTGAATATCTTCTAAATATGATATTTCTCCTGTATAATTAGCTATATTAGTAATGAATATAGTAAAAAATAAATCTTTGTAATATTTCTCTTCAATTTTATAATTCTCAACAATTTCTACAAAAGCACTTATAGTTTTAGATAATACTCTTACATTTTTTACATTATTTTTATACCATATTTTATCAATACAACTTGCATTAGTTTCAAAAAAAACTTTTACTTTTTCTTTAATACCGTCCTCTATGGATAATTTATTATTTAAATTTCTTGTTGCCAAATCTAATGTAATTTTATATTTAGTATTAATTTTATAAAAAACACTTTCAATTTTACACTCAAATATATCATTAAAAAAATTTTTATCAATTTCTTCATTATTACATATAACAATTACTTTCATATTATATCGTTCTATTAATTCATTTATAATACCTGTAATAACATTAAATTTTTCTATATCAATATCTTCTTTTATTTTTTCTAATGAATTATCAAAATTTTTAAAAGAACTTTCAATTTCTTTAAATTCTTTATATAACTCGTTTAATGGTATCTTTTCAAAAGGATTTTGTCGTATGTTTTTTACTCTATACCAATCTCTATTATATCTACTTGAATAATTGGGGATATTTATTCTTTCTAGATCATCAAAAACAAAAATTGATTTTTCTTTTAAATCTTTAAATTCATAATCACTTTTAAGAGCATCTTCAAGTAATCCTCCAATAATAGGTATTTTATTCAAAATATTAATCATATATTTTCTAAAAGACTTATCTTGCTTTTCAAAAATATTTTTTAATTCCTGTAATACATCTTTCCTATCCTTCATTCCAAAACAAGAAATTCTATATACTTCTCTTCTTTCATATTTAAAATAATTTTTAAAAAATTCATCTACTGTATATGTTTTTCCCACTCCCCAATCACCTGTAATTACAAAACACTTTTTATCATCATTATTTAAATACTCAAATAAATTTCTATTAATTTCATCTGCTTTTTCTACTTTTTTTCTTTGTAAATACCTTTTCGAATAATAATATATTATTTTAAATGTAGCTATAATAAAAAATATAATAATATATAAATATATTATATTTTTTAAAGTTGGCAGTATCATAATATAAATGCCATTTACTTTTATTGCAATATTTTCATCTAATAACGCTACAATTATAGTTTTAATAAAATGTTTTGTACTTTCAAAATTATATATTAATAAAATGCTAATATTAATAATATTAAGTCCATTTATTATCTTTATTATTTTTTTACCTATACTTTTCATTTAATTACTCCTCACTTAGACATAAAAAAGCAAAATAATTAAACAACTATTTGTATATTAATTATTTTGCTTTCTTTAGTTTATTTTAAATCTAATTTAACTTCAACAACTTTATCAAAATCTTTTGCACCTATATGTGCATAGTAATTTCCACCATCAATATAGCATGATTCACATTTACAACATACTAGATCGTGTACACTTTTTGATTCTATAATATCTCCACAAACTAAACATTTAATTTTCATAATTTTATCCTTCTTCACGCTAAATTTATTCATTACTTGTTATCTTGTTATTTCTGAATACATTGATTGATTTACCATCTTTAGTTTTCCAGGTTAACCATCCATTATTAGCACTTCCAAGAACAACCCAACCTGCTGTACTAGGAGAATTACATTCAACATCTTTCATCAATATTCCATTTTCTATTATTGCCGTTCTTCTTGTTTCTGGCATCCAATCTTTATCACAAGGAAGACATCTACTACCTTTTAATACAATGAATTTACCATTATCAACTTTCATAGTTGCTTTTGCAGTTTGATTCCCATTACTTTTTTGAGAAATATAATATTCTCCATCAGGAACTAAAAATTTATTAGGATTATGTATGTTTTCTTGAATCTCATCTGTCGCTGTATTAAAAGATTCTTCTTTGCTTATTGACTTTGGAAAAATTTGTGTTCCCTCTAGTGATGAAAGTAATTGAACAACTAAATCTACATTTACAGCAAATAATTCTGTATTTTCTATATTGCTTTTTCTAAAAATCTCTTGTATAAGCGTTTCTTTTTCATCATAATCTTCTACTTCTATAGCAAATCTTCTTTTTAATCCTACAATTTGAACATAACCATTATGCTCCAAATTATACATACGTTGTTCGAAATTTTCTTTCCTTGTCTTTCCTATTTTTACAAGTCCATCCACTATAGTCGTCATACAATAAATTACTCCTCTTGCCATTTATATTCCTCCTCTTATTTATGCCAATTTCTCAGCATTCTCATTTATTTCTTCAATATCCTCTCGAATCTCTTTAAATAAATCCACATTATTTCCAAAAAGCTCATATACTTGTCCAACAGTGTTAAAAGGTTGTTCTGTTAATTTTTCCATTTCTATAGTTCCATTTTTCACAACATAATCAACTAGTAATTTTACAAATTGTATTTGTTTCATGTTCAATCTATTTTCATTTATGTATTTGTAAAAAATATCACTTGCAACGCTTTTATCAAGTCCAACTATATTTCTTACTGCTTTTATTACATTTGTATCTCCAAATGTTTCTGCATATTCTTTGTTACTTCCTAATTCTTCAAATAATATTTTTTCTAAATTTTCTTTTTCTAATTCTGTTAATCTTATATTATGCCTTATTTTCCATATAATACTGTTTTCTAAATTACCTGTTAAGAATTTTTCTAGTTTTTTTCTATAATTTGTGAAGTTATTTCCTGTACTTACATATACATATTCTTCATCAATATCATTTAAAGTATCTTCCATATCAATATATACAGGCGGTCTATTATATGGATCTATAAATTGTATTAAATCTCTTAATTCTTTTCTAATTTCTTCTACTTTCCAAAAATCTGCTTCTTTCAAGTAATCTGTTTCTGCTACTTTTAAAATCAATTCTTGTTTTTCTTTTACTTGTGGTACTGTTCCTAGTTTTTCTAATTCAGATACTGTATCTATTATTGCATTCTCACATCTACCAGTTTTTTCTGTTCTAATTCTTTTTACTTGTAATTGATACAATAAATTGTCAAATCTTTTAGCTGATTCATTCTCATCTGATGCTATAAACAATGGAATTAGATTTTCTTTTATATCAGCTAAATCTATTGTAGAGATATATACCCAATTATCTTTCTTAGAAAATTGTTCTATATAATGTACTTTTGCTTTTACTAAAAAACTTTCTTTATTTAGTTTATTTATTTCTTCAATAAATTCATCTATCAATTCTTCTCTATAATTTTTAAATTTCTCATCACTTTGGTATTTTATATTTTGTAATTCTACAATTAAATCTAACTTATATCCATATATTCTTTCTGTCAAACTTATTTGTGTGTTTGCTTCTATACCTTTTGGATTCTCAGAGAAGAATTCGAAATTCTTACAATAGTCAAATATGTAAAATTCTTTTTTATCTTGCCCTACTCCAAATAAATCTTTACAAAGTCTTGTTCCTCTACCTATCATTTGCCAGAATTTTATTTTTGATTTTACTGGTTTAAAAAATACTAAATTTAATATTTCTGGCACATCAACGCCTGTATCTAACATATCAACAGATACTGCAATTTGAGGAAAGTCATCTTTTATACTAAAATGTTCTATTAAGTTTTCGTTATACTTAACTTGATTATCTATTAATTTTGCAAATTCACCTCTATACTCTGGATATAATTCATTAAATATTTCTACTATTCTTTCTGCATGTTTGTGATTTCTTGCAAATATAATAGTTTTTCCTAATTTATCTCCTCCTTCTACTTTTAATCCTTTTTCCATTAAAAGTTCCAACAATTTTTTTATGGTATCCCTATTAAATAACCAACTATTAATAGCTGCAGCATCTATTTCTTCTGGAATATTATCTTCATCATCTGCAAAGGTATTTTCATATTCTTCTTTTTCTTCTGCACTTAATTCATTATATTTAATTCCTCTATCCATAAAATCTGTACTTGTTTTTATAGTATGATAATCTACTAAATATCCTTCTTTTACTGCTCTTTCATATTCATATGCAAATGTAGGTACATCATTTTCTATTTCAAAAAATCTATATGTATTTCTGTCTACATCATTTCTTGGAGTAGCTGTTAATCCTACTACTAAGCCATCAAAATATTCAAATATAGCTTGATATTTTTTATATATACTTCTGTGAGCTTCATCTACAATAATTAAATCAAAATGTCCTGGTGTAAATAATTTGTTTCCTGTTTTACTTTTTGTACTATCTATTGCATTAATCATAGTTTGGTATGTTGAAAATACAATTCTTGAATCTTCTGGATTATCTACTGTACTCAATAAATTACAGCAAGACATATTAGGCAATAACTTTACAAAATTATTTTTTGCTTGTTTTACTAAAACTGTTCTATCAGCTAAAAATAATACATTTTTAACCCATTCTTTATCAGATAGTACATCAACTATTGATATAGCTGTTCTTGTTTTTCCTGTACCTGTTGCCATTACTAATAATGCTTTTCTATGTCCTTCTTCAAAAGTTTCACAAACACTTTTTATTGCTTCTAACTGATATTCTCTATTTGTTATTTTGTCATCTACAAATATATGCTCTAAACTTTGTTTACTACTTCTTCTATTTATTAATAACTGTAATTCATCTTGTGTGTAAAATCCTGCTACTTTTCTTGGTGGATAATTTTCATCATCCCACATATATATTTCAAATCCATTTGTGTAATATATAACTGGTCTTTGATGATATTCTTGCTCAATACAATCTGCATATAATTTGGCTTGATTTTGTCCAACTTTTGGATCTACACTTGTTCTCTTTGCTTCAACAACTGCAAGAGGCAAACCATTTTTGCCAAATAATACATAATCTGCATATCCTACATTTTGATTATTAGGCATACCTTGTAATTTTAATTCTTCTTGTATATTAGTTTCAAAATCCCATCCTGCTAACTTTAATTCCAAATCAATATATTTCTTTCTTGTTTCGTATTCAGATATATCTTTAACATTAAATGCATAATTTTTCTTTTTATTTTCTCTTGTTTGAGTTAGTTTTTTTCTTAATTCTTCATTTTCTTTTTTTGTTTCTTCTATCTTTTTGTCTTTTGCTTCTAATTCTTGATATAAAGTTTCTCTTTCTTTTACTGCTAATACATTTACAGTTTGTTTAGGTAAAATATTTTCATCAAATTCTTTTTCTTCAAAACTGTCAGAATAACAATATGCTATCCAACAAGTAAAATTATATAAATATCTTAAAGAAAGAATTGCCTCTTCTCTTGATATTTTATTATTATTATGTACTGCAAAATTTCCTAATTTTATAACATATTCAATTTGCTTTAACAATTTTTCATCTATTATATTCTTAAATGTTATATCATGAACTAATGCTGATAAATTATCATTGTATGGAATTCTTAAATCATTATCATTGGCATATAGCCATTTTACTGCTAATTCTAGTGCTCTTCTACTTAATATGCTACATGTTACTGTGTTTAATCCTATTCCATTTTCTGCTTCACAACATGCTTCTGAAAAATTATTAAATATTTTACTTTGTTTTAAAAAATCAAAATTTGACATATTTTACTCCTTATTATATTTTAACTCACCATTTTGTTCAGTCAGTAACTTAATTATATCTTCTGTATTTATTTTTTTATTTCGAAAATCTTCAAATATTTCTAATAACTGTTCTGTTCTAATAATTAGTATATTATTTCTTTCTGCAATTTTAATTTGCCTGTCTGGAGTTTCTTCTCTTTCTGATATATTTTTATCTCTTTGTGTTGCTACTATAAAAACACCTTTTACATTTTCTTGTTTATTTTCATCTTGAATAGTTTCTTCATAAGCAAATACATGATTCAAAGTCTTACTAATATCTGTTCCAGCAATATTTCTTTTTAAACCTTTTGTTTCAATTAAAAACGTTATATTTTCTTTTTTTATTCTAAAATCTTCTTCCATTTCATCCACAAAATTTTCATCAGAATAATCTAATATTTCATTTAATATTTCTATAACTTTATTTTGTAACTTTTTATCTGTCTCATATAATATACTTTTAATTTTGTTATTTTCATTTATTGCCTCTTTTATGTGCATTTTATTTTGTTCTAATTGCAATATCTCTTCGTCTATTTGGTTCAATTGTTTCTTAATTTCAATATCATTTAGTATATTAATATCCTTAATCCATATAGGCACAATTTCCTCATTTTCATTATATATTTTTATATGTTTCATGAATTCAATTATTAAGTCAATATTTTCATTTATATTTAATGAAGTCATGTAAACTTTATCATTAACTTTTATAGTATTTATCTTATCAGATTTTGTTGAACTTAAAATTTTTGTGACATTGCATATAGTCCATTTAGTATCTATTTGTTTTTTGCTAAAGCAAAAATCTGAGCTTATTTTTTTGTCTCCTATTTTAGTTATAGTTTTTTCATAATATAAGTCAAATGGAAAGCAATATATATTTTCATTTATTATCTTTTCTATAAGTTTCGTTTCATTTTTTAATTGTTCTTCATTAATATATTTATTATTAAATTTGTTCCAATAATAATTTAAATTTTGTGGCAATATTATTACTATTTTTGAATTTAGAGAATTTTCTATAGTATTTTTTAAATGTTTTAAATCATTTATTTCATTAATACTATCTTGATTTACTCCCTTATTGTACCATAAATTTTGAGAATTTAAGTCAATAATATTAATATCATATTCGTCCATAGCTTCAATATTCTTGAAACCATTTACTTTAAATTCACTATTATTTTTAGTTTGTTCTCTTAAATAATTGTTTTCTGTTATAATCTGAATCATTTTTACTCCTAATTAAAATATTTATTCATTAAACTTTCTTGTAGTTCTTCTGTTTCTTTTAAAGTTTTTTCTAGTATAAATTTCTGTTTATTAATTTGCTTTACAAGTTCTGCAAATTTATTCTGTAAATTTAAATCCGGAACTTTAAAAGTTAAATCATTTAATATCTTCATTGTTAAATATCTAGTATTTGAACCTTTCGATTGACTTTTTAAAAAATCCAACTTTTCTTCCAATTCTAATTTAAATAATTCATATTTCCATTTTTCGTTCTTTAAAGTCAATACATAGGTTCTTTGATATGCATTAAATTTACCTTTATAATGTTTTACATCATAAACTCCTGCTGCATTATTTCCTGCTAATAAAAGCGCTTCACAATCAAATGCATACTCATTAATTCTAAATGATTCTTTTGCGCAGGTAAAAAATGGATAAATTCCACCTTCTATCATTGCATTTGAGTCTAATTTTCCAGTTGTTGTATTAAATACGTCTTGCCATTTTTTAGTTTCACAATCATTATTTTCAAACATCTCTATAAATAGAGATTTAATAAATTCATCTAATTCCTCTATTTGTCTTTTTCTTAAATCTATTATTTGTTGAACTTTATCTAATATATTTGAAATTTTTTCCTGTTCTTGTATATTAGGTAAAAATATCTCTATCTTATCAAAGTCAGATTTAGTTATATGTTTCATAGTAGATCCGTGTGTGTTCTTTTTCATCTCATTAATTTTTGACTTTATTAAATATACAAAATATTTTTTATTTATATTTTTTTTATTAAATTCAACTTTAAATATATGTTGATTTAAATATGCCTTTTCTTTTTTCCATTCAAATATACCCAAACTAGCAGACCAAGAAATTAATATATCACCATTATTAATTATATATTTTGAATCTAATTTTCCGTTATAATAATTTAATTGCTTCATACTACCTGTTAAATTTTGGATTCTAATTATAGGTATTCCATTTCTTGACCAATCTATTGGTTTAAATGCATAGCCATTTATAAATGTTGCACATTCTCCTAATCTTACTTTCTCCATCATATCATTTCCTCCAACTCTTTCAATTTCTGTTGGATTTCATCTTCCATATCAATTACTCTTTTTAAAATAACATCTGGCTTTTCATATTCTTTCTTTTCTATAACTATTTCTTTATATTTATTAATCGATAAATCATAATCATTTTCTACTATTTCCTTTTTTGTTACAAAGAATGATTTTTCTGTTCTTTTTCTGTTTTGTTCTTCTTCTGATTCTCTATTGTTAAATCTTTTTATAATATCTGGAATATCATTTTCTTTTACAGGTTGTCTTTGATCATCTAAACTAAATCCATCTGCTGTCATATCATAAAACCAAACTTTATCTGTTCCACCTTGTGTTGTTTTTGTAAATATCATAATTGCTGTTGATACTCCTGCATAAGGTTTGAATACCCCACTTGGCATTGATATTATTGCTTCTAATTTATGATTTTCTATTATTTCTTTTCTAATTGCTTTATGAGCATTTGAACTTCCAAATAATACACCATCTGGTACTATTGAAGCACATCTTCCTCCAATTTTTAATATTCTTAAAAATAGTGTTAAGAATAATAATTCTGTTTTTTTAGTTTTAGTAATTGCTAATAAATCTTTTGATGTTCTTTCTGCATCAATCGAACCTTTAAATGGTGGGTTCGCTAAAACTAATGTATATTTCCCATTGTCTTCATTATCTTCTGATAGTGAATCTTTATATGTAATATTAGGATTTTCTATACCATGTTGCATTAAATTCATTGCTCCAATTCTTAGCATTGTTCTATCCATATCAAATCCATAAAACATTGTATTATTAAAATGTTCATTTAGATTTTCTGATAAAAATAAATCTCCTTTATTTTCTCTTAAATATTCTCCTGCTGCAACTAAAAATCCTGCTGTACCACATGCTGGGTCTACTATTATATCTTCTGGTGTTGGTTTCATTAGTTCCACCATCATTTTTATAATGTGTCTTGGTGTTCTAAATTGCCCATTTACACCAGCTTGGCTTAATTTAGATAACAAATATTCATATACATCACCTTTAGTGTCTTTATCTTTCATTTCTAGCTTGTCCATTGCAGTTACAACTTTTTGTAACATAATTGGTGTTGGTATTATAAATATTGCATCTTCCATATATTTTGCATAAGCAGATTCTTTGTCTTTTCCCAAATTTTTAATAAAAGGAAATACTTCTTCTTGCATTATCTTAAATATTTTTTCTGCAGGATAATCTTTAAATTTACTCCATCTACAATTTTGATGTTCTTTATCAAATATTCTTTTACTTGTTATTCCTAACATAACATCATTTTTTTCATGTGCTATTTCTATATCATCTAATCCTTTTATAAATAAAAGGTATGTTATTTGTTCTATTACTGTTAGTGGATTTGTTACTCCACCTTCCCAAAAGTTATTCCACATTCTATCTATTATACTTTTTATTGCACCATCCATTTTCATTACCTCTTCATCTATTTTTCTAGTATATTTTATATCATAAAGTTTCAAATTTTTCCATAATTTTAGCTTATTTTGTATTTTTTTATTTTGAACTTTTACCACCATTTATACTACAAATTATTAATTGCACTCCATATCTTACCTAACTCTTGTTTTAATTCACAAAAATCAACAGTATAAATTCTTCCACTATTTGCTAAATACGTTAATTGATTAATATTATTTCCTATTCTCCTAAGTTCAGTAATAAATTCATTTAATCCTTCGATCTTAATTATCTGTTTATCTAATCCTTGATTAATTAAATATTCTGATAAACTTAAGCCTGCTGTTTTACTTTTCTTTATCAATCTGTTTTTCTGTTGTTCACTAACTCTAATTGTTATTACTTTATCTTTACTCAATTTATCATCTCCATTCTATAAAAGGGTTTGGGAACTTCCCAACTTATGTGACACTGTCACTAATCAATTTGTATATACAAATTGGAATCTTGCTTAAAGCTCTTATTGTATTTTGTATATAATATGGTCTATAATTGCTTCAAATTCATTATCAATTCAAATTACCCTGTAACGTTTGTACACCAGTACTTTTAGAGAATTTCCCAATGTTGGGAATTTTACCTACAATAGTTAACTTTATAATATTAATAAAACTAGCATTTTTTATTTAATGCCAGTTTTATATTATTAATTCATTCTATAATCTTTATCAATTAATTCAATTCCAGCACACATTCCATATAATCTTGAAATTATTGAATCAACAATACTATAATTTTTATTTACACAAAGTCTTTCTCTCAATTGATTTCTATTATAATTAGTTGTTATTACAATAGGTAAATAATTATTATATCTATTATTTACTATTAAAAATAATTTTTCTAATACCCATTCTGTTGTTTTTTCTTTACCTAAATCATCAATTATTAGTAAATCAACATTCGAATATAAGTAAATGTATTCTTTATCAGATATTTCATCATCTTTATAGGTATTTTTAATACAATCTAATAATTGTATTAAAGTGCCAAATATAACTGGAATATCATTTTTTATAAGCTCATTTGCAATACATGATGCAATAAAGGTTTTTCCAACTCCATAAGTTCCTGTTATAAATAAACCTTTATCGATATTTCCTTCTATTAATTTTGTTGTGTATTTTTTTATATTTTCATAAACTGTTTTATTTTTATCTGTTATTTTATAATTTTCAAATGTACTATTTAATTGTCTTTTACCTAAATTATTATTTTTAAACAATTTATTAATTTGTTTTATATAAAAATCTTTAATCTCTTGATTTTCTTTTAATTCATCATAAGCTTTCCAAATTTCTTTTGCTTTTTCACAAGTACATCTACTATATGCAGTTGCAATATTTTTATAAACAATGTTAGCATATAATACTGAATAATCTATTATTGGAAGATGTTTTCCACAAAATTTACACTGTTTGTGCATTTTGTTATCTGTATCAATAACTATATCAGAAATCAATTGTTTTAAATCCACTACCATTCTCACCTTCTTCTATACTCTCTTCTACTTCTTTTCTATTCTCTTCTGTAGCGTTACGTAACGTTATTGTAACGTTATTTTCTTCTTTTTTCTTATCTCTAAACCTCTTTTGTCTTTCTCTACTTTGTTTTAACATTTTTTCATATTTATCAATACTTTGGTACTTATACCAATTTTTAATTATATATGTGTTTTCTTCAAATATAATCATCTCTAAATGGATTAACTTGTCCAGTATATTTTCCATTTTGTTGTTTGTTTTGTTTATGATTGTTGCAAAATCTTGTATCGTCATTGGATTATTCTCGGACATCATTAACTTGCCATCTTGCATACATTGTCCTGCTATTGTTAATAATTGAATCCATACTCTAAAGAACGTGTCCCCATCACGTTCTTTAAATAATAATTGAATTTTAGGATTTGCAAATATATCTGTAAACACTTTAATCCATTGCATACCTCTTGCCCTCCTTACTTTTTCAATGAATTTTCTTCTTTTTCTTTTAAGTATTCATCTAAGGCTTGTACTCTAAATAATACTCTACCACCAACTCTTGCACATGGTATTTGTTTTCTACGTACTAATTGATTTACTAGCCAATATGAAATTCCTAAATATTCTGCTGTTTCTTTCATGGTTAATGTAGTACGTTCTACCTTTGCTAACTCACTCATATAATCACCTCTCTTTACTTTTTATTTAAGTTTTTCTACAGAAAGGTATAAGACCATTAAATTTTATACCTTTCTACGATATCGTTTGTATAATTTAGTTAACTAATTATTGTTTATTATTTTAGTTGTTTTATTAGTTTAAAAAAACCAGACAGGCAATAAATTATTCAATTATTTTCTTTGTAGGGCAATGTTACAAAAAAATTTTAAAAAATAAAAAAAATTTTTAACCTTTTTAATAAAAATTTCGCCTATATATGTGAACAAAAATTAAAAAAATTGTGGAAAATTACAAATCTTATTTTGTCTATATATAAAATTAAAAATTTCTTAAAATTTATTCAGATTTTTAATAAAATTTTCGCCTATATATATGACAAAAAAATTTTTTGAAATTCTGGGAAAATTGCAACTCTCATTTCGCCTATATATTTATAAGATAAAAAAATTTTAAAAATTTCGTGTAAATATAAATTTTATGTTGTCTTTTATATATATAGAACCAGAAACGCATATCTGTGATTTACCGTAAACTTAAGGGGGGAAAATAGAATGAATTATGATTTAGAACTTGCATTTGATTTTAAAAATTCAAAAGAATACTTTGTAAGATACGAACCAATAGAAATTACTGAACTAGTTAAATTTCCAGAAAAGTTACGAGATAAAAAATTCTATGTATTTGAAAAAGTTAAACCTAAAGCAAAAAAAATCGGAACATTTTTACTTGAGTTTCTTAATTTAGACTTTACTGATGTTTGGCATTTAAATTATTTCTTAATTAATTACTTTTTAGTTAACTTCATAGCTAGAAATAAAAATTATCTTTATTTTGAATATTATAGAAATATTGATTTAACTTATGAAATAATGGATAATCCAAAAATAATTTTAACAGAAGAAGAAATTATAAAATATTCTGAAGAAGCTAAGATTTTATATTTTTCTTTTATAGAATCGGCTCAATATGTATTTAAAAACATAGTAGATAAAGTTTATTTTAAAACATTATTTGAAGCATCTACCGAAAAAGATTCTGATTATGAAAAACTGAAAAGATTAAAAGATAATGAAACATATGAATCTATTCTAAATGACATAGCTGAAAATTTTAAAGATATAAAAATGAATTTTGATTTAGATAATTTCTTTTTAAACGCTATACCTAATGAATCAAAAAATAATATCAAATATTATTATTCTTCCGATGACTTTGCTTGCCTTTTATTTGTTAGTATGAAAGAATTTATGAATAATAAAAAGAGTTTTAGGATTATAAAATGTAAAAATTGTGATTACTATTTTATTCCTAAAACTGCTCATAAAACTTTATATTGTGATGAGATTTTTGAAAATGGAAAAACATGTAAAGAATACGTAGAAAATCTTGCTTTTGGTAGAAATTTTGCAAATGATCCTCTTTGTAAACGATATAGAAACAGATATAAAAATTTACAAAAACAAGCTTCTTTAAGTAGTAATCCGAATGTATTACCTCTTTATGAAAAATATAAGGTAATTGGTGCAGTGATGCTCGATAAATATCAGCATGGTAAAATTAGTAGTAAAGAATTTGAGAAGTGGATTGATAGTATGAAAATAAGGAAATAATATAAAAACTAAATCAACAATTTAATTGATTTTATTTATTTGTATATAAATATCTATTGTAATTATAAACATATAATGATAAAATCCTATTATCTAAAAAATTAATTAAGGAGATATAAAAATGCAAGACTATCAAATTGAAACAAAAAAAATTTGTGATATCATAGATGAAGATACTCATGTAATTTTACCTGCTATTCAAAGAAAATTTGTATGGAAAGAAGAACAAATATGTAATCTTTTTGAATCTATATTGGAAGGATACCCGATTGGTACATTTTTAACTTGGAAAGTTTCTGGGAAAAAAATTAACGCTGAAAATTCAATAGGTTTCTATGAATTTATAAAAAATTATAGTGAATATGGCGATAATAAATATAATCAACTAATAAAAAATTCATCTAATGATAAGGAATACTTAGCAATTTTAGATGGTCAACAACGTATTCAGTCTTTGATTATTGGACTAAAAGGTTCTTATGCAACTCACTTACCAAATAAAAAATATGATAAAATTGAATCTTATCCTAAAAGAAATCTATATATAAAATTAAAAAAAGATTTTTTACAAGATGAAGAAAAACTTTTTTATACTTTCAAATTTTTAGAACCACACATTGCATCAAATGATGAAAAAAGTAATTGGTTTGAAGTAGGAAAAATTATAGGATTAAAAGATGAAAAAGATAGACGAAGATATATAAAAGAACATTATAACTTTCAAACAGATGATGATACTGATGAAGCTCTTTCAATTCTTTCAGAATTGAACTCTTGCATTAACGATAGGTCTTTACTTGGTTGTTATGCAATAAACAAAGATACACGTTTAGATGATATATTAGATATTTTTGTAAGAATAAATAGTGGTGGAACAAAACTGTCAAAACCAGACCTTTTATTTTCTACAATTATTGCTAAATGGAGTGATGCAAGAGAAAATTTTGATGATTTTCTAAAAAATTTAAACATAAATGAAAAACAAGCAAAAATATTTAGTTTTGACATTGACTTTCTTATAAGAGCTATTCTCTATGTATTTGATATATCTGTAATTCTAAATATAAAGAATTTTAATGCTCTAAATATTGATGAATTGAAGCATAATTGGAGCAAAATAAAAACCTCTATTATAAAAACGAGAAATCTTCTTATAGAATTTGGATTTACTAACTGGAATATAACTTCTTATAATGCAATAATGCCAATTATTTATTATGTATATAATAATGGAGAGATTAAAGATGAAGATGTAAAATTAGAAATAAAAAAATATTTTATTATTGCACAACTAAAAAATCTTTTTGGTGTTGCAAGTAACTCTGCTTTAACTGAAACTAGAAAGGCATTATTTAATCAGAAAAGATTTTCGACTAATTTATTAAAAAATATTTCATTAGTTGGCAATAGAAATTATTCTGTCAACAGAGATGATATTGATAATTGGTTAGATACATATAAAAAAGGTAGTCCTTATACTTTTATGATCTTATCTATAATAGATCCTAATTTTGATAGTTCAAAATTAATAGATATTGATCATTTATATGCTGAAAGTATTTTAAGAAATAATAAATATTTTAAGTCTTATAAAGATATGATAGCAAATTTAAACTTATTACAAGCAAAAGAAAATAGAAAAAGTAAAAGTGATATGCTTTTAGAAGATTATATAAATGAATTAAAAGAGAAACAGATGATTCCTTCTAACATTATTAAATTTTTACCTGCAATCGATGAAGAATTATTAAATTATTCTATAGATAATTTCAAAGTTTTTTATGACAAAAGAAAAAAATTAATAGGAGATAATTTAGAAAACATTTTAACTAAAAAATCTTTTTAGAATTTAAAATATATATTACAAAAAATAAGGAAGTATTTATTTTACTTCCTTATTTTCATTTTCATCATTATTTTTAAAGAATTCAACATAATTTATTAATGGTATTCTAATTGTTTCTATGCCACTTAAAGCTGATATACTCATTACATAACTCCTTATTGATTGAGAAATAATAGGCGTACCACTAAATTTCATGAATTGAATAAATTTTTCTTTATCCATATTATGTGCTCTAAAAATTCCAGCCATTTCCACATCGATTTCCACTAATATGTCTCCATTTCCGTTATTTATTTTTACTATATTTTTCAATCTTAGTTCTGCTGAAAGTTCATTTTCATTCTCTTTTATTTCAGAGATATTTACTTCTATTCCAAGTTCTAATTTACTATTTTTGATATTTCTATTATGTATTTTTATATTACTACTTTTAATATAACTATCTATAAATTGAAAACTAGACATAATTTTATTATTTTCCATTTACTTGTCCTCCTAATTAACATGCTATTTTTTCTTCATATACACCATTACTTATTGTGTAAACCTTCTGTGCATGTATAATTTCCTTTTTAGTACTATTTTTGTCATAATCAAATTTCTCTTCTATTTTTTCATTATTAAATTCTATTTTAATTGAATTATAATTTCTTACAATTTTATTATATATTTTGTTCAATAAATTTGCACCAAAGTTTATTTTCACCGTAGATAAATTATTCCATAAATTTACTAATGATTTTATAGTATAGTTATATTTTCCTGATTCCATCTTTGAAACCATTACTTGACTTATACCCAATTTTCTAGCTAGATCCTCCTGTTTTAATTTATTGTCATCTCTATACTTAATTAGTTCTTTAGAAATAATTAATAATATTTCATTGTACTCAATTTCTTTCAATAATTCTTTGTCTACTTTATATTTTGCACTTTTTTTAAATAATTTCTCATAATTTATTCCCATAATAATCACCTAATCCTCTCTATAAATATCATTATATCTTTTTATTGCTTCATTTATAGCCACATTATAATCTCCTCTTTTACCTTTATTACTTTTTTCAACGAAACATTTTAAAAATATATTCCATCCTTTCTCCTCATCTGTAATATATATGCATCTTATGTTTTTATTATTATTCCCTTTTTTCTTAAATTTATAACTACATATGTTATCTGGACCTATCTTATCTTTCTTTTGTTTGTCATTTAAGGTTAAAAATTCAAAAGTTTTTCCTGATTTTAATAGCTCCTTTCTATGTTCATTGTAGCGCGCTATATCTGACTGTAGAGTAGCTGCAAAACTTCTACAAACACTAATATTTTCTATAATATCATCCATTTCTTCTAAACACTCATCTATTATTAGTGTTTTTGTTTCATCTTCCTTTAATTTTTCTTTTAATGTGTATAATGTTTCTCTATATTTTTTTATCATCTTAACGCACTCCTTACATAGATTACTCCCTTCGTATAACTTATAAGTTATATTATAAAACTTATTTTTATTAAAGTCAATACTTTTTTACCTTTTATATTTTGATCTTTAGCTAATATTTTTAACTATATGAGTAATATATTTTTTATCTCAATAACCACCTGTCGGGTTTCGATTTCCCAAAAAAATATGCTACAATAAAAACATAGTAATTCAAAAAATTACTAAATCAAAACAGAAAGGAGGCAAAAGATAGTGACTGGTAGTATTGAAAAGCGTGGAAAAAATAGTTACAGGCTAGTTGTATTTAAAGGATATGACCTAGACGGAAAGCCCATTAGACATCAAAAAACAGTACATTGTAAAAACAAATCAGAAGCACAAATAGAACTTGCAAAATTTTTAACACAAGTTGAAAGTGGACTAGTAGTCGGTGGAACTGTTCCTACATTTGCACAATTTGTCGAAATATGGACTAGAGATTATGGTTTAAAAGAACTTGCACCATCTACATATTACAGATATAAACGTATGTTAGAAACGAGAATCACTCCATATTTTGGACATTATAAATTAAACAAAATAATGCCTACTGACATTATGAGATTTTATGATTTGCTTGAGGCTGATACTCAATTAGTTAGAAAGAAAAACAACAATGGTAAAAAGACAAGGAAACCTTTATCACCAAAAACAATATTAGAACATCACCGTTTACTTTCAGCAATGCTTCATAAAGCAGTATATTGGCAACTTATTGTAAGTAATCCTGCAGAACGTGTTCAGCCACCTAAAGCAGCAAAACCAATAAGACCTCATTATGATGAAGATCAAACTAAAATTTTAGTTGATAACTTAGAAAAGCTCACTGGTAAAGACATTAAATATCGTGTTGCAATTTTACTTGATATATTTACTGGTGCAAGACTTGGAGAACTTGTTGGACTTGAATGGAGTGACATTGATTTCAAAAATGGTATTATCAATATTAACAAATCAAGCCAATATCTAGCTCCTAAAGGGGTATTTACAAAGTCACCAAAAACAGAAAGCTCTATTAGAGACGTTGCAATCCCTGATTTTATTGTTTCTTTGCTTAAGGAATATAGGTTATGGTATGAAGAGCAAAAATCAATTGTAGGCGATTTTTGGTACGAATCAGATAGGTTATTTGTTCAAGATAATGGTAAACCTATTCATCCATCTACAATTAGTAAATGGTTTGTTGATTTTGTAAAATCTATTGGACTACCTGTAATTAATTTTCATGGTTTAAGACATACTAATGCAACTCTTTTGATAGGACAACAAATAGATGTTGCAACAGTATCTGCAAGGCTTGGTCATGCACAAATTACTACTACATATAATTTTTATGTACATCCACTAAAATCACATGATAAAAAAGCTGGAAATGTATTAGAAAATTTGTTAATATCAAGCAAAGCAAATTAAAAGTTCAATATTATCTTATAAACTACTTTTGTAACTCTCATATTTATCAAATATAAATTTTGTTGAAATTTATGGTATTTATAAGTATCAAATTGAGGAGTTCATCCCCAATTTCTCCCCAATTTGACATAAATGGGTGATTTTTACCCATTATTGCAACTAATTTTTAATCAATAAAAAATCACTAAAACCGTTACAGTTCTAGTGATATAAGTTTGGTTGCGGGGGTAAGACTCGAACTTACGACCTTCGGGTTATGAGCCCGACGAGCTGCCAACTGCTCCACCCCGCGATATAAATTTTACAAAAATAATTATACTACTAATAGATTGCAATGTCAACACTTTCAGCAAAAATACAATATTTTCCAATAAACTTTAAATTTTAAACACCTCTTTTCAAATTAGAATCATCTTTAAATTCCAATTAATCCCCACCAATCAAACATTATCATCTTACATATTATATTCAAAAAAACAAAAATATTCCTAAGCTAAAGAAACAAAATACTAAAACAAGAACAAAAAATACAATAAACAGTAAATAATAAATAGTAAATGATAAATTAACAATTAACAATTAAAATTTAAAAACAGTATATTTTTTTATCATATTGTGATATACTAATCTTGCAAAAAGGTAAATATACAAATAAATACCTTATACTACAATCATTATAAAAATGTAAAAAAGAAAGGACAGATTACTATGAAAAATGAATTCGTTATAAAAAAATGCAAATCTTGTGGAGCAACTATAAAAGTTATTGAAGACTGCAATTGTGAAGGATGTGGTATTGTTTGCTGTGGTGAACCAATGGAAATTTTAAAGCCAAATTCTGTTGATGCTGCGGTTGAAAAACATGTTCCTAATTATGAAAAAGTCGAAGATGAAATTTTTGTTACAGTAAATCATGTTATGGAAAAAGAACATTTTATTGAATGGATAGCCCTAGTAACAGATAATAAAGAATATATGGTTAAATTATATCCTGAACAAAATGCTGAATGTCGTTTTCCATACATTCCTGGATCTTGTTTGTATGCTTATTGCAATAAACATGGTTTATGGAAAAAAGAAGTTGAATAAAAGCTAAAAAATCCCAATAAGTTTATTTATTGGGATTTTTCTGTTTCTACACATGTCACAACTTGTTCTCCTATATCTGCTATTAAATCGCTTGCGTTGGCAATTCCTTTTGTAAATACACCTATTAAATATGTATTTTGACCATATATAATGCCATAATCATGCACATATCCATCATAAGAACCATATTTGTGAGCCACTTCATATTGTGGTAAATCGGCTTTTAGATATCCTCCACCTGATGATTTTTTCATATTTGTAATTAATTCACTATATTTCTCAGTATTTTGATATAAATATTGTAATACATCATAATAATATGAAACATTTGCAACATTTGATGTATAAAAGTCTTCTATAAGTTCTATGTCTGAATATTTGCTTAACTCTTCTTTACATTTTTGATAGCCTATATGATTTATTAAAATATTTAATGCCATATTATCACTATTTACTATTGTTTGTTCTAATAAATAAGAAATTGGTATTTTTTCTCCTACTGAATAATCCGCAGCAGTACTTCCATCTCCTGTTTCATAGTCATCACTATGATATATTATGGTGTCTGATAAATTTAATTCTCCGTCTGCTATTTTATCATAATACAGCATGGCAACTGGAACTTTTATCGTGCTTGCTGCTGTAAAATATGTGTTTTCATTATAAAAATAATACTTTTTTTCTTCTACATTATAAAAGAAAAAGAAAAAGTTATTTTCGTTTAAATTGTTTTCTATCATAATTTGATTTATCAAATTTTGTATATTATTATCTAGTGTTTCTTCTATAATTGGTTCTTCTATGTTTGCTGTTTCAATGCTTTCCTCTTCTTTTTGTTCTTCTACTTGCTTATTTGCATCTTCTTTATTTCTCATCATATAGCTATATATGATGATTCCAATTGCAATAACTACACATATAGAAAATCCTATTTTCAGTACTTTACTATCAATTTTTAATTTACTTTTTTCTTCTTTAGAATGTTTCCCTTTTTTATTCATACACTTTACTCCATTTTTATTTCATTATATCATAAAATTTTGTTTTTTCTTAAAATTCACCTTAATTTCACATTTCTCGTTCTGGCAAAAAATCCTACTCATACGACATTTTTTACTGTATAAAAAAAGTGATTTCTTTTATACTACAAGAAAAAATGATTTCTCCTATATCACATATCACAAAAAAACTGATAATCATTTTTTCATTATCAGTTTTATACTATTTATATTAATATTTTATCGTTTGACTTTTTATTTTATTTCTATACTTTAGCTTTATCTTTTATTTTATAAATATTTTTTATATATAATTTGATAATTATATATTTTATCTTAAAAATCCATTAATGATTTCCTCTTCTGCTTCTTTTTCAGATAGTCCTAAGGTCATTAATTTTGTTAATTGTTCACCTGCAATTTTTCCAATAGCTGCTTCATGGATTAAGTTTGCCTCTACATTATTCGCTGTAATTTCAGGTGTTGCTGTCACGATAGCATTATCTTTGATAATGGCATCACATTCACTGTGTGCAAAACATTTTTCATTTCCATATATTTTAGATACAAATTCTTGCTTTGAGTTTTCTGTTGCTACAGACCTAGAAGTAACATGTGTACTAGCATTTTCTCCATTTAGTTGTACATCAAATATCGTTTTTGCATATTGATTTCCATCTGTCATGATTTTTTCTGTTACTACAAAGTTAGTATCTTTTTCTAAAATACCTTTTGTTTCTCTAATGGTTGAACTGACACCTTTGATTTGCACACTTTCCATTTCTAAGCTACTTCCTGCTTTTAAATATACTTCTGTTACTGGATTTAAAATTCTTTTTCCATCTCCATTTCCTTCACCATAATGTTTTTCTATATATTTTACTTTTGCTCCTTCTTCAAGGTAAAATCTATGAATACCATCATGTTCTGAATCTTTATGATGATCATTATGAATTCCACATCCTGCTACTATAATGACATTGGCGTTTTTCCCAATATGAAAATCATTATATACTAAGTCTTTTAATCCACTTTCCGTAATAATAACTGGTATGTGTATAAATTCAAATTTTGTATTTTCTTTTACATAGATATCAATTCCTGATACATCTTTTTTGGTGACAATATTGACATTTTCTGTTACTTGTCGCTCTACTCCTTTTCCATTTTTTCTAATATTGTATGCACCTTTGGTGATATTTTCTAAGTTAGATACTTCACCCAATAGCTGTTCATCTATTTCATTTAATTTTTTTGAATCCATCTTGTCCTCCTTCTATTTAAATTTTAGTTTATCAATTCCTATTTTTCAAAGTAATTTTTTACAAAATATATTTCTTACACTTTTCATAAGCATTTTTCATCTTCTTTACTTTTCATTTTTTAAGTTTTTATATTTTAATGTACTATTATTATAGAAATGTTTTTTGTTTTAAAATTTGCTTTGATTCACTGCTTATGAAAAATTCTAGCATTCCTTCTTTATTCTACAACATCCTTTTCCCTTTATTTCTTCCTTTAGAATTTCTTCACTTGTACCGATTTTTTGTATTTTTCCTGATTTCATTAATATGATTTCATCAGCTATTTCTAGGATTTTTTCTTGGTGTGATATGATAATAGTTGTCCCTTTTGTGATTTCACTCATTGTTTGGAACACATCAATTAAATTATTAAAACTCCATAAATCAATCCCCGCTTCTGGCTCATCAAATATGGTTAATTTTGTTTGTCTTAAAGCAACCGTTGCAATTTCAATTCTTTTTAATTCTCCTCCAGATAAAGATCCATTTACTTCTCTATCAACATATTCTTTCGCACATAGTCCAACTTTTGCTAATGCATCACAAGCTTCTTTTTTCGTTATTTTTTTATGTGCTGCTATTTTTAATAAGTCATAAACTGTGATTCCTTTAAATTTAACTGGTTGTTGAAATCCAAAACTCATTCCTAGTTTTGCTCTTTCATTAATTTTCATATTGGTGATATCTTTTCCATCAAAAATAATTCTTCCTGAATCTGGTTGTTCAATTCCCATGATCATTTTTACTAATGTAGATTTTCCTGATCCATTTGGCCCTGTGATGGCAATAAATTTTCCTAAATCTATTTTTAAATTGATGTTGTTTAATATTTTTTTGTTATCCCTTTCAAAACATATATTTTCTAATTCTAGTATCATGTTTACCTCCTATATCAACTTTCATTTAACACTTGCTTTTTTTGTTTAGTCTATTTTTTATGGTAATTTTTATACAGCTTTGACATTTTGGATTATTTTCATCATAATCACAATCTAAATCTCCTAAATCCATAATTTTACTGATATATCTTTCTAGTTTTTTCGTAGTATCTGGTGATATCGCATATTTCATAGATTTTGCTTCTTCTTCCGCATTCTTTTCCTCTACACCTAATATATCTACTAAAAACATTTTGATAATATCATGTTTTTTTATAATTTCCTTTGCTTTTTCTTCTCCTTGATATGTTAGATTGATATCTCCATATACTTCATATTCCACTAAATCCAAGTCTCTTAAATTTTTTATGGCTCTATTAACACTTGGTTTTGTAATTTTTAGCTTTTCAGCAATATCTGTCACCCTGATTTTACCACTACTTTTTTCTAATATATATATTGTTTTTAGATATTCTTCTTGAGAATTTGTTAGATTCATTATTTCCTCCTTGTTAGTTTGTGCTAACATTTTACTATGCTTTTCTATTTTTGTCAAGCAATTTGGGACAATTGGGGGTGGCTTCTTTTGGGACAATTTGGGACAATTGGGGACGTTTCTTTTTGGACATTTTTTATATAAAGTTATTTTTAAGCCAATATATAAAAATGTCCAAAAAGAAACGTCCCCAATTGT